>JAWBRY010000055.1:6082-8132 GCA_038843545.1 Bathyarchaeia archaeon | reverse complement strand
TCCAAGCAATCGTGGACGCCGTCAAAGCCAAGAAGATTAACCGAGTGGTTGTCGCGGAAACTGTTCCAAAAATAAGCGAGGTGGCTATTGCAAAAGCTGTTGAGGAGGCTGGGCTTAACCCGCACCTGGTGGAGGTTGTAGATCTCAAAAACCATTGTGCATGGCCCCACAAGGACACACCTAAAGAGGCAACCGAGAAAGCCAAGGCAATGCTTTTGGCAGCCATTGAAAAGGCAAAGCTGATGGAGCCAATAGAGAAGGCCGAGTTTCCAGCAGTCAAATCCGTCCTCGTAGTCGGCGGTGGGGCAGCTGGAATGCAGGCAGCCGAAGACTTGGCGGATATGGGTTTCCAAGTCTACCTTGTTGAGAAAGAGCCGTTTTTGGGCGGTTTAGCAGCAAAGGCTGTGCGCTTCTTCCCAACAGATGACTGCGCCATATGCATTCAGTCTCCAGCAAGCCTTGCGGTTGTAACCCAGACTTCGAGGAAGTGTGTTTATCGTTCCGGCTTGTCGGAGATTCCAAACCTAAACATTCTGACAAATACTAGAGTCGTGAAGGTTGAAGGCAGTCCGGGCAACTTTAAGGTGACTGTTGAACGGAAACCCCGCTACGTGGACGAGAAAAAGTGTGTGGCCTGCGACTTGTGCACGAGCATCTGTCCGGTAGAAGTACCAGATGAATATAACGCTAAGCTCTCGAAGCGGAAGGCCATTTACATAAACAAGCCGCTGGTTTACCCGCCAGCCTACGTTATAGACGCTAAAGCATGCAAGTTCCATGAGTGCGCCATATGCGTGGAAGTTTGTCCGACAAGAGCCATAAACTTGGACCAGAAACCCGAACAGGTGACGTTTAACGTTGGCAGCATTATTGTGGCTACGGGCTTCCGCGAATACGACCCAAGTGTCATTAAAGAATACCATTACGATGAATTCCCCGACGTGGTAACTCACCTTGAACTGGCGAGAATGCTGGACGCTTTTGGTCCAACAGGCGGCGTGCCCATCAAGCCTTCAGATGGAAAACCAGCCAAGCGCATTGTTTTTGTGCAGTGCGTGGGCTCAAGGGACAAGCGTTGGAATCCCTACTGTTCAAGCATTTGCTGCATGATTTCGCTGAAACATGCAACCATGATTAAGGAGGCTTTTCCAGACGCTGATGTAACCATATGCTACATTGACATTCGCGCGACTGGCAGAGAACACGAATATTATTATGAGAGAGCCCGTGAAATGGGCGTCAAATTCGTTAAGGGAAGACCCTCCGAAATAATCCATGACCCAGCCACGAATACGCTGATTGTTGAGGTTGAAGACGAGCTTTTGCGAAGGCTTTTGGAGCTTGAAGCCGACTTGGTGGTTTTAGCCACCGCCATGGTTCCATCAGAAGACACGAAGGAGCTGGCGCAAATATTGGGCATAGAGCTTGACCAAGACGGCTTTTTCAAAGAGTATAACGCCAAACTAAGGCCGACTGAAACAAAGCGGAGGGGCATATTCATATGCGGAGGCGCCGTCTTTCCGAAGGATGTGCCGACGGCCTCGCTTCACGCCCACTCTGCGGCTGTGAAGGCGGCCAAGTTTCTCATGAACGGCAAAATCACAAAAGCCTTGAAGGTGGCTGTCGTCAACCAAGACTACTGTGGAAACTGCCAGTTCTGCCCAGTAACATGCCCATACGGCGCCATAACGCTGGAACCCAAAGGAGACGGCCACTTCGCCGCGAAAGTTTCGGAGCTCCTCTGCGAGGGCTGCGGCGTCTGTGTTGGCACGTGCCCCGTAGGCGCCATAGAGCTCCGCCATCTAAAGCCGAGCCAAATATCCGCCCAGATAAAGGCGCTGCTGTCCATCAACGGCACTTCCAAGCCTCTTGTGCTGGCTTTCGCATGTGCAGAGTGCGGCCACGCAGCAGTGGACTCTTCTGGAATGGCTATGATGAGCTATCCAGCCAACGTCAGAGTGCTTCGGGTTCCATGCACTGGCGTAGTCCAAGTCCAGCACATACTTGAGGCCTTTAAGGCCGGAGCCCAAGGCGTCATGGTGGTGGGCTG
>JAWBRY010000055.1:4500-6072 GCA_038843545.1 Bathyarchaeia archaeon | reverse complement strand
AACGCCTTGAAATGTTCAACTTAGTCTTCATTGAAGGCGACAAGTTCGCCGAAGCCGCCAAAACTATGACCGAAAAAGTGGAGAAACTAGGCCCACTACAACTAGCTTAAAAGCCGAGGAACTAGAGGGAATGCGAAAATGGCCGAAGAAAAATCCCCCAACTTTGTAAGGGAAATAATCAGCAGACTCGGCGGGGAAACCATAACCCACTGCTACCAGTGCGGCACATGCGCCAGCACATGCCCAGTCGCAAGAACGACAGAACGCTATAATCCCCGCCAAGTTCTAAGGCTAGCCTTGCTTGGACAGAGAGACGAAGTCCTTAAAGGCAATGCCATTTGGCTTTGCGCCTCATGCTACAACTGCCAAGAACGGTGCCCCCAAAAAGTCGAGGTTGCAGACGTAATATACGCCCTAAGAAACACAGCCATCCAAGAAGGCAACATACCAGCCATATACGCCGAATTCGCAACGGGACTCATGAACGAAGGCCGCCTAGCCCCTATATCAAAATTCATTGAAAAGAAAAGAACCGAATTTGGGCTGCCGCCGCTTAAACCGGCAAACCTAGAAGCTCTAAGAAAAATATTGGCGGCAACGGGCTTCGACAAGATAATGTTCAAAAGGGGGGAGGCAACCCAGTGACAAGCTACGCTCTATTTTTAGGCTGTACGATACCGGCCCGGCAGCCCCAATATGAACTGGCGGCGAGGAAAGCTCTAACAAAACTTGGGATAGAACTCGTAGATATGGAGGGAGCAACCTGCTGTGCACCGCCGCCCATCCAGTCCATAGACTTGGAAACAAGCCTTGCGGTAGCCGCCTACAACATCTGTCTAGCGGAAGAAGCAGACCTAAACATTCTAACGCTTTGCACCGGATGTTTTGAATCCCTAACAATCGCGAACCGCCTCCTTAAAGAAAAGCGGGAACTCCGCGAAAAAATAAACAAAATCCTGTCCAACGCCGGAAAAGAGTTCAAAGGCGCAAAAGATGTTAGACATTACTTGCAGGTGCTCATGAACGACATAGGCTTAGACCACCTACAACAAAATGTCATTAAACCCTTAAACAGCCTTAAGGTAGCCGCCTTCTCCGGATGCCACTTGCTTAGACCAAGCGAAATACTGCGCTTTGATGACCCAGAGCGCCCCCGCATATTCGACACCTTAATTGAGGCTTTGGGCGCCCAAAGCATACCATATAAGAACAAGCTGCGCTGCTGCGGTGGGCTTCTTAGAGGCTATGCGGACGATGTAGCCCTAGCCATAGCACGAGACAAAATCGTTAACGCCTATAATGCGGGAGCAGACTGCATTTCAACCCTATGCCCTTTCTGCTTTCTAACCCTAGACCTTGGACAAATGCTCATAAAAACCACATACAAGGAAGAATATAACCTGCCAATAATTCACTATGCCGAGCTGTTAAGCCTAAGCCTAGGCGTGGAGCCAAAAGAACTGGCCCTGGACTTCCACAAAGTGAAAGTAGACAAGGTTTTGGAGAAAATAGGCTGAAGGGCGATTCACAACTTTTTCTTAGCATTGCTAGAAAGTGTTAAAAGCTGGTGGG
>JAWBRY010000055.1:0-4490 GCA_038843545.1 Bathyarchaeia archaeon | reverse complement strand
ATGAAGACTACAGCCCTTAAAGAGCATAAGTGCTTCTGTTGTGGCGGAGTCATTAAGAGGGGTGAAGAGTGCTTTGTGTTCATCGTTAACCCCGAAAATCCAAGCAAAAGCGAGTTTGACGTTATTTATACATGTGCAAAATGCGCTGAGGAAGAGGCTTGCCGTAGAAGAATTAGGCAGAAAGGCGTAACGGTCTAACAATTCTAGTTTTTATAGTTCACAGTCGTCTTGATTTTTGGAATTTCAACCTCCAATGCCTTATTGTTATTACATCGCATAACCACGTTTTCAACTTGCAACTCCTCAACTTGAAGGTCAAGCTTCCAACAAACGTCCTCCACACATATCTGCAGGCCATCATCAGCCTTGTTAACAGTTATTCTGTGATCTCTGCAGCGACACTGCATTAAAACCTTAACGTAATTTTCGTCCTCAAAAACATCTATTAAAGGCTCTTCAATGTGGGGGAGCGGGATAAAATGTTTAACAGTCGGGCTTTCAAACCTTTCTTCAAACACGTATTTCTTCTTCAAGAGCTTTTCAATAGGTTCCAAGGGATTTCCTTTATAGGCTTCTTCCTCCTCCTTTAGGCTTTCCACCAACTTTTTGGCTAAAACTCTGCAAAACACGTCGATGTTTCGTAAAGCTTCTTCGAAATCTTCACTCATGAAGCTTCCTCTAAATAGAATATTTATCATAATTCTATTTAACCTTGTTTGTTTTAAATATAGCTTAAGACTAGCTTATTATGAAGGCTACTTCTTTTCAATGGTCAAGGGCAAAGTTCTAACATGTTTTACTGCACGAACCACGTCGCCCGCATATTTGCTTGGGTCTTCCAACGCTCTGTTTATGGCTATTTCGGCTATTGTTGCGCCTTTGTCAGCGATTTTGCTTAGACACGACAAAATAGACCTCACATAGGGGATTTCTGGGGCTTCCCGCATAAGTCTGTTTGAATCCACCTCAAGCATTTTTCCCATTTCCAAAAGCTGGTTTGCAACCTTCAAATCCCTTGTGAAAACGCACTCAACGGCCTTTTGGAAAATTGTTTGTGATAGTTCACTTAGATGAAACATCCTGTTAACAACATCTTCCGGAAGCATATTTCTGTAAACTTCCATTTCCAGAACCTCTCGGGCTAGGTCTTCAGAGTAGTCTGCCACAAGCTCCAAATACTGCAGTATAAGCCTAGCCGCCGGTATGAAAATCAAGTCAACCATGCCGATCTCTTCGGCTATGGCTGGCTTAACCTGAGCCGACAAAAGCAGCCGCACCGCCAAATAGTAGATCTTATCTGCCTCGTCTTCTCGGGCTATAGCCTCTTCAACCAAATCATAATTTTTCTCTTTGAAGCCCAGCATGGCCTCAGAAAGTATTGTGGACGCTATAAGGGCAAGCCTTCGAATGAGCATGTCAAGCTTAAACTTCGTAACGTCGATGGAACACTGCAAAAGAATGTTCTTCGGGGTCTCCTCAAGAATCCCCAAGCCTATAAGCTTTTGAACAATTCTCCGCACTTCGTCAACATGATTTTTCCCAATGCGGTTTGCTGAAATTACACGTATAACGTCACGTCCCAGAATATAGCTTCCAACAATGATTCTTTCGAGCATTCCAGGCTCGTAGCATGCGTCAGCATTAACAATATATTCGTCAGCTTCCTCCCTTTGAGCCACATGCCTTGGCATTATTTTTAGAGAACCGTCCCTTTCAGGGATTATGAAAATTATGTCTTTTGGTTTTATGCCATGTTCTTTTACCCACTCGTTTGGAAGGGAGATTGTAATTGTTGAGCGTCCAACTCTTTGAACTTTTCTAATTTCCATGAATATTCCTCTATTTACGATATTTACCTTAGCATATTTATTTATTCTATATTTTCTATTTACGTTAGATATATATTTTTCGCTTTATTCTATATATCACGCAGATGTAAAGGAGGTTTATGTGAAATGTCTGAATGGAAAACCGTGAGCATAAGGCAGGAGCTGATAAGGGAGATCGAGAAAATCATTAGGACTGGACGTTACCGCAGTATATCAGAGTTTGTCTCAGAGGCTATTAGGTTGCGTCTGGAGGAGCTAATACGGGCTGAGGGTATTCCAGCCGCAAAACGTGAGGAACTTTTGGCGATTCCGGAACAATTGCTTTACACACCGAAACATACATGGGCGCAGATAACCCCTGAAGGAAACATCCGTGTAGGCATTTCGGATTATGCCCAGAGACATCTAAAAGGTATAGCTAACATCATGACAGAACCCGTTGGAAAAGAAGTTGCCAAGATGGAGCCTTTTGGAGTTGTTGAAACCTGGATGTTTATGTTTGATTTATATGCTCCTGTAAGCGGCAAAATTGTTAAGGTTAATGAGAAATTGAGGGATAAACCCTACCTGGTAAATGAGGAACCTTATGGCGAAGGTTGGATAGTGGAAATCAAGCCCAAAAACTCGTTGACGCTTGAGGAGGAGCTCAAAAGTCTCCTAAGCTCAAGGGAGTATAACAAGTGGGTTAGCAAGCTTGAGGGAAGGCTTCGCGAGTAGCTCCTAATTCCTCTTTTTTAAAAAAAATTTAAGCTACCTTTATGCCATTTTTAGTTTAGATGAGTTAATATATTGGGTATTATATCAAAGTATGCTTCTAAGAAGGCGATCTAATTGATGGAGAAAACTTCGAAGGAAATTAGGAAGTTGCCGCCTTGTCGGGCGGCGTGTCCAGCGCACGTTAACGTTCAAGCCTATGTCTCCCTTATTCAGAGGGGTAGGTTCAAAGAGGCTGTTGAAGTAATTAGAAAGGACTTGCCCTTTCCAGCCATTTGTGGGCGAGTTTGCTTCAGCCCTTGTGAGGATGCCTGTGCTAGGGTTAATCTTGACCAGGCTGTTGCCATACGCGCTTTAAAGAGGCTTGTAGCGGACATTGAACGCGAGCAGGGAAGAGTTGTCGCTACACCTGTGCCCAAAAAGTACAGTGAAAGAGTTGCCGTTATAGGTGCTGGGCCAGCGGGCTTAGCTGCAGCCTACGAGCTTGCAAAGATGGGTTATCCGGTTACGGTTTTTGAACGGATGGATGAGCCTGGAGGCATGATGCGCTACTGTATACCGGACTTCCGCCTCGAAAAGTTTGTTGTGGCAAACGAAATTGCCTACATAAAGGACATAGGGGTTGAAATCAAAACTGGCGTAGAGTTTGGCAAGGACATAACCATTGAAAGCTTGAAAAATGATGGATACGAAGCGATTTTCATTGCTATTGGCACGCAGATTGGAATGAAGTTAAATGTGCCGGGCGAGGATTTAGAGGGCGTTATAAACGCTGTGGACTTTTTGAGGGCCATAGCCCTTGGAAAGAAAATAATGGTTGGCGAAAGAGTGGCAGTCATAGGCGGAGGCAACACCGCAATCGACGCTGCAAGGACGGCCAAAAAACTTGGCGCGAAAGAGGTTATGATTCTTTATAGGCGGTCTCGCGAGGAGATGCCGGCGCTTCCTCATGAAGTGGAGTTGGCTGAAAAGGATGGCATAAAATTCTATTTTTTGGTGGCTCCGAAGCAGATTATTGGTGAGAATGGAAGGGTTAAGGCTGTTGAATGTTTACGAATGCGCCTCGGCGAACCAGACGAAAGCGGAAGGAGACGTCCAATCCCCATAGCGTTCTCGGAACACCAGTATGAGGTGGACATGGTTATTCCGGCCCTTGGACAAATGGTTGAAACCTCCGTCTTGCCGCCTGAACTTTTAAGCAAAGAGAAACGCGGTCCACCATTGCAGGTTGATCCTTTAACATTGGAAACTAACATTCCGGGAATTTTCGCTGGTGGAGATGTGGCCACTGGTCCAGCAAGCATTATTGAGGCTGTTGGTGCTGGAAAACGTGCGGCTGTATCTATACACCGTTATTTGAGGGGTGAGGACTTGAGGAAGGATAGGGACGAAGAGAAAATCGAGGAGACTACGTGGGTTAAGGATTGGCGGCTGCTGGAGAAGAAGGAACGTAGATACGACGCCCCCGTTGAGAAGCCGCACCTAAGCTTTGAGGAGGCTAGGGCTTACCTTGAAAAGCTGAAACGCCAAGCAAGATTCGAAGCGTTCCGATGTTTGGGCTGCGGTCCATGCGCCGAGTGCCTTGCCAGCATGGACTTATGCGAGGGCGACAAGGCTGTTGTCGACGAGGGCAAGTGTGTTGGCTGCAATGTTTGCGCTGTTATCTGTCCGGTTGGCGCCATAAAAAAGAACGAGAAAGGCGTAGCGCAGGTGAACGAGGAGCTTTGTAAGGGCTGCGGGCTTTGCGCGGCGCGCTGTCCGGAGCAAGCTATATCCATGCAAAAGCTTTCCAACGAGCAAATTTTAACCATGCTTTTAGCCGCTTTGGAGAGGTGATGGTGAAATGAGTCCTGATTCTCATCCTCCTAGAATTGTTTGTTTCATGTGTAATTGGGCCTTCTGTGAAGGGGAGATGCGCATACCCTACAACGTCGACGTTATACGGGT
>JAWBRY010000054.1:4297-8298 GCA_038843545.1 Bathyarchaeia archaeon | reverse complement strand
AGCTGAACGGGAGCTAATCATATCTATCGGCACTGTTATGTTGGCCACTCCCGCCGTTCCATCCGGACCGCCAACGTTAACAGTTAACGCCATGCTCGTGGAGTCGAAAACCACGCCAAGCACAGAAGAATTCGTTGAAACATACATTCTCTTACCCCGCCATTCGAGCTGTATGCGAATCCAACCTTCCGGCAGAACAGTGACAAAAGCGTTCAAACCGGTCGCTGCAGCCTCAAGACCATCGCCTACACCATCGCCGTCAGTATCCCACTTCGTTGGATCTGTTAGGAAAACTTTCACTTCGACGCCGTCGCTTAGCTTGTCATCGTCGCTATCGGGGTTAAACATCCCCGTCTTAAAAATGATTTCTTCAAGGTTGGTTAACCCGTCATTGTCATAGTCTTCGTGGACGTCTGTGGGATTGCATGGATTAAGACAGTTCCGAAGTTCGTCTATATCTGGTAAGCCGTCTCCGTCACTGTCCGGATTAGGTGTTATCTGAAGATTTATATTTAGAAGGTATGGAATGAGCCTCAAACCGTTGACGTCTGAAAATCGCAGAAAGGCGACCAAAGAACCATCGACTGGCGAAAGTGAACCGCACAAACCTTTACAAATTATTCGCTTGTTGCCCCCATCAACGTTTACGGCGGTTAGATTGGCGGCAGGTGCCCATTCATACGGGTTGCCGCTCATTAAAATCTTGTTTGATACCTCAGTGTATGTTAAAGTTTCGCTGGATACCCAATTAACCCAAAGCGCAAGGTTTGCGTCTGCGATGGTTGTGATGTTAATGAGGCTGGCTTCGTCCAGGTTAATAATATAGAGCCCCTCATAGCCATATCCAGACCCGTATTTGTTTGATGTGAAGGCTATTTTGTCGTTTGATGGAGCAATCTTCAAACTTGTGATGCTGCCCTCAAATTCAAAGATCAAAGTCGTATTTCTAGTTGTGAAATCAAACTTTTTGACGCAACTAACGAGGACATTTCGATGTTGTTCTCCAGAATAGTACGAGTATTCTTCTGTGTAAACTAGAAACGTGCTGTCACGCGCAACGTCAACAACTGTCTGTAAAATTGACCTACGGTTATGGGGATTCTCGTTATAAGGGTTGGATTTGAACCGTCTAGATTGAGTGAAACTATATCTACATAGTTTCGGTCGAAGCTTATGTTTCCAAAGAAAATTTTTGTTTCATCTGGGGATATAGCAAAACTGCTTTGCATGCGGTCACAAATGGCGCCGGGAGCTGAGAATTTGTGGATTACCTTCATGTTGCTAGCGTTGATCACCACAACTTTCGTCATATAGGAAGGGCCATAGACTTCCATTTCGCTAACTACTAGCAAAAGTATTCGTCCTGAAAGCGACCACATAATATGAAAGGCATCTGGGTTTGGAAAGAACCACCAACTTAGACCAGTCTGATTGACAAATATAGGATCTGCCCAATAAACAATTCTTGGATTGGCATTAGTACTAGGCGCAGATGCGCCAACAAAAGAATTTCCACAGAGTCCCAGCATCGTTGAAGCAAGGATAGTGGTTATTTTTTAACAGGTTCTCAACTCTATGTATTATATATTACGAAATCATACATTTTAAAAGTTTACGTTGAACAACTTCATAAAACAAATCCTAAAAGTTCATCGGGATTTCAGTTAAGCTCGATTTAGAATATTTACTTGTTTTGTTTATTGACTATAAACAATTCTAGATCTATTTCTAGGGCTGCTGTTGGATTTTCAATTTCAAAGTTGTTTAAGACTTGTGGGTGGATTTCGCCTAACACGCCAACCCGTTTGTTGCCTACGTGGATGGTGGCGGTTCTGCCCTCCAAGAAACTTGAGTGTTTCGCCGCTTTTATTTGCCAGTTGGCTAAGCCCATGTTGGCTAAGAGCGCCTCACAGACAGCCCTTATTTCCGTGTAGTTGGCTGTGGAGTGGCATGTCGCCGCCGCCAAGTGTAGACATCTTTCGCACATGGTTTCTTGGCGGCGGTTTATTTTTGCCACGTCGGATACCTCGAAAAGCTTTTGCGGGTAGCTTTCATGCTTGTTTTCGGCTAGGTTCTTCAAAAGCCCGGGCAAAAGCATCTCCCGCATGATGGTGTATTCGGCCGAGACCGGGTTGGCTAGGCGCACCGGGTTTTTGGGCTTCAACCTCATAAACTCGTAATGGACGCGTTCGTTGGTTAACGTGAAGTTCATAACTTCCAAATAGCCTAGGCCTACCATGATTTGGCGGACCGTTTCCGCCAGCTTGTTGGCTGGATGTTCTTCGCCGACGGTTACTGTGGCGGGTATTGTTGGCTCAAGCCTGTAATACCCGTAGCCTATGGCAACCTCCTCGACAAGGTCTATTTCGTGCATTATGTCAATGCGGTAGGGTGGGATGGCAACCTCTAAAACGTCCTTTTCAACGGGTTCAACGCCGAGGCGGCATTTCCGCAGACAGCGAACAACCTCATTAACGGAAAGCTTTAAGCCTAGCATTTTGTTGGCGTAGCTCACCCTAAGCCTCATCTTTTCCGGTTCAAGGTTGGGCGAAACCAGCGTTCTGTTTGGATAACGCACAATAACTTTCTCGAGTTTTCCGCCCATGTCCGCCAACGCCGTGGCCAAAACTGTTAGGCTTTTCTCTACCGCCTCAAGGCTTGGACCAGTAACGTCAAGGAACAGGTTCCGTGTTTTCTCGCTTACTCTTGTTAGTTCGCCGTTTATGATGGGCGGCATAGACAAAACCCGCCCATGCCTATCGACGAGCAGCGGGTATTTGGGCGCCCAGTCGACAAGGTGGCGGTAGGCCACGCCTTTCTCGTGTTTTTCTAGGATTTCTTTTGGCGTCATCTCCTCCGTCTTGCCAAGCGGCACAAACTTTACGCCAGTGGATTCTACGGCTGTGTATGTGAAGGGCGGCTCAACAGCGTCCAAGTTGTGGATGCCGATAGAAGCCTTTTTACGGTCTCGCCCCACACCCCAGTGGAGGTCTTCCTGCATCTCCATAAGCTCCACAACCGCATCTTCGTCCAGCTTGACATCGCGGACAACGGCTGCAAGCATGTATGGCCTAACGTCAGCAACAGCCTTGTCAACGTTTAAGGTTATCTTGGGTTCTTCGGAATGGTATTCGGGCAGCCCTGTCTCCAGCTCCAGAAAACCCTTTAAGGCGCGGGCCACACCGGCGTAGCTGCAGAAATCTATGCGGTTTGGGTTGTACTCCGCCTTAACATAGTCTTCGCCCATTTCCTCCAAGTCGAAGCCAAGCCACGGCAGCCACTTTGCCAACTCTTCGACGGCTACGGGTTTGCCCAAAAACTTCGCCAGCTTTTCCACGCGAAGATTTATCACTGGCATAGGGGTGTCCTCCTAAGCCAGCCAACATTATTCGCATACAACATACGAAGGTCATCCAAGCCCAGTTCAATCATGGCTAAACGCTCTAAGCCGCCTCCCCAGGCCAGCACTGGACACTTAATGCCCATGGGCGCCAAAACCTCTGGGCGGAACATTCCCATGCCGCAGAGCTCTATCCAACGTTTAAGCTTGGGGTGGTAGGCCACGGCTTGGGCTGAAGGCTCCGTGTATGGGAAGTAGCTTGGCCAAAACTCGATCTTTTCGATGCCAAACTTGGTGTAGAAGGTTTTCAATGTGCCCATCAAATCGCGCAGTGTCACATTCTTGTCAACAACTATGCCCTCAATCTGGTGGAATTCGGCCAAATGCCTATAGGTTACCTGCTCGTTTCTGTAAACCCTATCCACAGAAAATACTTTTATCGGCGGCTTCTTGTGAGTTGCCAAATACTTTATGGTTTCAGCCGTCGTGTGCGTCCTCAATACAAGCTTTTTGGCTTCCTCGCAGCTCCACTTGTAGCCCCAGCCTTTTGAACCCGTGATCCAGCCGTTTTCATGGGTTTTCGCCACAGCCTCCACAAGCCTTTGGGGTGGCAGTCGTCCGGTTTGCGGACATGCCAAATAAAACGTGTCCATCATCTCGC
>JAWBRY010000054.1:2635-4287 GCA_038843545.1 Bathyarchaeia archaeon | reverse complement strand
AAAAAGATTTCGCGGGCGCGTTGGATAATCTGCTGTAGCGGATGCATTTTACCCGGGTAAACGGCTGGCACCGGGGCTGTCACGTCAAACTTTGTGAGTTTAACGTTTCTCCAACGGCCGGATATTATGAGTTCAGGTGTCAGCTGAGTCACCTCTTCAACGAGCTTCAGGCCCTTTTTGGCTGTCCGCCAGCCCTCTTCTGTCAGCTCCAGTTCACGGTGGGCTTTCTCCTCAAGCTCAACTAGGTTGCGTTTTCGAAGGGTTTCCAAGACTTGTTTGAGCTCTTCGCTCAAGTCTTCAACCTTTATGGAGCGCCTCTCGAATATTGTGGCTAAAAGTTTCTCATCAACCCCGATAGGCGGTTCAACCTCCACGTTTAATGTGCATTTTTTGCCCCTTATGGAGCCCCAGTTTTTCCGTTTAAGCCAGCCTAGGGCTATCGGCGCCATTTTGGTGTCTAAACCAGCCTCTCGGGCGGCTTCTTCCACCTCTGCCTCGCCGCCCAGCCTCAACAAGGCTCGGAGCAAACGGCGCTCCGGCAAACCATACTGAGCATAGTATTCGCCTTCCTCGCTTAAAGTGGCAGCAGTCCATTTCTGTTCATGGACCTTGACGAGGCCCTTCTCTGAAAGTGTTAGGGCAGCCCTCATAACGGCGGAGTGAGCTAGGCCGCTTTTTTCAGCCACATCGTCAACGGAGGCCTTCCCGTCAAGCATTCTTAAAGCCATTAAAGTCTTCTTTTCGTGGAGCCTTAATCCAGCCATTCTAAACACCCAAACCACTGGTTAAGCCTTTAACTGTGCCGAGACGCTTACATAGAAAGCCTTCAAACCTTTTTAAGCTATGCCCGTCAAAGACCGAAAAAGTGCAACTTTTCACGGAAATTGGCGGGACATCCCTTCACCAGCAACAATGAAGTGGAACATCAACCGCATATTTATAGCTTATTTCAAGACTTGACCTCACAAAACTTAATACAAATGGTTGGATTGTATTAGAAGCCAGAAACACTGAAGAGGGCGCACTTTGGCCGGCGAAGAGAAAAACGAGATGATTGTCACTCCATGGGAGGTTAGGGGCAAAGTAGATTATGAGCGGTTGATCCGCGAGTTTGGAACTCAACCCCTAACCGAGGAGCTTTTGCAGAGAATAGCCAAACACACCGGCGGGCTTCACCCCCAGCTTAGGCGGAAAATATTCTTTTCCCACCGCGACCTCGACACCGTCCTAGACCTATATGAGAGAGGCATTCGATTTGTTCTCTACACGGGCAGAGGCCCATCTGGTCCAGTTCACATTGGACATCTTATCCCATGGATTTTCACTAGACATTTGCAGGAGAAGTTTGGGGCTAGGCTTTACTTCCAGATGACGGACGACGAGAAATTCGTTGTGGACGACGAGCTTAGACTTGCGGATACGAGGCGGTTTGCCTACGAAAACGCTTTAGACCTAATCGCCCTAGGCTTCGAGCCCCAAAACACCTACATAATCTTCGACGTGGAGGACATCGATTTGCTTTACGACATAGCCCTTGAAGTGGCTAAACGCGTAACCTTTTCAACGGCAAAGGCCACCTTCGGCTTTCAGGAAAGCACGAACATAGGTTTGATTTTCTGGCCGGCCATCCAAGCGGTTCCATGCTTCCTCCA
>JAWBRY010000054.1:0-2625 GCA_038843545.1 Bathyarchaeia archaeon | reverse complement strand
TATTGGAGGATAACCCGCGACATAGCGCCAAAACTCGGCTACTACAAGCCGGCGCAGATTCACTGCCGCTTCCTGCCAGGCCTCGGCGCCGGCGGAAAGATGAGCGCCTCAGAGCCTGAGACCTCCATATTCACCATAGACCCGCCTGAAGTTGTTAAACGCAAGATTTGGAACGCCTTCACCGGAGGCAAACCAACAGTGGCTGAGCAGCGGAAAATGGGCGGAGACCCAGCCATATGCTCCGTCTTCCAGTACTTCTACTTCCTATTTGAAGAGGACGACAGCAAGTTGGACGAAAGAGAAAGGAAATGTAGGGGTGGAGAAATCCTCTGCGGCGAATGCAAGACAGAACTCGCCGAAAGGGTTGTGAAGTTTTTAACCGAACACCAGAAACGCCGGGAGAAAGCCAGAAACATAATAGACAAGTTCCACCTAAAACGTTAGAGAATGGAGGATGATGTCGAATGAGTGGGAAAGATGTTGTGAATGTTGGATTGTCAAACGCTTATAGGCTTGTTCACCCCATGCACACGGTGCTTGTTTCATGCGTCGGTAAAGATGGAAAACCCAACATCATAACGCTTGCATGGGCCATGCCAACATCCATAAGCCCGCCGCTGGTGGCTGTGAGTATTGCAACCCGCCGATACTCGCACAGCCTTATCGAGGAGACAGGTGAGTTTGTGGTGAACATTCCAACCATGGATATTTTAGACGCCACATTTCACTGTGGAGCGGTCAGCGGAAGGAGCCATGACAAGTTTAAGGAGACTGGCTTGACGCCGCTGCCGGCAAGACGTGTTAAGCCGCCCATAATAAAGGAGTGCATCGCCCACTTGGAGTGCAAGCTTTACGGCAAACACCCAACAGGAGATCACATAATCTTCGTAGGTGAGGTTGTGGAGGCTTACGCCGACAAAAAATGCTTTGGCGCGACAGGCTATGACCTTGAAAGGGCTAAAATGATTTTCCACCTAGGCGGAAGCGAATTCGCAACCCTTGAACCAAAAATATACAGGCCGAAAATCTAAGCCTCGTTAAATTCGAAGCTTTCCCCGGGATTTAAAACTACAACCTTAACTTTCGGCGCCTTTTTCTTCACCCTTTTCGCGAACTCTTCAGCCGATTGCGCCAAAACGTGGAAGGTTTTGTAGTGCATGGGGATAACCATCTTAGGCTTTAGGAGCTTAACGGCTTCCGCCTCCAAAGCACCCATGGTGTAATAGCCTCCTATGGGTAGAAGCGCCAAATCCGGCTTATACAACTGGCCGATAAGCTTCATGTCCATGAAAAGCCCGTGTCCCCGGCGTGGTAGACTGTTTTGCCCTCGCCTTCAACGACAACCCCCGTTGGGGCACCCCTCAAGCTTGTGTGGAAGGCTTGCACCACATGCAGTTTTATGCCTTTCACTTCAACGCACCCGCCGATGTTGAGGCCGGCAACATCTTTAACGCCGTTTTCGCCAGCGTAATTGCCAAGCTCAAAGGTTGAAACGAAAGTGGCGCCCCCCGTCCGCTTACAGATGGCTATGGCGTCGCCCAGATGATCGCCGTGATCATGCGTAACATAAACGATGTCCGCCCCGCCTACCTCAGAAGCCTTCACCGGCGACACGGGGGTTTTCATCAAGCCAAGGGTCTATCAAAACCGTTCTGCCAGCCAACTCAAGCTTGAAGGCTGCATGCCCAAACCATGTAACCTTCGCCATTCCCCCCAATCAAACTTTTAAAGGCTTCTGTTTGGTTAATAAAGGTTAAAAAGGCGGATTGGAAAGTTTGGACGAAGAAGGCATAAAAAAGCTCCGCCAATCTGGCAGAATTCTCCGTGAAACCCGCGAGGAGCTTAAGGGTTTTATCCGGGAAAACATGCCGATAATAGAGGTTTGCGAGAAAGCCGAGGAACTCATAAGGCGCAAAGGTGCAAAACCAGCCTTCCCATGCAACGTTTCAATAAATGAGGTGGCCGCCCACTACACTTCACCACCGGGCGACGAGAGGCTGATTCCGGAAAACTCCATTGTGAAGGTGGACATAGGCGCCCACGTGGACGGATACGTGACGGACACAGCCATAACCATATGCTTCAACCACGAGCTTCGGGACATGGTGGATGCAGCCGAACACGCCCTTAAAAAGGCTATTGAAACAATCCAGCCGGACATGCCCACCTCAAAGCTTGGAGCAGTGATCGAGCAAGCCATAAAATCCAGAGGCTACAAGCCCATATCAAACTTGACAGGCCATCAGGTTGGCAGGTACCTGGTGCACGCCGGCACATCGCTGCCAAACGTGGCGCATGTTTCCCTCGCAAGGGTTAGGCTCGGCGAAGCCTACGCCATTGAACCCTTCGTCACGGTTCAAAACGCCGTGGGAAGGGTGGAGAACGGCAGCGAAGTTACAATATTCCGCTTCGTAAAGCAGAAGCCCTTAAAAAACCCCTACGCAAAGAAACTGCTGGAACAAATTGAGGAAAACTTTAGAACCTTACCTTTCGCTGAAAGGTGGATTCAAGGCGTAATACCCCAAGAACACTACAGGGAAGCCTTCCGGGAACTCCTCCTTTCAAAGGCCGTTATGGGCTACCCAGTTTTCATAGAGGCAAGCGGGAGACCCGTAGCCCAGGCGG
>JAWBRY010000053.1:0-8495 GCA_038843545.1 Bathyarchaeia archaeon | reverse complement strand
CCTAAAAATCCTATGCACCGAAACGCCTGTTACGCTTTTGGAAGGTGCGCACAGCCCTCAGCAAATCAATCAAGCGGAAATCGGGCCAATACACGTCTAGGAAGCACAGCTCGCTGTAGGCTGACTGCCAAAGGAGGAAACCGCTCAACCGCTCCTCGCCGGAAGTTCTAATAATCAAGTCGGGGTCTTGTTTTGGTAGGTGCGATGTGTAGAGGAATTTTTCGAAGAGTTCTTCACTGACATTTTCTGGTTCCAACTCCTTATTTTGCACTTTCTCCGCAATTTTTCTTGCAGCATCAACTATTTCGGCTCTCCCCCCGTAGGCGAAGGCTATGTTTAGGAAGTGTTTGCTGTAGTTTTGAGTGGATTTCTCCACTTCTTCGATGAGTTTTTGAAGGTTTTCGGGAAGCATGTTTCTTCTGCCAATAACTTTCACGTGCACCTCGTTTTTGTGGATTCTTTCATCTTTCAAGATCTTCTGAAGTTTTTCGCTGGCGATCCGCATGATTTCTTCAACCTCTTCTTTGGGGCGGCGGAAGTTTTCCGTTGAAAATGCGTAAAGCGTAATAGACTTAACGTTGAGCTTTAGGCACCATTCAAGAAGCTGCTCAACTTTTTCAGCGCCTTTCTCATGGCCCAGCCAAGGTGGAAGCTCCCTCTCTGAAGCCCATCTCCTGTTTCCATCCAAGATTATCGCGATATGTTCAGGTTTCTCGTGGTTTTTAACTTGGTGCCAAAGCCATTTCTCATAAATTTTATAGACGCCTATAGCTGAGAGCACCGCTTTAAGCATCAATTAATCCTCGCGTTATTTAATGCGTTTACACATGGGCATATGCCTTTGCGCTCCATCGGTAAAGCTTTAATGGTTTCAATTAAAAGTTGTTCTATTTTCGACTGGACTTTCATGGAAACCTCGTAAACCTCTTTTGGCGTTAGGCGCTCCTGCATACCTGCAGCCATGTTTGAGACAAAACAGACCGTTGCATAGCAGATCTCTAACTCCCTCGCCAGCACTGCTTCCGGAACTCCCGTCATGCCAACAATGTCGAAGCCAAGCTTTCTAAACATTTCAATCTCGGCTGGGGTTTCAAAACGGGGGCCTTCAGTGCAAACCAGCACGGCGCGGTTCCAAACATGCAAGCCGAGCTTTTCAGCACATTGTATTAATGTTTCGCGCAATTCTGGACAGTAGGGTTTAGACATGTCGATGTGGGTGACCGGCGCTTCGTCGTAAAATGTTGCGTGCCTCTGTTTTGTGAAGTCGACGAAATCATGGGGTATGACAACGTCACCAGGCTTAAAGTCCATGTTTATGGCGCCTACGGCGTTCACCGCTACTATCCTTTCAACTCCAAGCTGGTGCAGTGCGTAAATGTTTGCCCTATAATTGACCTTGTGGGGTGGGGCGGTGTGTTCCGGGCCGTGCCGCGGTAGGAAAACAGCGCCTTTACCGCTTATCTCCCCGATGGATAAGGGTGGGGGGATGCCGTAGGGTGTTCCCACTATGATTTCTTCCGGACTCGTGAACAGCCTTTCGAAGCCTGTTCCTCCTACTATTGCAACCTTAGCCCTCTTCAAACATCCCTTTGCTCCTTCGCCGTTTTTCTGAAGAATTCTCTGGCCGACCGGTGGACTACAAGTATGACGAGTATTGATGCTATGCCTATTAAGATGCCAATGACTATTGAGAAGATCAGCACCTCATAACCAACCCTTGGGTTAATCAATATGTTTGATGCAGCTTCAAGAATCTGCCTGCTCCACCCAATCAAAACTATTAGAGCAGCGTTGCGCAAAAGACGGGCGTCTCTCTCGAAATACCAGCGTATAGCCCTCCCAGTTAAGGCCAAACATACACCTACAACCATGAGATCCTTAGAATGCATAATGAAGACGCCCGTAGCATGTGGCAAGACGCCCAACCAATTGGAAAAATCTAACTCCAAACTTGTCACCGCGTCTAGCCCGAGGTATACGCCTATTCCCATGCATAATAGACCAGCTAAGGCTGAAAAGACTGAGATTTGCACTGGGAGAGGGGGAGGCGAATATTCCTTTGCCCAAGTGTAAAGCCTCTTTGCCAGCTTATCAACACCAAAGCCTTTCACAAACATGTACGCTCCCAAGACAATGACGAAGGCCATGAGGTAATAGTGGACTAGGCCGAATACGGCTAGTACGCCCAGAATCAGGAAAAGCACACCGGGCAATCCTAACGCTATGCGGGAGTAGCGGGGATTTTCCATAAGCGTTTTGAGGTATCTGGTGAACAGCGCTGCCGTCTCCTCTATGGATTCACTATGTTTCACGACAACTCTTCTAACAGAGGAGACGGGCACCCTTGACTCTATGAGGGGTAAGACAGCCTCGTCGGAATAGCCGTCCGTGACCAAAATCACCTCATTTGCAGGGAAAGCTTTCAAAACGTCGCTCAGTTCAGCAACAATTTTTCTGTCGGCGCCCACCCCACCCAACTCAGAGCCGGATACTGTGGCTATTTCAAAAACCTCTTCAGGTTTGGCTTCACCAGTTAGACGGTCATAGAGGCGTACGGCTTCAAACATGGCGTTTGCGTCAGATTCTTCCGGATCCTTTAAGGCTAGGGCCACCGCAGCGTTAAGGTTTTCATTTCTTCCGATTAAAGGCGTCTTAATTCCCGCTTTTACCCCAAGATCCCCATCCCTGTCTACACATAAAATCAGAATTCTTTTCTCTTCCCTTTCCTTTTCGTCCTTTGCTGTCATTGGCCTCTGTTCCCAATCAATAGATGGTGGAAGATACTTTAATTTTATGCTAGGCCTCTCTCCGTTAGAATCTTAAATTCCTCCCATGTCAATTTTTCACCACGCTTCAGCTTTTCTAACGTTTGCCTAGCAATGTTTTCTAGAAACTTTTCTTCACTCTTCCTTTTTTCTTCAGCATCCTCTGCAGCTATGGCCTCTCTAAGCATTTTTATCTCTTCCACAACTTTTTCCATTTCCTCTTTAATCGGCTTTATTTTCTCCTTTGCCTGCAAGAAGAATTTATGCGTGTTTCCAGCCTCATTTCTGAGTCTTCCAGCTTCTTTCAACCTTTTAACCATTTCACTGTGAATTTGATGGCTTTTTTCTGCGTTATTCATTATTTTTTCGCGGAGGCTTTTGGCTCTTGCTTCAAGAGCTTTCAATTCCGCTGTTAATTCAAGCTTTTTCCGGTTTAACTGCTCAGTTTTTCTGTGAATACCTAGTTGGGTTTCAAGCTGTTTAACCTGCTCAATTAACTGTTTCTCTTCATGAAGACTTAGGGGTGTTGTTTGAATTTTCCATTCTATGGCTTCGATCTCCCTCTGAATGGCGCTGAAACTTTTTGAGGGTTTTTTCGCTGTTAAACTTTTAATTTTGTTTTGTACGTTTTTGAGCTCCTCAATTTTGTAGGCTATTTCTTCCCTTATCCGGGTCCTTTCCTGTTTCAGCCTTCTAACTTCAGCGTTTATTGAATCTCTAACCTTTTTTAGCTCATGGGCTTCAGCTTTCAAACGTTTAAATTCGTTGTTAAGTTCGTCTCTCCTTTCAACCAAAGCCCTTGCTTCAGCTTCCAACATTCTTTTTTGTTCTTTAAGGGTTAACAACTTTTGGTTCAGTTCTTCGATTCTCTTTAGTTTCTCGTGTTTCGACAATTACGATCCCTTTTGCTTCATCCATTCAAGAACCTTTTTGATTAGCTTTGCCCCTTCTTCCCTTGTAAATAGGGGTAGGTTCCATTCATCTTTAACCTTCCAGCGGATTGCTTCCTGACCAATTAACCTTTTAGCGACGGGCTCCTTGTATAGTAGGATTCCCCTTCTCTGCCACTGCGGCGTCTTGGCTAAATTTATTCCATGTCTGAAAAGGGTTTCGTGGATCTCCTTTGTTTTCATCCCCTTTAACTTCTTGGTTATTTCATGGGGTTTGCATCCCATTTTTCTAAAAAGCCAATATGCATAGGCGTTGTTGTGGTTTCTCCAAGCATTGATTTGCCTCCAAGCTAAATACTTAACTACAGTGTTTTCATCGGGCATTATCACAATTCTAGAATCGAACGCCGCTGTGGCTTTCTTATTAAATAAGCTTTGCAAATGTGAGGTAAAGGCTGCTGAAACCAGACTGGGGATTACGGAGTCTATTTTCTCCACCCTCCCATGGAAAGGCATACCCTTCATGAATAGAATGTTTAGTTCGTCGCTCACCGTGTAGATTAAGGTTGGGTTGAAACCTTTTTCAAAGAGTACTTTGCCGGATTGAACTAGGCATTTGGCAAACCTTTCGTCGAAGGGCTTTTCAGCACCGATGACTTCTGAAAGCTTTCTAAATTTCCACCCGTCAAGCCTTATGAAAAAGCCTGTTCCACGGGGTATCGACGTTTCCGAGAAGATTTCGTTTTTTGTTGAGTCTTCAAGGTTATTCAAGGATGATCCTAGCGTCCACGGTTTTTGCGCCCTTTTCATAAACCATTATGGGGTTTAGATCCAACTCTTTTATCTCTGGATGTTCCATCACAAGCCTAGATGTGTTAAGCAAAATTTTAACTATTGCTTCAATGTCGGCTGGTGGTAGGTTTCTATAGCCTTTAAGCAGCGGGTAAGCCTTAATCTCCGTCAGCATCTCGCGGGCTTCCTCCTCCGTTATTGGCGCTATTCTAAAGGTTACATCCTTCAAAATCTCAACGAGAACTCCTCCAATCCCGAACATTAGGGTTGGGCCAAATTGGGGGTCTTTTATGGCGCCAACTATGACTTCTGTGGAAGGCTGAGCCATTTCTTGAACTATAACGCCGATTATTTTTGCATCCTTCTTGTGTCTTTTAACATTCTCCATTATCTGTTTGTAGGCGGCTCTGACCTCCCTGGCGTTTTTGAGGTTTAGCATGACTCCGCCAACATCTGACTTGTGGATTATGTCTGGTGAAACTATTTTTAAAACAACTGGAAAGCCTATTTCCCCTGCAGCTTTGACGGCTTCAGCCATGCTTTTGGCCAGTTTAAATTCTGTTACTGGTATGTTGTATTCCATGCATATTGTTTTTGCCTCGTTTTCCAGTAAGTGTTTTCTACCTTCTTTGGTTGCTTCTGCAATTATCTGGGAAGTTTTCTTCATGAAACCGCCCCATGAAACAGTTAGTAGTTATGTCTTGGTTATTTAAGGAATTTTAATGAAATGTTTAGCTCAGCTCTTGCAGGGCTTTAATCCTCTTGACAATGTGCGGATGTGTCGAGAAGATTTCGTTTATTCTGTCAATCCACGTGAGCTCTTGAGCCATGATTTCTTCAACCAGTTTTTGGTCGCTTGAGGTTGTCGTAGTTGAGAGCATAGCCGCTTCTGCTTCGGCGCTATCGGGGTCCGCTATGAAGAGGGCTTTGAAAGCGTTTAAGTGTTGCACGTCCTTTCTGGCTCTTTTCAGGTTTTTGGCTGCTTGCACTATTTTCGCTAGGGCTAGTGAAAGTTTTTGGGCGCCGTTTTCCACTATGGTGGCGCTGTGTCTGTCAGCGTAGTATTCGCGGACTCGGCTTAAGAAGGAAACGCAAACGTATGTTAGGAACATTGAAAAGGCTACTAGGCCCATGCCCAATAGCGCCATTCCGCCGCCTTCTTCCCTGCGTCCCCTGCCGTACATGGAGGAAATCATTATTGAATAGCCTACGTAGTAGAATAAAGCCGGTAGAAGCGATACAATCATCATCACTTGGACGTCGTGGTGCTTCAAGTGTCCAAGCTCGTGGCCTATAACTGCCTCAACTTCGCCTTCATTAAGGGTTTTCAGCAAACCCTCTGTGACGGCTACGCGGCTTCCAGCTATGGGCGAGCCGTATGCGAAGGCGTTAGGTATTGGGATGTGGGCAAGCATAAGCCTAGGCTTTTTTATGCCGCTTTTCCGGCTTAGGTTTTCCACCATTGCGTGGAGTCTTGGATTTTCACTTTCAGGGATTTCCCTCGTGCGGTACAAAGCGTCAATGACGTATGGGGATATAAGCCACTGGAGGAGGTTGAAGGCCACCACGAATATTCCGATGTAGATTAAGCCGACCTGGAGGAGACTTAAAATGACGGCTAGAACAAGCGTTGACAGTGTAATTATTATCGCTAGGGCAGCCACCATTGAGAGGCGGAGTTTCCATAGGCTTAACATTTTCACCATCATGTGTTCATCAATAAGGCCACACTTATATAGGTTACGTGCCAAGCTAGCCTAGGGGCAATTTTAATAATTTCAACGGGGAACTTTCTTTTATGAAAGTGCTTGTTGATGATATAGGAAGCTTTCCTCTGCCCCATTTTGTTAAGCGGAGAGATTTTGAAAAGGCCTATGCCATGGCGAGAAATTGGATGGTTGAAGGCAGAGACCTTAAGGAAGACGAGTTCTTGTTCGGGAACTTTTACTCCGTTGTGAGGGCTTCTTTCAAAATGAAGTGTGAGGCTGGCTTGGATGTTGCCACTTATCCACAGCATTATGATATACGCCGCCAGTTCACTGAGGTCATCCGTAAAGCGATGGATAGGGGCACATACATTGTTGGGGAGAAGGACGCTGTAATACCTGAGGTCTATGTTATACGCAGGGAGGCTAAAGGGTTATGTGAAGAGCTTGGCTTGGAGAGGATTTCACTTCGTGTATGTGTGACAGGCCCCTTTGAGCTTTATCTTGCAGAGGTTGGAACAACAGCCTACAGAGACGTCTTGTTAATGTTTGCTGAGACTGTGCGGAGGTTCGCTGTAAACTCGCTTTTAAACGACAAGTATGTTAAGACGGAGGTTGTTTCCTTAGATGAGCCCAGCTTTGGCATTCGGGATGTTATGGCTGAGAGGGATGTGGTTTTAGATGTTTTGGAAAAAGCGTTTAGCTTCAGCGGAGTGGTGAGGCAAATTCACATCCATTCCCCTTCAAGGGTTACGGAGTTGTTGGAAGTCAAAAATATAGACGTGTTTTCTTTGGAGTATGCAGCCTCCCCGCGAAGCTTGGAAGGCTTGTCGAAAAGCATGTTGGAGAAGGCTGACAAGCAGATCCGGGTTGGCGTGTCAAGAACAGACATAGACGCCATTCTGGCTGAGCTTTATGAGAGGGGTGTGACGGAACCGCAAATTTGGCATATAGTGGAAGATGAAGAAACCATTAAAAGGAGGTTTGAGAAAGCAAAAATGAAGTTTGGCGAAAGATTAACCTTCGCGGGGCCTGATTGTGGGTTGGGCGGGTGGCCAAGCCAGGAAGCCGCCCAACTCCTTTTGAAAAGAACCGTTAACGCCGTGAAGACATGACCATAACCGCGGTACTACTCATACTATTATTTTAGCTTATCTGCTGTTTTATGTTTGAGTCTCCTTTTTATGGTTATTATGGCTGTTGCTGTGAGTATTATGGCTGCAATGCCTATTATTATTGCTTGTTGGTTGGTTTGTGGATTTGTTTCTTGTGCAGGTGGAGTTGGCTCTCCCCCTCCTCCATACCCTCCGGAGAGCTCCCTCTTGAAGACTTCGCCTGTGTCAGCCCATATGAAGACTCTTACTCCGCCCACTCCGGCTGGGTATGCTTTTGCCAGGCATAGGTAGACTTCCCAGTATGGGTACAGCGTGTATATGTCGCTGCCCCTGTAGTCCGTGTCTAGGTAGACGTATAGGGGCTCGTCGAGGACTATTAGGTTTCCAATAAGTTTGCCATCAGACATATAGGTTAGGTCCTTTATGGCCTCCTTAGCGATGCGCACGGCTTCTTCTTTCGTTGAAACCTTAAGCTTTGAGCTTCCAACTTTGTAGATGTCCCATTGATCGGAGAAGTGTATGTCGCGTGGGCCTATGGTGAAGCCCACCCCCTTCTGCCTGAAAACTACATAGTTCTCCACATATTTCCATTCAATGTAGGTTGTGTTCATCTCCGGATAGGCCTCGCAGGGCTCGATAACAATAGACATTTTAACGTTTCCAACAGTTTTTATGAGGCCTGTCAGCTCTATGGGGTCTCGATGTTTAGGCGAGTATGATGGGTAGAATTCACTTGCCTTAACCTTGCCTAAATACTCCATCCTAACACCAGACAACATGTCAAGCATACTCCCAATGTAGCTCTTCCCAGTGAAGCGCCAATACCTCTCAAGGAAAACCTTAGCCCACTCAACAGGATTATGTAAGGCTTCCTCGATTATGGAGTGTGAGCCACTGTGAAGGGAAAAGCTGCAGATCGCCAGCTTTCCGCTCTTAAAGAAGAAATTTACCATTAAGTTGCTTTCAACACTTCTCATCTTATACCCAATGTCAAGCCATCCTGCAGGGCGCCGAATGCGACAGAGCCTCAACCACCAGCACCGAAACATTATATCTTGCCACGTCGATCATAAGCACATCCCTAATGAAGGCCCATCCATACTGCATAAGCCTTGAGGCCTCTTCCCTCGTAGTCGTAAAGAGTTGCTCCACCTCAACTTTAAGCTCTGAAGCACTCACACAAGCTACAGAATGAACTACCAAACAGGACAAAAGGAAAAGGAAGGC
>JAWBRY010000052.1:6906-8789 GCA_038843545.1 Bathyarchaeia archaeon | reverse complement strand
GGGTTAAGATATTCCAGGACTTCACATGTGTGGTTAACTCAGCTGTTAACTGTCTGTTCACAACGTTCGCCTTGGGAACAAAGGACTATGCGGAGCTTTTGTCGGCGGTTACAGGCTGGAGCCTGACGGAGGATGATATTCTAAAAATTGGGGAGAGAATCTACAACCTTGAAAGAGTCATAATCAACAAGTTTGGATTCGACGGGAAGGATGACACACTTCCCAAACGTCTACTAGAAGAACCCATGCCTGAGGGGCCTGCAAGGGGTCATGTGGCAGAACTGGAAAAGATGAAGGAAGAATACTACAAGTTACGCGGCTGGGTGAACGGCATTCCAACAAGGGAGAAGCTGGCTGAGCTTGAAATAGAGCTCTAGAACAAAATCCCGCCTTTTTCTTCATATTTTGTGGAAGTGTCTCAGCCTTGGTGAACGTAAAAATACTGCTTTTCGCAACATTGCGCGGCAAATACAAAACCAGAGAACTCATAGTCGTCTGTGACGGAACACTGCCAGACATGATTGAGAGCGCATCCAAACTACTAGGACCAGAATTCATCGACGATGTCTACGACAAAAAGAGGGGGAAAGTTAGAGACGACATGATTATCATGGTGAATGGAAGAAACATCAAGGACTTGGAGAGCAAAGTAACCCTAAAAGACAACGATGTGGTGGCTATATTTCCACCTTTGGCTGGAGGCTAAACCAGCTAGGAAAATGCTCTATGAGCGGTGATGAATTTCCGGAAGCACTGCAAATAGAGGTTACGAACAAGTGTAACTTTAACTGTCAAATGTGCATTAGGCGTGTTTGGAACGCGAAACCCTTAGACATGGATATGGCCCTCTATCGAAAGATTGCCAAAACATGTTTTACAAAATTGAAGAGGCTTGTGCTTTACGGCTTCGGGGAACCCTTCATCCACCCACAGATTCTTGAAATGCTGCGCATAGCCAGAGAAAGCCTACCAAAAGACGGTGAGATAATCATAAGCACAAACGGCTCGCTGATAACCACCAAAATCTCTGACAAAATTGTAAAGGATGCATTTGCGGGTTCCATATTCTTTTCAGTAGACACAGTTAATCAGGCCAAACTAAGCCGTTTGAGAGAAGGCTCCGATTTCAGCTTAATCGCAAACAATATTGAAAAAATTGCAAAGAGTAGGAATAGGGCTGCAGGGGATTTTAGGCTGGGCTTGGAAACGGTGCTTATGAACGACAACTTTCTAGACCTTCCAGAACTCGTTAGGTTTGCAGCTGAAAAAGATATCGACTACATAATTGCGTCTCATGTTGTGCCCCACACCGAAGAAATTTATGCTAAAGTCATGTACCTAACCCTGAGTAAGCCGACTGTGGAGATATTGAGGCCTTCATTGAAGTACGGGTGGCGGCTTATACGCGAATCCACCCTAGAACTTTTCGGAAGAGCCTATGGCGTGAAAATGGAAACTGCTTCAACCCAGCTTATCCAAAACTTTTGGAATGAAGCTGAGAAAGAGGGATATTGGATTAATTTGCCACTGTTTTTGGGTTCCGTGGAAAAGCTTAAAGCTTTAAAAAGTTTGGAGGAGGTTTTCCATGAAAGCAGAAAAATTGCATATATGTACCAGATTGATTTGAGGCTGCCAAATCTATATCCAGATGCTAAGGAAAGGAGATGTCCCTACATAGAGAAAAAGACCTTAACCGTGAGAAGCGATGGGGCTGTTTCTCCATGTCAAGAGTTCATGTACACCCATTCCGTCTATGTTAATGCCCACAGAAAAAACGTTCGTGAAGTGATCTTTGGGGATTTGGCAAAAGAAAGTGTTGAAGAGGTTTGGCGTCAAGACGCTTACGTCAATTTCAGAGAGGTCAGACTAGATATGGCTAAAAA
>JAWBRY010000052.1:0-6896 GCA_038843545.1 Bathyarchaeia archaeon | reverse complement strand
CATGCCTTGGTGTGGAGACTGCCCCTACTCGACTATGGGGTGCTTCTACGCTGGAACCAATAATGTAGACTGCTTTGCAAACTCGCCCACATGCAACGAATGCCTGTATAGCGTCAACCTAGCGCAGTGCAACATTTGAGAACCTTTACTCGAGAAGCAGCGAGATAGGCCCAGCTTTCCAAGCTTCTATGGCGGCTTTCAATTCCGGATGTTGTTCAGCATATTGCTCCAGTGGAATTCTGTTCATGGCTGCCTCTATGGCTTGTCTAAAGGCCCTTGCGCCTGCCCTGGGCCCCATGGGGTGGGCATGGATGGCTCCGCCAGCCCCGATGGCTATATCTGTGCCCAAATCGGCTATAAGTTGTGGCACATGAAGCTGAGTTATTCCGCCGGATGGCATAGGCAGTGTTGGCTTTATGTTGTGCATCGGGAAAAGCATTGTTCTGCCGGCTTTCAAGTACTTCTCCCTTAGGAAGAAGGGTTGCTTGCCATAGGGCGCCGGGTAAACCAGTATGTCTGCGCCTGCAAGCCTCGGAAGCTTCGCCAAGGTAAGATGGGAGGACATGCCTGACTCTGGATCCTCGTAGATGGCTCCTGCGAAGTCCATGTGGCCTAAAATTGGGACCTTTATGCTTGGATCTTCGGCTAAAGCTTTCAACACGCCTATGCCGGTTACTAAGTGATTAACCATTATGGCGTTGGCCCCAAGCTCTATGACTTTTTCCGCGAGCTCGAAGATTTTAGGCGCGTCTGCAGTCACGTTTATGGTGTACATTTTCTTTTCTCCAGTTTCTTGGGCTGCTCTGTCAACAACCTCCATGTACTTCACTATTCTATCTTCCACGGTGTTGAAGGGCGCGTTGGCTAAAAGTTCATCATCTTTAACGAAGTCTGCACCGCCCACCAAAGCCTCATAGGCTAGTTTTGCGCCGACATCCGGCGGGTAACCAGTGCATGGTTTAATCATGTTGTTTAGGAGGGGCCTTCTCTCCACTTTCAAGTATTCCCTTAAGCCTTGAACCCCAAATTTAGGCCCTTTAAACATTTCAAGGTAGCTTTTTGGAAAGGTTAAATCAACAAGCTTCAGCCTTCCAGCCATTGAAATGTTTCCAATAACCGTTGTCAAAAGCATCGAAATTTCATTCATAAAATTCTCGTAGGGATAAGCTATCTGAACAATGTAACGCCTCAACTTAACGTCAGCTGGCACCTCATACTCGAAGTCTGGAACCTCGTTTATGGAGATTACTTTTGCTATGTGTTTTTTCCGCAATTCTATGGTTTCGCCAGGAACACGTATCCATGTTCCAGTGCTTTGCTCAACAGCCACGGCCATGGCAATCTTGTCCACAGGCCAGTCTCTCGGAACAGCTGCGTAGTATGTGGCTATAACATATTTTTCCGGATCCACTCCCTCAGGCAAAGCTATTGGAAGACCTTCAATTTCTTCAGACATGAATTTCACCAACTCTAAATGAGTTGTTCATGTTAATAAACGTGCAACCTTTTTCAATCGGCTTTCAAGTTTAGTCTTCGATACATCTGCCTATTGTTTTTGTAAATGTTCTTGAATTCCCTGAAGATCCTCTCGTAGACGGCGGCGTTCTGCGTGTTTGGCTCAAAAACCGCGTCTATTTTAACCAGATTTTCAGCCTCCTCGAAGTTTTTAACATGGCCCAAGGCGATCATGGCTATTATTGCGGCTCCTTTTGCTCCAGCCTCCTTAGGGTCGCTGATCCTCTTTATTCTCCTGTTCAGAGCGTCCGCGAATATTTGGCACCAGACGTTGGATATGGCGCCTCCGCCTATGATGTTTATGCTTTCAGCCTTTCCCGCAAGCTTTTCCATGTAGAACAGGGCCCACTTCATGTTTAGGGCTACGCCTTCAAGAACCGCCCGCACCATGTGCTCCCGCGTGTGTTCAAGGCTGAGATTGTGGAATCCGCCCCTAACAGTTGGGTCATCCAGAGGCGCCCTTTCACCGAAGAGCCAAGGCGTAAAAATTAAGCCGTCTGCGCCCGGCTTGATTTTCGCCGCCATTTCGTTGAAAAGCTTGTAGACGTCTTCACGGCTTTCTTTGAACATTGTGCTTTTAAGCCAGTCTAGACATGCTCCGGCCGTCTCCTGTTCCGCCACGCATAGGTACATGTCCGGGTTTGCACTGCAAATGCAGCCTATGTAATGGAGCAGGTCCTTTTTCCTCTCCGAAAGGTGGCAGCCAAGCCAGTCGCTCGTCCCAACGTAGGCGTGGGTTTTCCCTTCCATAACCGCGCCTGAGCCTATGGCTGCTGAGGCCACGTCTCCGGCTCCGACAACCACGGGTGTGCCTTCGCATAGTCCCATCTCTGCAGCTGCTTCCGGTGTGAGTTTTCCAGCAATATCAGTCGCCTTCATTATCTCTGGAAGCTTAGCCTTATCTATTCCATATTTTTCGAGGATCGTGTCTGACCAGTTGAATTTCCCTTTCCTTGTGTCCATCATCCACCAGATGTTGGCGTAGTCCCTGCTTATCACAAAGTTTCCGGTGCACCTGTAAACTAGGTAATCTTTACAGTCTAGGAACTTGTATGTTTCAGCGTAAATTTTGGGTTGTTCTTCCTTAACCCACAAAATTTTGCATATGGGGTCTTTCCCTACATGCCCGTAAATCCCGCCGGTTATGCTCAGAAAACTTATGAGGGTTGTTAGCTCGTATCCGGCGATTTTTATGATCCCGCGGCTCATTTTTTCAGCTTGCCTTTTGGCTCTTGTGTCAAGCCATATCATGCACGGCATAAGGGGTTCGCCGTTGCTGTTCACAGGCAGTGTACCGGACATCTGCGTTGTGAACACGAGGGCGGCGATGTCTGAAGGTTTAACGTTTGCCCTTTCCAGAAGGGCTCTCGATGTTTTGGTGACCGCGTTCCACCAGTCTAGTGGCTTTTGCTCAGCCCAACCCCTTTTCGGATAGTATACCGGGTATTCTGCCGACGCGTATCCGATTATTTCGCCGTCTAACCGCACCAGCACAGCCTTATTGCTCGTCGTGCCGGTGTCGTGGGCTAGTATATATTTCCCTTTCAAGGTGCCTTAACCAGCGATTCCAAACTTAACCCATGAACCCTACCGTCTTTGTCAATGTGCTCGACGCGGATGGGTAAACCAACAGTTTTGCCTATCCTTATCTTCTCCTTGGCAAGCATAAACAACTCAACCGGGTCAACTGCGGCTTCTGGTGGAAAAACACCCTTCAGCTTAATCTTTCCCATAGCCATGAGCATAGCTCCCAAAGCAGCCGGCACTCCCGTGCCCTCCCGCATTCCCATGCCTCTCGAAGACATCGAAAACACGTACGTGCTAGGCTCGCCTTTCCTCCTGCCCCTGACAACTATTTTTAGGCATCCCATGGGCTCTGTTATTCCAGCCTCCTTCAAAAGTTTAGGCCTTTGGTGTAGGGCGAAGGCTACCGCGAAGTCTATGGGCGCAATCTTTTTCCCATCAACCTCTATAGGCTCTTCGCTTGTCATTCCAAGGCGTACAATGCCCTTGATAAGTTCAGCATAAGCCGGAGGCAAAACTAGGCCAAGGTTTGTGACGCGGCGCACACCCTTAATGTAAATTGGAAGCGTTATCGTTTCTGGGTGGGGATATGCGTAAACTCTATATGTTCCAACATCGGCGAACTCAACATCCTCTTCTAAGGCTTTGCCGCTTTCCTCCAAAACCTTAACGGTTTTAAACTCTCCGTTGAGGAAAACTGGAACCGGAATCATCATTGAATGAATCCTATGCTTAACAACAGCGGGTCCCTCGGTTTCTTCTCCCCCATGAGCATGGTAGATATCTATGGATTCAACCTCATCCAGGAGCTTGTCAGCGCAAAACTTTACGAGAACGTTTGCAACACCCGGAGAACTACCCATACCTATAAGCGCCGAAATTCCAGCCATTTTGGCTTCCCTATCCATTTTTAAGAGAGCCTCGGTGGCGTCGACATCATCGCATATGTCTACATGATTTACTCCAGCCTTAATGGAAGCCCTCAGAACTATGGGTGCAAACTTGTAGAAGGGACCTACACAACTTAATATCACATCAGAGCCCTTAATCACTTTGTGCAATTTATCAGAGTCTGTAACGTCAACCTTAACCGCAGACACTCCTTTTACCCCAATTTCGGAGGCAATCCTCTTCGCCTTTTCGTAGGCAACGTCTCCTATAACAACTTCAGAAAACATTCCACTGGAGGCGAGGATTCTAACGGCCATGCTTCCAATGGTTCCAGCTCCACCCAAAACAGTAACCTTCACAATTAACACCAACCTTCCTTTTCAGAAGTTTTGTTTCACTTCAAAATTATTTAGCATTTGTGGAACCCTTAAACAGCAAAACATATCAGTTTAGAGGCTGCAAACAGAATAGCATGGAGAAATCAGAAAAACCTTCCTACCGCTGGGTTGTCCTTTTCACATACATGCTTGTGGCTGTTGTCTCCCAAATACTCTGGCTAAACTTCGCTCCAATAACAAGGCCAATAATGACAACAATATTCGGTGTAGCAGAATCTGATGTTGGGCTCCTATCAATGGTTTGGCCCTTGCTTTTTATACCAGTTTCCATTCCCGCCGGAATACTCATTGACAAAAAGGGTTTCAAATTTGGAGTTTCAATAGGCGCCTTAATAATGGCCGTGTTCGCCGTTTTAAGAATCTTTTCCGGAGAAAACTTCACAATACTCCTCCTTTTCCAGTCATGCGCTGCACTGGGCCAGCCTTTCGTCTTTAATGCCATATCAAAACTTGTTACGGAATGGTTTCCATTCGAAGAACGGGCTCTAGCCACAGGCATTGGGATAATGGGTCAATACATTGGAATGATAGTGGCTATGGTGCTCACGCCATTTCTCGTGCCAACACCGGACATCACGTTGTTAACGAACATGCTTATAATCTATGCTATAATATCCGTGGTAGGCGCCGGGCTTTTCATAGGTTTGGCTAAAGAAAAACCAGGACTCTTCCAAAATGAAGCATTAAAAGAGGAAGCTAAAGCATCCATTTCACTTAAAGACATCAAGGGATTCTTTGGAAAGAGGGATTTCATAATCCTTGAAGCCCTATTCTTCATCGGAGTTGGGCTTTTTACAGCTTTACTTACATGGTTGGAAGCGATCTTAAACATGCGTGGGTTAACCGCCACAGATGCTGGATTAATCGGCGGGATAATAATAATTGGTGGAATTTTCGGTTCTTTGGTTATCCCCGGACTTTCGGACAAGGCTGCGCGAAGGAAGCCATTCATAATCATGGATTTGGCTGTTGCCGCTATCATGCTTTACCTTTTGGCTGAAACAAGCAGCTTCTCGATTTTGGCGGTGGCGGGCTTTGTTTTGGGATTCTTTCTCATGTCAGCCTTGCCAGTAGGCTTGGAAACAGCGGCTGAAATTGTAGGTTCAACATTGGCTGGAAGTGCCTCAAGCTTTCTTTGGCTATTCTCCCAAGCCGGTTCAGTGGTATTCATTCTCTTCATGGATGCTGTTAAATCAGCCACAGAAGGTCTTTACCCATCAAATCCATACTACCTTTCAGTTATATCAATATTCATATTTGATGTCATCGCCTTAATCCTCTGCCTTCTGCTTAGGGAGACCGCAAAGGCAGTGAAAGCCAAAGGCTAGATTCTGAAAACCTTAAACTTGCTTTTAAGCGCCTCTAAATCCACGTCTTCAATCTTAGATTGAAGTTTCTTCTTCAAGGCTTCCCAGCTTACGGCATCTTTTCCAGCAAGCAGTGTGGCGATAAACTGGACCTTCGCACACTCCTCCACCATCCTGTTTAGAAGGCAGGCCTCTTCAATTGTTGGGCCAACAGTGATGATTCCATGGTTCTCTAAAATGACCGCATTATAATCCTTAATCATTTTTTGAACAGCTTCGGCTAATGCTTTAGAGCCGGGCAGCTCAAAGGGCACTATTGGAACACCATTTGGAATGTACAGAAACATTTCCACCATTAAAGGAATTATTTCAACTCCGGCTATTCCGAAGGCTGTGGCGAGTGGTGCATGCGTATGAACAACTCCTTGAACATCATTTCTAGCACGGTAAATCGCCGTGTGCAATGGCGTTTCTATTGAAGGAGGAAGTTCACCTTCAACCTTGTTCCCATCCAGGTCAACAACTATGAAATCCTCAGCCTTCAAAAAACCCATGGAGACACCTGAAGGCTTTATCAGAATTCTGTTTGTTCCGGGAATACGTGCACTTATATTTCCCTCAGATCCAACTACAAGGCCATAGTTATACAGTTGCTTACCAACGTGCACCATTCTATCCCTTAAACTTTGAATAGCATCCTCCACGTGCATTCCCTCAAAATTGAACATACGCTTCATTCATTTAACACTTTAGAGGTTATGAAGAAACGTTTAGAAGTCGTTAGCCGAACGGACTGATGCAAATTTAAAATTGAGGTTATACCTTGATGGTTCAATTTTGGTTGAAAAGATTAAATATGCGCATCTTCAAAATTAATGTAAAGTAGAGGTGAAGCTTCGCTAGTGATTAAGCTTCCAAATAAAGGGTGGCGAATAGCTGGACAATTTAAACGAAAACCTATATTTTTGACATCATTTTTACTTTTAATGTTCATCTCCAGCGTACATGCATCATTAATACCAAGCACCCATGCACAGGAAACATTGACCCAAGGAGTTGTTCAGAATTCTTGGTCAACAAGGGCTTCCATGCCTTCTGGGATGAGTGGTCTTGGGGTTGCTGTTGTGAATGGGAAGATATACGCCTTTGGCTATAATGTTACTTATGAATATGATCCGGTTAGGGATAAGTGGGCTAAGAAAAGGGCTATGCCAACCCCTAGAACATGTTTTGCCGTGGCTGCTTATCAAAACAAGATATA
>JAWBRY010000051.1:0-8889 GCA_038843545.1 Bathyarchaeia archaeon | reverse complement strand
CCTTCCAAGCAGACAGTCACCTTACATAGTTTTAGGCGGCTCCGCAGCTTACACATCACTTTCAGCAAGACGCCTAGGAGCCAGCGTATCCGTAGTCTCGAAGGTTGGCGGCGACTTTCCCAAAGCTTACCTATGGTGGCTAAGCCAGGAAGGTATAGACGTTACAAGCGTTTCCAGAATCGAGCATGAAAAAACAACAAGGTTTGAACTAAGGTACAACAGCGACTTGTCCAACCGCACTTTAAGGCTGACAAGCAAAGCTTTACCCATCACAACTGAAGACTTGCCGAATTTTCTTGAGGCAAAGGCTGTGCATTTAGCACCCATAGCTGGTGAAGTCCAACATGATGTTGCTGAAAAACTAAGAAAGTCTTCGGAAGTCTTGTCGCTTGACCCTCAAGGTTTAGTCCGCACGTTTAACGAGGAGGGCATCGTGACTCACGGAACTTTAAAGGATAAACGCATGCTAGAAATAGTGAACATTTACAAGTCATCCAAGGATGAAATTGAAGCGGTTACAGGCTTAACAGACCTACAAGCAGCCATCAAAGCAGTCCACGATTTCGGCGTTGAAGCAGTGATTGTGACAATGGGCGTAAAAGGCGCCGTCTTATCCATCAACGGAACAACCTATGAAATCCCCGCCTATATGCCCAGCAGGCTTGTGGATCCCACTGGAGCTGGAGACGCCTTCATGGGCGGCTTTCTAGCTGAATATGTTCGCGGCAAGGAAATCCTTTGGTGTGCATGCGTGGGTTCAGCGGCAGCTTCAACAGTTGTCGAAGGTGTTGGTCCAACACTCATGGGTTATGGAAGCGAAATTCTCCGTAGGGCGGAGTTGCTTTACGAAAAAGGAATTAAGCACTAAACGCGTTTTATTCTAGTTAAAGCCTCCAAACACCTTGCGCAAGATGGGTTAGCCTTGGGAAAAGTTGGGAAAGGCGTTAAATGCAGCGTTTCAGGATGCGGCAGCGAGGCTGCCCGCTCGCTTTCAGCGGAAAAAGTTAGGAAGGCCGGTTTAAGCGTAAGCAGCAGCGAAAGACGCGCTTATTTGTGTGAAAGCCACTACAAAGAGTTTAAGAAGCGGACAAAGAAGGAACGAAAAATCGAGCAGTGGCGATTTAAAGGAGTGTAAAACACTGGAAGAGGAGCGAAGATGCGGATATTGCAACTCCACTCAAACTACATCGAGTACAAGCCTATTCAAAAGGAGATAGAAATGGCCGAAGAAGCCGACAGCGAGACAAAACGTCTAGAAGAGATTGTCGTCCTCTTTACGGCCGTGGAGGAAGGCGATGACGAAACCGTAGCCCGCAAAGCTATAGACGAGGTTAAAGCCTTCCTTGGAAAGTTGAAGGTAAACCGCATTTTGATATACCCCTACGCCCACTTAAGCAGCAACCTTGCAAAGCCAGCTGAAGCGCTGAAAATCGTAAAAGCCATGGAAGCCTACGCGAAAGCTCAAGGCATAGAAACATTCCGCGCACCCTTCGGCTGGAACAAGCAGTTCACAATATCCATAAAAGGACACCCGTTGGCGGAGCAGTCCCGCGCCATAACGCCAACAAAAGCAGAAAAGGAAGAGGCTGAAAAAGTTCCAGAAGCCTTGAAAGCTGAAGAAAAACTCGTCTCCTACTGGTATATTCTACAGCCTGACGGAAAAATGATCCCGGTGGAAGAATTTGACTTTAAGGGACACGAAAACCTGGAGAAGTTTGCGAAATACGAAATATCTAAGGTTAGGGCAAGCCAGCAAATGCCGCCCCACGTGCCACTAATGAGAAGGCTTGAAATAGCCGACTACGAGGCTGGAAGCGATCCCGGGAACATCCGCTGGTACCCGAAAGGCAGACTGATAAAATCGCTTATTGAGCAGTATGTGACCGCCAGGGTCGTCGAGTACGGCGCCATGGAAGTTGAAACTCCAGTGATGTACGATTTCAGCCATCCAAGCCTAGCCGACTACCTGAACCGTTTCCCGGCGCGGCAGTACATCCTAAAATCCGAGGATAAGGAGCTTTTCCTGCGGTTCGCCGCCTGTTTTGGGCAGTTCCTGATGGTTCACGACACCCAGTTCTCGTATAGGCATATGCCCCTGAGAGTTTACGAGTTAACCCGTTACAGTTTTAGGCGGGAGAAAAGTGGCGAGGTGGTGGGCTTAAGGAGGCTTAGGGCTTTCACCATGCCGGACTGCCACGCCTTCTGCACAGACCTAGAACAAGCCAAGAAAGAATTTATAACAAGGTTTAAACTCTGCATTGAGGTTTTGGAGGAGATAGGCTTAACGAAAGAAGACTATGAGGCGGCGTTCCGCTTTACAAAAGATTTCTACGAGGAAAACAAGGATTTCATTAAAAGCTTGGCGGAAATCTTCGGTAAACCAGTCTTAGTTGAAATGTGGAAGGAGCCATTCTTCTATTTTAGGCTTAAATGGGACTTCAATTTCGTCGACAACCAGGATAAGGCGGCTGCCCTATCCACAGACCAGATAGACGTGGAAAACGCAAAAAGATACGAAATAACCTACATAGACGAGAAAGGTGAAAGGCGTTATCCGCTTATACTGCACTGCTCGCCAAGCGGAGCCGTGGAACGCTGCATATACGCGCTTCTGGAAAAAGCCTACAAGCAACAACAGAAGGGCGAACCGCCAATGTTGCCTCTTTGGCTTTCGCCAACCCAGGTGCGCTTAATCCCCATGTCGGACAAATTCCTTTTACACTGCGAGAAAATAGCGAATGAGCTTGAAGCCAACCAAATCCGCGTGGACATTGATGAGAGACCCTTAACCCTTCAAAAACGCATCAGAGAAGCTGAAACCGAGTGGATCCCCTACATAATAGTCTTTGGAGGGAAAGAGCTTCAATCCGAAGCCCTCCCGGTTAGAGATAGAAAGACCAGAAGTATACGCAAAATGACGTTAAAGGAGCTTATAGATGAAATTAGGAGCCAAGTACAGGGTAAACCCTTTAAACCGCTGCCCGTGCCCAAACATGTCTCAAAAAGACCCCAATTCTACGGTTAAGATTTAAAGACGAACGACAAAACACATATCAACCTTGACGAAACATTTTGTTCTCAAAAAGGGGAGAATCTCTTGGAAAGGGAATTCCTTGTCTATATAGATGGCGAGTACTATCCGAGATCACAGGCGAAAATATCCGTTTATGACCATGGACTTTTATACGGCGATGGAGTTTTCGAGGGGATCCGAGCCTACGACGGGATAGTATTCAAGCTTAAAGAGCACATTGACAGGCTTTACCGTTCAGCCCGTGCCATAATGCTCCAAATCCCAATCACAAAAGAGGAGATGATTAAAATCGTGCTAGAGACTTTGCGCAAAAACCAGCTGAAAGACGCTTACATACGCCTAATAGTGACGCGAGGCGTAGGAGACCTGGGTTTGGATCCTAGAAAATGCCAGAAGCCCACAATTATTGTAATAACAGACGCCCTAACGCTTCACAAAAGCGAGGCGAAAGAAAAGGGCATAACGGCGATGATCACATGGGTTAAAAGAGACCCGGTGGATGAGACAAGCCACGAGATAAAGTCGCTGAACTACTTGAACAGCATCCTAGCTAAAATAGAAGCCAACATTTTCGGCGTGGATGAAGCCATATGCCTAGACAAAAACGGCTACGTATGCGAAGGAGCAGCAGAAAACATATTCATAGTTAAAAATGGGCGAATATACATGCCTCCAAGCTCCACCGGAGCACTCCCCGGAATAACAGCTCAAACGGTAAAAGAGCTTGCCGAAAGCTTAGGCTATGAAGTGATAGAGAAAAACATCACGCCCTACGAGCTTTTCACAGCGGACGAAGTCTTCTTCACAGGAACAGCCGCGGAAATAATTCCTGTCAGAGAAATTAACAAGAGACAGATAGGCGACGGAAAACCGGGTCCAATAACAAGAAGACTTATGGAAGAGTTCTCAAAACTCGTCCAAGACCCCAAACATGGAGTGCCAATTTACCAATAGCATTCAATGTATCTAAACAACTAAATTCGAGCTTAATGCGCAGATGAAATGAAATCGCTAGCACTGCATAGTCATACTATCTGAATAAACCTTCCCACTCCCTTTTTGAGCGCTTTATCATACACAAGCTTTGCAACGACCGCGTCCTGGATTGCCAAGCCCGTTGACGTAAAGACTGTAATTTCATCCTGTGTTTCCCTTCCCGGTTTCAAGCCTGCGACAATCTCACCCATCTCAGCCCAAACATTTTCTCTCGTTATGATTCCTTGGCTTAATGGAACATTTATCTCCCCACTGTGGGAGGCTTGCTCCCAGTCATCAACAACTATTTTAGCCCTCCTTAATATTGCAGGATCTAACTCCTCCTTCCCTGGCGCATCAGCCCCTATGCAGTTGAAATGTGTTCCTGGGGAAACCATTTGGTCCATGACAAGCGGCTGTCTAGAAGGGGTTGTTGTTATGACAATGTCGGCTCCTTTTACAGCCTCCCCCACATCTGTCGATGGAACAAGTTTGAATGCATGGCCGTATAACTCCTTCGTCTCAGCTAAAAACTTCTCCCTTGTTTCCCCAGTTCTACTCCAAACTCTAATCTCTTCGATGTCTTTGTAAATCTCTAATAGGGCTGCCAGCTGGGTTCTTGCTTGAGCACCAGCTCCAACAAATGCTAAAATTTTTGAATCCTTCCTTGCGAGGTATTTGGCGGCTACCGCTCCAGCAGCACCTGTTCTCATATCTGTTATGGTTTTACCGCCCATTATCGCCAGCGGAAAACCCGTCTTTGGATCAACTAATTCTATGACAGCCATTATCGTCGGGAGGCCATACTTCTCCCTGTTGTCAACGTGAACATTTACCACTTTTACCGCCGATATGTCTAACTCCTCAAGGTATGAAGGCATGGCTCTTAAATCGCCGTTGTACTTGTGGTAGAAGAGGTAAATCTTCGCCGGCATCTGAACCCTTTTTAGCCCCTTTTCCCTGAAGGCCAACTCAACTCTTTCCATGACCTCTCTCATGGAAATTAGTGTTCCCGCCTCATTATCTGTTAATATGAGGGTTTCCATAACGATCATCGAGCAACATTCTTGCGCCTAGAACAAAATAACTTTTTTTGGCAAGCTTGTGCTGAAACGCTTGAATATTTATTGAAAATGCGAAGGCATAAATGGTCAGGTGGACTTTGTTGAAGCCCTGTGAGTATCAATCAATAGTATATGTTGTCCAAGCCTCCACAAGTTCTTCGGTAATAACAGCCAGAGTTATGCTTTTGCCTAGGTATCTCTGCCAATCAAACGGGCAGAGCAAAACGATTTCACTGCCAACGTTTACTTTCACATGTTTTTTGGGAAGGATGTACTCCAGAGGCGTTGCTGAATCCTGAGTTTTTACCACAATTTTTGATAGGGTGAGATTCCACACGGAATACTCCAAATTTTTAATGGTTAGGTTCAAGTATCCAGTCTCACCAATTGTAACATGACTTATCGGTGTTATGTTAAGTTCCGCCACTGGAAGGGTGAGTGAAAAGTCAAATGTATACTCTTTTAAGGTTTGAACAGCGACCGTGTGTAGGGTTAAAGTTAGGTTTCTGCCGTAATCGTAAAGGAAACGCGTCCAAGCAAAATTGCAGCTAAATGTTTTATTAGAGCCGGGGTCTAGGACTAAACCGGCGACCGGCAAAATTTCCCCGGTTTTCTTCGCCACAATTTTAGTTATGTTAACAGCTTCAAGGGAGAATGCGTGATTCAGAACTGTTAGGTTGAAGTGTTCCTTGTATTTTAGGCTGAAGGCGCCTTCGGCGTTTAAAACCCTCACTATTATTGGAGGAGGAGTCGAAGCTCTATACCCTTGGGTGTTAAAGTCTTGGGTGAAATAAGCCACAACCGTCACGTTTTTTCCACGGTATTCCTTCCAATTCCAATTGAGCGTGAACAATTTAGTGGTGTTTGGCGCTATCTCAGCCGAGGCGCAGTCGAATGTTAACTCGGTGCCATTTTCCAGAACGCATTTAATATTCCTAACGTTCACAGGGTTGGCTGACTCCGCTAGATTGCAAACCGTAACATTGAAGTGGTTTGTATTGTTTTCGTTAAAGCTGACAGACTGGATCACCGCTTGAACGGTTCCCACTTTAACCTCTTTATGGAACACATATCCCTGTTCCGTTTCCACATCGATCATGACGTAGGTGTGGCCGTGCCAACTTCCGTTAAACTGGAAACAGACAGTTTCACCAATGGAGAGCACTTTAGGATTTACTCTAAAATCTGGGTGCACGCCTTCAAACTCTATTGAGCCTGGAACTACATCGGTGATTGTTAGGTTGACCTGTGATTGGATGCTGTTAGTTATGGTTATATTGAACCTTTTGAAGGAGATTCTTGGGTTAAAATCTGCAGCTATTTCCAATTTAACGAGTGGGAGCCTTACTTCCATATTCGCGGCTGATGACTCTTCAGCGAAAACATGTACGTGGATTTTTTCGCCGGCAAAAATGCTTGCAAACTCACCAAAAGTCATGTTAGCGTTGTCTTTTTTGATTTTCGAACATGTTATGTTTATGGTCTCCCCGCTTCGGATTTCTAATCCCGCACCGATGGGCGGTGTCATCTCTATAACATCGTAGAGCTGGGTTCCGTTTTTCACGCTGACCGCAATCCTTGTTATTTTTGCGTTTCCCGGCGAATATGACGGATTCAACAATGTAACATTAAATACTCGAACATTGTTTGGATTTATGTGAACGCCTATTATCGCCAACGTGGTTTCTCCGGGAATGCTTGTGTAGTAGGCTATTGTAAATGCATACGAAACTATTCCACCAATTATCGCCGATATTACTATAAGAAGAATAAGCACAAGCGTGGACAAACCTCTAGCATTGGCGTATACGCCCATAACATTCACCACTTCACGAAGGTTTATTTTCATAAGCTTCTCGAGGTAGATAAATATTCTTTTAGGCTTCCTTCAGGAACTGAGAAAATTCTGTGAGTAAGCATTTACCCCAAGCTCCATCAATGTTTTCCGCTTATGAACTTGGAAGCCTCTAACACTGAAGTTTTATAAGGCTGTGGGGCGCAATATGCAGTTTTGTCGTTAAAGCTGGTGCCTTTATGAAAGGTTGGAATGGCAAGGTCTTGCGAGTGAATTTAACCAAACAGAAGGCCGTGGTAAAGGAGTATGACGCTGAGATGGCAAGAAAGTTTCTGGGCGGCAGGGGTTTCGCCATTAAAATTCTATGGGATGAGCTTAAGCTGGGTGTGGATCCCCTGTCGCCGGAGAATAAGCTGGTTTTCGCAGCGGGACCGCTCACCGGGTTTGCCCTCCCAAGCAGCGGCAAACTTGTTGTTGCAGCTAAAAGTCCCCTAACCGGGGGATACGGGGACGGCAATATTGGAAGCTATGCGGCTGTCCAGATGCGGAAGGCCGGCTACGACGCGATTGTTGTGGAGGGAAAGGCGGGGAAGCCTACAATCCTTTTAGTGGAAAACGGCTTAACAGAGTTTTTGGACGCGGGGGAGTTTTGGGGTTTAAACACGTTTGAAACAGAAGATAAGCTTAGAAGCGTTTATGGACCCACAGCAGGCATCCTTGCAATTGGGCAAGCAGGCGAAAACCTCGTGAAGTTCGCCAACATTGTTTGCCAAAAAGGCCGGGGTGGCGGAAGACCCGGGATGGGTGCAGTCATGGGATCTAAGAATTTGAAGGCTGTGGTGATTTTGGGCTCTGGTGAGCTGCCGGCCGCTTACCCGAAGGATTTACAGGCGTTAGGAGCTGAAGCCTATCGAGAGATTTTAACAAAACCGAACTATGCCTTTTGGAAGCGGCAAGGCACCATGATGACCATTGAGTGGAGCCAGGAAAACAGTGTTTTGCCCACGCATAACTTTAGGGAAGGCATTTTCAAAGACGCCGACGCCATAGGCGGCTTTTCGATGGAGAAAATTAAGTCTTCCCAGCGGGGATGCCCAAACTGTAACATGACATGCGGCAACGCCGTCAAAGATGCAGACCGAAAAGAGTCTGAATTGGACTACGAGAATGTGGCCATGCTTGGCTCAAACATAGGCCTAGGCAATCTGAAAAAAGTTGCAGCATTAAATAGGCTTGCAGACGAGCTCGGCTTGGACACAATATCACTTGGCAACGTGATAGGTTTCGCCATGGAAGCCTCGGAAAAAGGGTTGATAAAAGAGAAGATTCCATGGGGGGACTATAAGGCGGCAAGGGCCCTCATAGAGGACATCGCCTACAAGCGAGGATTAGGCGCCGTTCTCGCAGAGGGTGTCCGCTTTGCAGCTGAAAAGTTCGGCGGCGACGCATATAAATGGGCCATGCACGTGAAAGGCTTGGAGATTTCAGCCTACGACTGCCACGCCGCTCCGGCGATGGCTTTGGCTTACGCCACAAGCCCCATAGGAGCCCACCATAAAGATTCTTGGGTAATAGCCTGGGAAGTCAAGGCTGGAAGGGAAAGGTATAGCGAAGATAAAGTGGACAAAGTTATAGAGCTTCAGCGTATACGGGGAGGCTTCTTTGAATGCGCCACCGTCTGTAGGCTTCCATGGGTTGAGGTTGGCTTCGAGCTTGAATGGTATCCAAAGTTCATACATGCAGCTACAGGACTGGAGATAAGCTGGGATGAGCTAAACACGATTGCGGACAGAGTTTACACTTTGATACGAGCTTTCTGGATAAGGGAATTCGGCGAAAAATGGAGCGCTCAAATGGATTATCCACCAGCAAGATGGTTCATCGAACCATTAAGTAAGGGGACTTTGAAAGGTGCAAAGCTTGACGCGGCGAAATATGAGATTATGCTGAAAATATACTACAAGAAAAGGGGATGGGATGAAAGGGGTGTCCCCACAAAGACAACCCTTGAGAAGCTTACG
>JAWBRY010000050.1:0-8933 GCA_038843545.1 Bathyarchaeia archaeon | reverse complement strand
GACGCTGTGGCCTCTAGTTTACCGGTTGTCCGACAGGGCAGACGCCGGGCAGCCACGCCGCCGGGGATAAGGGCTGAAAGCATCTAAGCCCGAAGCCCCTCCCGAAAATAGGCAGCCACTCCCCGATTAAAGGCTGGGCTGGCAACAGTCCAGACCAAAGGGGACGAGGGCTCCCGTAAAAGACGGGTTTGATGGAGCCGGGGTGTAAGCTGGAAGGCTTCGGCCGACCAGCTCAGCCCGCGGCCCCCAACCGCCCGAGATGTCGGGTGTAAGGCGGTGTCTGGGCGAAAAAGCTGAACCCTTCCAGCATGGCGAATAGGCCCATGCACGGCTTCAAACTTTTCCAGGCCTTTTTCCAACGAGACTGAGAAAAACTTCAAATTTTAAAACGGTTAAGATGGAAAACTGTCAGAAATGCCCCAGCGTTATTTAAATTTGGAAAAGCATGGCTGAGGTGGAGGTCGTCACTGTTCCTTCAGGGTTAGCTTCCCCGCCTCCAACTCCCTAACTCGGGTCTCTATGAATTCCGCTACCTTTTCTTGGCTGTACCGTCTCTCCTCCTCCTGTTTTCTAAGCTGCTCCTTAATGGTTGCCAGAACCTTTTCAACGTCGAAGGGTTTCAGTATGTAGGCGTCGGCTCCACGGTTTACGGCTTCAATGGCGTTTTGCAGCGTTGGATAACCCGTAATAATTATTTTCCGCATCTTTGGCACAGTGTCCTTCATCCTTGTTAGGAGTTCTATGCCCTCCATGTCCGGCAGCCGGATGTCGATGAGGGCTAGGTTGTAAAAGTTTTTCTTCGATTTCTCTATGGCTTCCTTCGCTGTTTCCGCTTGATCCACGATGTAGCCTTCATCTTCGAGAATCATTGTTAACACTTTTCTTATGTTTTCGTCGTCGTCAACAACGAGGATTCTAGCGTTTTCAACCATACTTTTTCACCTCCTTCTTCTATTTTTGGTTCAAGGGGAACTGTGACCGTGAAGGTTGTGCCCTTTCCGGGGGCGCTTTCAACGGTTATGGTGCCCCCGTGGGCTTCAACAAAACGTTTACAAATGGCTAGGCCGAAACCCATCCCCCTCGCCTTCGTTGTGAAGAGGGGTGTCCAAAGCTTCCTCAAAACCTCTTCAGTCATGCCTATGCCGGTGTCCGAAACCGTGAACTCGACGCTGTCGCACTTTTTCACGCTTTTTATCGTTAGGGTTCCACCCTTCGGCATGGCCTCAACGGCATTCCTAATTAAGTTCACAAGAACCCTCTTCAACTTCTCAAAATCAGCCTTTAGTTTGGGCTTCTTATTCACCAACCTCACAACGTTTATGTTGCTTGGAATCTCCACGGCGGCTAGGGCTTCGTTGGCGATCGTCTCCGGATCTGTCTCGGTTATGTCCAGCTTAACCTCCCTTGAATAGTCGAGGAGGTCGTTTATTATCTTGTTTGAATAGGCGATGTTCTTCTCAATTAAATTCAACATCTCCATAACCTTTTCATCGCCTGTTTGAGCCAGCCTCCTCTTAAGGTAGTATGCGGCGCCAGCTATGCTTGTAAGCGGGTTGCGTAAGTCGTGGCCAACCATGCCTGCCACTTCGCCTATAACCGCCAGTCGTTGCGCCTTGAGCAGTTGGTCGTGGATTTCTCTTAGCTCGCGGGTTCGCTCCTCCACCTTCTCTTCAAGCTGGTCTGCGTAGGATTCAAGCTCCCTCCTAGCCTTTTCAAGGCTTTCCATAAGTTCCACATTCTCCATGGTTAGCGCTGTGTGATGGAGGAAAAGCTCAAGGGGCATCAGCAGCTCCCTCCTTAGCATCACATCATCCACGGGGTTGCCCATGGTTAATATACCAACAATCTTCCCTTCAGGGGTGCGGATGGGCGCATACAGCAGAGTTTCGGTGCGCAAAGCGGTGAAATATTCGGAGACTTTCCCGGGCACTGTTGGATCCTTCGGTGATAAACAGTAGAACTCACCCACCTTATACTTCTCAAAATCCGGACCTAAAAGTTCCCTCCACACATGGACGGGGATCCCTCTCTTGATTAACGCCTCGGCTTCCTCCCTTGTCAACCCAGCTGAGGCTATGTCTTTACATTCAAGGTTTTCATCCCTGCTGCATATTGTTACCTTTCTCCAACCATATTTTTGAACAGCCTTTGCGACTTCTTTGAGTGCTTCGTGTCTACCCTTAACCTGCAATATTTTTATGGAGCTTTTAATGAGGCTTTCAAGCTTCCTCGAAAGTTTTTCAAGATTCTCCCTTTTTTCAATGTTGCTTATCGCTATGGCCACGTGGGAGGCAAGTATCTCGAAGAGGCGGCTGTCTTCCTCGTCGAAGGCGTCCAGCTTTTCGCTTTCAACATTTAATACGCCTAAAACCTTGTCTCCAAGCTTTATCGGCACTGCAAGCTCAGATAAGGTTCCAATAACCCCCCCACTAACGTAAGCCCCGTCCCTCCTAACATCCGGCACATGCACGGACTTTCCGGTTCTGGCAGCTTTAACGGTTATTCCCCTCTCGCCGTCCAAGGGCAAAACAAGTTCTTTAAAACGGCCAGGCATGGTGGAGCAAGCCAATTGCAGGGAGTTCCCCTTAACTAGGAAAATGTCAACATATTTGAAGCCTAGGACTTTCCGTGTGACCTCTAATGTTTGCCTGTAGACTTCCTCTATGCTTTTTGCTTTACCCAACCTTCTTCCGTAAATGTTTAAAGCCGCCAGTTTCCCCTGTCTTTTCAAGTTGTTTATGGCTACGGCTGCATGGGAGGCTAGTATTTCAAAAAGTCTCCTGTCATCCTTGGTGAAGGCGTTCAGCCTCCTACTTTCAACGTTTAATACGCCCAAAACTTTTTTGCCGATTTTCATGGGCACTGCAAGCTCGGATAGCATGCCCTCCCCGCCCACAACATAGGCGGGCTCCTTCCTAACGTCCGGGACGTATACGGGTTTTCCGGTTTTAGCAGCCTTAACCGTTACACCCTCACTCCCTTCTAGGGGAAGTCTAAGCGATGAAACCCTTGAATACCCACGGTGAGCCACCAGGCGAAGGGCATTCTCCTCCATTATGAGGATGGAGGCGTACTCGGATCCCAGGGTTTTCTCCATGGCGTCCAATGTGAGCCTATAAATTTCCTTTAGGCTTTTGGCCCTGTTGAGCCTTTGTGCATACTTGTTCAGTTCTGAAAGCCTCTTCTCGAAAAGTTTTCTTTCTTCTTCGAGCTTCATCTGCTGGGTTACATCAAGCACTTGGGCTATTGTCCGCACTCTTCCCTTGGCATCCCATATTGTTGTGGTTTTAACCTCGACAAGCCTCTCTCCGCCATCCTTCCTTTTAATTTTCAACTCGTACCTTGAGGAAAACTGTTGGCCTCTATGCTGCTTCGCTTGTTTCTGCAGCCTCCTTGTTGTGAAAAGGGCTTTGCTCTCTTCCGCCAGAAACTTTCTAAAATCCTCTCCCACCACCTCATTTTTTGGATAACCCAAAATTCCAACCAAAACATGGTTTGCATAGGCAATTCTATAGTTTTCATCTATTATGGCTATGCCGTCGTGGGAGTTTTCAACCACTGAACGGAAAAACTCCTCCCTTTCCCTAAGCTTCTCCTCCATAATTTTCCGTTCAGTAATGTCCCGGCTTACACCAATCAAACCCGCGATCTTTCCATCCCTGTCAAAAACTGGAACCTTTATTGTGTCAAAGTATCGCTTCTCACCCACCTCGTTTACGGTGTATTCCTCCGCCCGCACAGCCACACCGTTCCGCAGCACAATTTCGTCGCTTTTACGGCATTGCTCAGCTAAATCCGGCGGTAAAACTTCCTCATCCCTCTTGCCGACAATCTCCTCCCTCTTAAGGCCAGTAAGCCTTTCATAGGCACTGTTAACAATGAGGTTCCGCCTCTCCAAGTCCTTCAAATATACAATATCCGGAATCGCCTCAACAAGCGCCTGCAGGGTTGCGCTGATCTTCTGAATTTTTTCCTCGTATTCCTTGCGGCTTGTCACGTCGCGGGCTATCCCAAGCTCGCCAACTATCCTCCCATCCTCAATTATAGGCACAGTTATGAACTCGCCCACCAAATACGCGCCCGACCTTGTACGAACCCTAAGCTCCACAGGCTCAGGTTTACCGGCCAACGTTTTCCTAAAGGATTCAACAGCCTTGGAGGCATCGTCGAGATGAATCATTTCCACAAAGGGTTTACCAACCCAGTCTTCAAGCTTCCATCCAGTGATCTTCTCGAAGGCTGGGTTAAGCGAAACAATTTTCCCGTCAGATGAGATAACATAAATTACGTCCGGAGCAGCCTCAACGAGGGTGCGATACCGCTTCTCACTCTTGGATAAGGCCTTCTCCATCTCCTTATGCTTTGTTATGTCTATGGCCATTTCCAATTTCACATATTTGTTTCCAGGCCAGCTGATGGCCTTATCAATACACTTATACCACCTATTCTTGTAGCGGTATTCTGACACGCAAACTTTGCCCAAATTTTCCCCGAAAATGTATTTGCTTGTGCAGTTTGAACACGGCTCCTTCCCTTTATAAATTACCTCATAACATTTCCTGCCCACAACATCCTCGCCGAAAAACTCCTTAAATCGGTCGTTTGCAAAGAGTATTTCGTGAGTCTGCGGATCCACCACGTCAACTAAATCCTCTAAACCATCAAATAACGCGTGAAGAAACTCCACAACACAAACGGTCTCTTCCCCTTCCGCCATTTTCAAGCATCACCCGGAAATAGAAGACGTTTTCTCAAGTTTTCCACAAAGCCTTGGAGATCCTGCCCCTCTGTTTCAGATTTTATGTTTAATTTGTCAAGGAGCCTTTCAATGTATGAGGCGCCGGGTCCAAAGATTTTTTCAAGGGCTTCTTTAAACCCCTTTAGGTTTTCTGGAATTTCTTCCACCCGTAGTTTGAAGGTGTTTTCTAAGTGGAACAGTATGGCCTGTTTGGGTGATTCACCTAGAAACGCTAATCCTTCCTCAACGGCTTCTAATAATGTTTTTTGGAGGTCTTTGGATGTCAAAGTCCTCGCCTTCGGCATATTGAATATTACGATTCAGTACGTAAAAAACTTTTTCGGAAAAACCATCAATTAAACCCTTATGAATCAAAAATCAATACAACAAAACTATTTTGCCCTCGCCCTCTGAAAACTCCGCCTTGCAGCCTCAACATAGTTTGCGAAAATGAATTCCTTATTTTCATTCCATTCGAGGGGTTGGCCTATGCGTGTGTAAAGCTTCTTCATTATCATGATTTCGAGGAAACGCGCCCCAAAACCGAAAATTTTCTCAAGGCCTTCTGCAAACTCTACAATGCGGTTTGGAATCTCCTCCCTAGAAATTTTAAACTTGTCTTTCAGGTGGAAGTATATGGACTGTTTTGCAGACTCTCCCAGAGAAGAGAAGGCCTCGTCAATGGCTTCTAGGAGAAGCTTGTCAAAGGTTTTCTTGGCCAAAGCCTTCCCTTCAGTTTAGATGATTTCTGTTCCCACTTCTTTAAAGGTTTGTGGAAGTTTTAATTTTATTTTGTTGTATTTGATTTCGAATCGAAGCTTGACTGTGGAAACGCGTGTCTGCGGACTCTTTCCTCCATAAGGCTTAGGGATTTCGCGTAGTCCATGAGGGCTATTCGCATGGTTTCGCTTTCGCTTGTCCCAAGTCTTCGCGCCAGCTCCTCCAGCATTTCCTTTTGCTCTTTGCTTAGGATTACTTTTACTATGCGTTTTCTCGGCATTTTGAAGCCTCATTATATTCTGTATATTTGGTATATCAGAAACATTTAAAAGACTTACGCCACAAAAATATAAACGGTGCTCCCGAAAATGAAAACCTTAAGGGTTTCAGACGACGTCCACCAGAAGCTAACCGCCCTCCTTGGAGAGCTCATGGCTCAAACAAGCAAAATGCAGACATACCAGGATGCTATTGAAGCTATGCTCTATCAATCCGTCATACTGCCACCGGAGCTCATAGGCGAGGTGGAACGCTTCATTCAAGCCCACAAGGGAAGGGGCTACACGACAAAAGAGGAGTTTATACGCCAAGCCATACGCTTCTTCTTGAAATGGGAGAGCGGAGAATACGAGTACATTGAAATTCCAAGGGAGAAATATGAAAAGCTGAACAGGGCGGTGAGGGAGATGGGAACGCCATACTACAGCGCAGCAGAATTCATAGAGGACCAAATAGATAAAGCCCTAGGACAATACAATAAATTTTTGGAGGAGGCGGAAAAGCGGGGAAGCAACTCCCTCAAACGGTGAGGTGTATTGTCAGTCAAAAGCATTGAAAACATTATGCGGATAAACACTTTCGGAAACGTTGACAAAGGTTTAGTTGACAAAATTTTAAGTGTCATCACCGAATGTTATGAGAGGCTAGGCCCTCCCATGACGTTTTCCGTGAACCTAAACATTTTCGAAACCTCAGGCGGCCAAGGCTTTTTCGCCTCCCATGACGCCTTGCAGGGTAAACCCACCATAGACATTTACTTGGACAGGCTTTCAAGTCTCCCACAGCACGTGGTTGAGGGAGGCATTAGACGTCAAGTGGCCCACTCCATCATCCACGGTTCGCCAGAATACTATAGGGTTAAGTTTCCCTCAGGGCTGAAACAAGCCATGCGCGTTTATGGCTTGCCGGAAAACCTTGCAACGGAAATCCTATACGGGGCGGCTATGGCTGCAAAGGAGTATGCCGTAACAAGGTTTCTTGTTGAGGGTGGATACGTCGAAGACCAGGTGGCTTACGCCAAATACATGCTTGAACCCACAGCCGAGGAGCTTCAAGCCTGGGAGATGGCGAAGCCAAACCCAACAGCCAGAATCATCTACCTAACCATGACACTGCGAGATATTTCGTGCGCCGTCCCCCTCCTGAAAAAGCCGGAAATAGCCGACGAAATTAAAAGCTGCCTTGAAAAGAGGCTTAGCCACTTGCCAGACCAGTACAAGGCGACGGTGCAAAGAATATTGGAGGAGACAATCCAGAGGTTTTCGGACGACACCTTCAAAAACATAGACAACCTCGTGGAAGCAATAGTGGAAAACATAATCCACAGGGAACTGGAATCCAGCCGATTTGGAACAGAAACCATGAAGAGGATAGAATAGATGAGCAGAGCCGTTTTAGACGCCATCCTAAATGCCATGCAGGTTTGGCTAAACGAAACAGAAAAAGAACAGTTATATCATGAACTCCTCGCCTATTTCGGGCTCGTAGGCGCCCTAAACGAGTGCCAAGCCCTAGAAAACGCTTGGCAAGACCCATATAACCGCCAAGAAATAGAACAATTCATCAAAACATGGCTAACGTGGAGGCGTAGACGCAAAAGGGAAGAAGTTGCCATCGGCGTAGTTTAGCTTTTACCAAATCAAGTTTGCTCTGAAACTTCTCAGCCAAGTTTTCTCATAAACTCAAATACAACAGAATTCGAGTCTAGCGTGTTTTTAGCTGTTTGGCCAATCTGACGGGCCTCGTGTTGGCCATTGGGCTGGCCAGTGGGTTGTCCAGTTCGGCTTTTCATTTTCTTTGGTGCTTTACTCTTTTGCTAGTGCTGTGCATGTGGAGGCGTATGCGGTTGCCTTGGGAAGTGACTGCCAACTATATTCGGAGTGGCCATCGGAGTGTTGACGAGTTTGAGCCTGAGAGCCTTCGCACCATTGTGATTTCTGAGGAGGAAGGAATTAAGGCTGTTGTTGGCAAGCCTAAGGGCAAACATTCCATGGAGGTTGTCAGCTTCCTTTTCGATGTTTCTAAGGGTTGGACTTTGGAGAAAGCCAAAGACTGGTTTGAGCGGCACCAGCAGAAGCGCCAAGGCGGAACCGAGCATTTCATTGCTGTTTTGCCCTTCAAGGTTGTTGAGAAAATTGTTGACAAGCCACTGCGGATTAGGGGCATCGCTTTAACGGCTGGTATGAGCCGCAACCTCAACATTTACCTGCCAGAAGAACTGGAAGCCTTCGCAGAGCGGCTTGTTTCTGCGCCAGTTTACATCGAACACGTGGCTGTGCCGAATGCTGTTGGCAAAGTCGTAAACGCCCACTGGGACGGCCAAAACCTTTGGTATGAGGCTGAAATATACGATGACGAAGTGGCTGAGAAAATTCGTAAGGGCTTGATCCGGCATGTGAGCATAGGCGCCGACTACGAGCGGCTGGACGTTGTGGACGGAAAAATCCCCAGAGGCTTGCACAACGCCGAATTGAGCCTTGTGGCTGTGCCCGGCATACCGGAAGCCAACATCCAAATTGTGGAGAAGCTGACGGAGCAGGGGGGCGAGCCTATTGCTTCTGGCGAGTATATTTTGGGCTTTTACCAAGACTTGGAGGCTTTTCTGCCGGAGCATTTCAGCACTGTTTGGCTTGACAGGGAGAACGGCGTCTTCGCCATCATGGGCAAGCCTAAGGCTGAGCCGGAAACAAGCCGCATCCAGAGCATTTTCTTTGCCAAGGACAAGCTTTGGGATCAGCAGAAAATCCGCGACTGGCTTGCCATGCATCCAGCCTACATGACACCTGCCAAACAGTCCAGCCCATCTGAGGGAGTGTTTGTGAAGAACGCTAAGCGAACGGTTAGCGTGGACGCTGTTGTTAGGATGTTGAGGGATGTTTTGCCAAGTCCCATGGTGGAGCGGAGCTGGGGTTTTGGGCCGCAGCGCATGTGCCAAGAACTCCGCAGAGTCATCTATAGACTTGAAAGGTTTGGCGCTTCCATGGGAGTAGGCCAGGACGAACTGGCCGAAACCTTAAGGAAATGAGGTGGAGTGATGGTGTATGCCGGATTTAACTGGAAAACCTTGGATGGCTGCCGGCGAAACAGACGACCCTGAGGCTGTCATCGTAACCTTTGAGGCTGCAGCCGCCATAAGCAAGGGCGACCCGGTTTATTTGAGCGCTGACGACAAGGTTAGTCCAGCTACTTCGGCGCA
>JAWBRY010000049.1:0-9014 GCA_038843545.1 Bathyarchaeia archaeon | reverse complement strand
TTTTTCTGAAGAGCTTTACGCCCTCAATATCGCAGATATATTCAAATCCAGCTTCTATGAGTTGTTTGGCTTCTTCAATGGTGGATGCTGCCTTGCAGATGTATTCATCCTCGCCTTGGAAGTTGACGGGCTGTGTAGATCAGGATATTTTAGGTTCTGAATTTATCAAAGGCACGTAACAAACCGAAAAACATCTACTTTCTTGTTGATAAAAAAAGGGGCTTATTTAGAGGATTATTCGACGCATATCAGTGTCTCTGTAGATTTTACTCCCTTCACTATGTGTATGCATTTTGTCACTATGTTGCCCAGCGCCTTTATATCCGCCGCCTCAATAACAGCCATGATATCGCAGTGACCTGCAACTGGATAAGCCTCTTTTACACCCTCAACCTTTTTAACGGCTTCAAGCACCAAGTCTAAGCTGCCAGCAGATACTTTAATCTCAACAAAAGCCTTCACACAATCACCAAAAATTAGAAGGGCAAGAGAATCATATTAAGGTTTTGAACTTCCATGATTATCTGAAAGACACAAATCATGTCGAAGAAATAGAGAATATGAAAACTGAAGTAGGCCTGATCGTTTTGCTAGAGTTCATCAAAAGTGGAGCGCTTGTTTGATGGAACCCAATTAGTTGCCTTTTGTCCATCTTTGGCGCTCCTTTTGTTTCGGTTTACTTTCGCAATAGCTGATTCATGTTCATGGAGTTTTCACGTTTGGCTGTGAGTTTTGTTGTTTTACCATATTATTGCATTTACCGACCAAAGTTCTCGATTTTCTGGTTGGTCAAGCTAGGCTCAGTAATGTTTAAGTTATTTTTACGGTTTATGTAAAAGAACTGTCGGGTAGGAAGCGTGTTTCAATCATGGAATTTATCTTCAGCTTGGTTAAGGCCGTTATAACCTTGTTCATTATTATTGACCCGTTAGGGAATATTCCAATTTTTATTAGTTTAACGAGGGGGATGGCAAAAGAGGATAGGCAGAAGGCCTTTCGCAATGCCATATCTACCGGTTTTATTATCCTAATATCCTTTGCGCTTATAGGCCAGCGCATATTTGCCTTTTTTGGAATATCCCTCCATAGTTTTATGATTGCAGGAGGCATTTTGCTCTTGATAATCTCAATAAGGATAATTGTTCGCGGAGAATGGGGGGAGGAGAATTCAACGGCGCCTGAACGCATAGGCGTTATTCCCATCGGCTTTCCTCTTCTTGTGGGTCCAGGTGCCATAACCACTACAATCTTAACCCTTCAAGCATCTGGCGCGTTTGTTACGGTTATAGCTGTTTTAGTGGTCTTCGCGGCGGTGCACATTATCCTAAGACTCATTGACCCCATATACAGGTTTTTGGGAAGTTCTGGCTCGCTAGTTATATCGGGCCTAATGGCGCTGTTAACAGCTGCCATAGGTATTCAGTATATCCTAGACGGGATTTTCTGGTATTTTGGGACTTCGTGAAAAGAAAAACACGGTGGGTTTTCGACCTCAGCAGATACCGCCTTTCCAGTTTCCAGCAATCTTGAAAGACTGCACATAATGTTTGTGTCGGGTTTCACCCTTCCGCCCAAACGTTTTTCATTATAACCTACAACTTCGCTGCATTCAAAGCAATTTAACAGCCTTTTATGGAAAATGGATGCGCCAGAAAGCCATTTTCGCCTTCCCCCCTCTGGTTTTTCGTTACTCTACAAGTCTCTTGTACCTTTCAAACTCGATTCTTGTATATATTTTCCTTAGCTCATTTATGTAGTCTGAGAATTTGCTGTTTTCCTCCAATTCCAATTTTAGTTTCAACATTTCGCATAGGCACTTCAAAATCAGCTTTTCAAGGTTTTTTGCCGCTGTCGGCCCAAACAAGTTCTTTAAACAGGCTGAAAAGGCTTCGGGTTTCCGTGCAATGTCCAGCGGCTCAATGGAGGCGGCCACCTCAAGATAGATCCAAAAGGAGAAAACAAAACGTTCGGAGAAAATAGACTTTAAAACATAATCTACCGTTTTTGCTAGAAGTTCGTCAAAGGTTAGGAGAATGGTTTGACTAAACATTAGGCCGTCATGTCCTCTTGACGCGCTTCTCTCCGTTTCTAATGGCCTTTTTAGAATGTTGGTTTATGGTCCGTGGAGTTTTTTGTATATGGCTGTGAGTTTTGTTTGGGTTTTGGCGGGTGTGGGTGTGCTTTTGGTTATCGGGCGTTTTTGTATGTGCTTATAACCGCATTCGCATTGGAATCCGACGATTTTTCCGCCTTTCTTTATTTTTCGCCATTTTGTTGATTGGCAGTTGTCGTTTTGTTTGTGGATTTTCCATAGAACTTGGGCTTCTTCTGGGGTCAGAGGTGCGTAATGTTTTGCCATTGTGAAATACCATATTGTGTAGGCTAAGAATGTTGTCCAGAGGGTGGCTGTTAGGATTTCTATCATTTATTTCACTCACCTTTTCACGTGTATTTTTGTTCTACATGTGTGCAATATGTCTCTTTTTTGACATATCTATTTTGAAAATATCACGGCTTCCGATATAAACGTTATCCTAAAAACCGAATAAGTTTGCCTTTAAAACTGTTTAAGAATGTCGTTTTTATCCATCATGTGGCCGCAGTAGTGACATTTAAGGATCAAAGGTTCCTCGCTTTTCACGTAAAATTTCGGCTGGACGGGTTCATTGCTGTTGCTTATGCAGGCTGGGTTTGCGCACTTAACAATGCCTTCAATGACGCTGGGCAGTTTAACCCTCTGTTTCTCCACAACCTTGTAGTTGCGGATGATGTTGATGGTGGCATGGGGCGCCAGCAGGGCGATTTTATGGACTTCGTTCGGGTTTAGCTCCCTCCCTTCAATCTTAACTATGTCTTTAACTTTGAAGCGTTTGCTCGGCACGTTGATGGCTATGGTGATTATGCGATTTTCCTTTCCTGTTATCCCCAAAATTTTTACTACATCTAGGGCATGCCCGCCGGTAATGTGGTCAATAACGGTGCCATCCTTAATTTTTGAAACGTAAAGCATGGTTTCACTCATTACGCAGTTCTCCTCAAGGTTAGTAGTAAACCCTTAAAATAAAAGGCTTGACGTAGCTTGCATGAAAAGAGTTATTTAAGTAGGGAGTGAAGCTTTGTTGGGGTGCAAGGTTGGAGTTTGCCGGAAGGGACATAATATCCATCCGCGACTTCTCCAGGGAGGAAATTGATTATATTTTGAAAATCGCCGGCGCCATGGAACCCATAGCCCGGAAGGGTTCAGATATGCTTAGGGGGAAAATTCTCGCCACACTGTTTTTTGAGCCCAGCACCCGCACCCGCCTAAGCTTTGAGGCGGCCATGCTTAAGCTTGGAGGCTCTACCATAGGCTTTGCAGAAGCCGAAATAGCCTCTGTCCGGAAGGGAGAAAACCTGGCTGACACCGTTCGCACGGTTGAAAATTATGCAGATGTAATAGCCATAAGACATCCCCTTGAAGGCGCGGCGAGACTAGCCGCAGAGTTTGCGAAAGTGCCTATAATCAATGGCGGAAGCGGCGCCGAGGAACATCCAACCCAAGCGTTGCTGGATCTTTACACCATTCTGAAGGAGAAGGGCACCATAGACGGTTTGAAAATCGCTTTAATGGGCGACTTAAGGTATGGCAGAACAGTGCATTCTCTGGCTTACGCCCTCTCCAACTACAATGTGGAGCTTTACCTCGTCTCGCCTGAATCCCTAAAAATGCGGCGGGAAGTCATTGAAGAAATAAAGGGCAAGATTCCAGTAAGGGAGGAAACCGATATAGCCAAAGTAATCCCGGACTTGGACGTTTTGTACGTGACAAGGATTCAGAAGGAGCGCTTCCCAGACCCAGCCGAATACATGAAGGTGAAAGGCTCCTATAGAATTGATTTAGATTTGTTGAAAAAGGCAAAGGAAGACATGATTATACTACATCCGCTTCCCCGCGTTGATGAAATAGCTCCAGAAGTGGACAACACGCCGCACGCCCGCTATTTCCAGCAGGTGTGGAGCGGCATAATTGTGCGGATGGCTCTTCTCGCATTAATCCTTGGTGCAGTTAAATAGTCGGCTTCAAGGGTAGCGCCCAAAAACCGTCAATGTGCCGACCGAACCGCAGTTTGGGCACTTGTGAAGGATGCCGAACATGCTTTTGCGGCATTGACCGCAATACGTTAAGTTACGATTGTACGTGAAAAATTCAACCCCGTAGTTTTCGACGAGTTTTCTAGTAAGGGCTAAGAGTTCTTCAACCTTGTGTTCGGATTCACCGAGTTCTATAACTGTAAGCATCCCGCCGGCAAGGTGTGGATAAAGCTCTCTCCAAGCAGCCAAAATCTTCAAAGATTTCTCCAGGTTTTCAACACTCACTCTGTTGAAGGTTAGGTAGTAGGGTTTCTCCCGCGTTCCATGGAAGCGAACCTTTGCAACGCCGAACCGTTCAACATCCTGCCTTGCAAGTTTAAGGGAGGCTTCTTGAGAAGGTACATGGGAGGGCAGAAGACGCCTGTCGCGCCTCTTATTGCTTTCGTGGAGAAAATCCGAAACGTGGCGCATTGTTTCCGCGGCAAATTTCCAGCATTCCTCACTTTCATAAACGCTTTTCCCAGTGAAGATTTCTGAAGTCTCCATTAGGCCGGCGATGTTTATCATGCATGCAGAGTTTTCCATTCTAAAATAATGGTCGCCGTTAACCGTTTGCGCTAAAAAACTTTGGAAGCCTTTGCCGCTCTGTTTCACCGTCTTGAATTTTATTTCAAGGGCTCGTATAGCCGGTTCAAGGGTTTCCTTTAACCTTTCAAAGAAGGAGCCTTCGTCCCCACCGGATTCGTAGGCCATGCGTGGAATGTTGACTGTAACTTTTCCCAAAACCCCGGTACGAAGAGTGTCAATTTCCCAGTCGCCCTTAAAATTTGCTTTAAATTTAACGCCAGAAGACGAAAAAACCGTGTGCCTTTCGTTTTCTTCAATATTGCTTGCGAAGTATGGAAGGCTCCAACCTGCGGCTAGGCTGTGGGCTGCGTAAAGTATGCTGGACGCCGCTTTTTCCTTGAAGGCTTCCGGCCGAAGCTTCACCACAACCTTTGGGTTTAAGATGGGTTTGTTTAGGCTTTCCTCGGCGAAGACTTCCAGTGTAAGCTGAGCTAAGGCCATGCACTCGTCAACTAAGTCTCCATAAAATTGGGGCGGAGTGGACTGGTTTTCAGCAATGGGGATGGCTGCCAAAAAATCTGGAACTGTGAGTTCAATGTTTAAAGAAACGTCAACGTGGCTGCTTAGGTTGGAGATGAAAAGTTTTAAGGCCTCTTTGGCCTCTTCCAGCTTCAAGCCCTTCATGAAGGGGGCTAAGAAAACATTGAAGTATTCAAGAGTCTGTGTTCCGCTAACCTCCTTCGCCGAATGTAGGAGCACGTTGAAGGTCAGATTTAGGGCGGATTCAAAGGTTTTTGGAGGCGCCTTTTTGAAGAAAAACCTTAGGTCATGCACAACCTCTTTGGGCTTTAAAATCCAGTCGCCTAAATCTTCTAAGTGCAGCCTTCCAGAAAGATGGGCGTCGGCAACGTCTCTGGGTAAAACGTTTAGGAGCGTGTATTCGGCTATGACGTTTTTCCCAAACTCCTCGTGAACTGCTGAAGCGCTGTTGAAAGCGTTCTCCCTTGACAAGGCTTGGGTTACGTCGTGAACTGGGAGACCTAACCTTGTGAGTTTGTGGCGGTACTCCTCGAAACCCTTTTCTATGAGGATGCCATTGACAACCTCCCTTATCAATGGAGCCGTCAAATATTTGGTTTTAGCCTTCAAAAGGCGTTTTTCAGCCTCTTTAGCCACCTTCTTGGCCTGCTCAACAGGCATGCCGGCCTCTCTAACCAGCGAATCCACAATTCGGTTAACGTCAAATTCTTCAAGGGTGAACCGCGAAGTGCGGACGAGAATTTTCTGAGATTTTAGGCCCTTCTTCTCTATTTCCTCGGCGACCTCAAGCACCATTTTGCCCAAATCAGTTAAGCGGTACTTTTTAGAATCCTCTGCAACTTCAACCAAACCCGCTTTAAGCAAAAACCTCAAATGATAGGCGAAACGCCCAGCATCCCTGCTGGGACTCAACTTTAAAAGGTTCATCAACTCCGTATAAGAAAGCTCTCCCCTATCTGAGAGAAGATTCAAAATTTGAAGGCGGATAGCTGAGGAAACGGCCTTCAAAACACGAATTCCCCGTGTACGCTGTTGCTGGCTGTACACACCTTCAACCTCCACCCACTGCGCAGATAGTTTCAGACTGGGCTAAGGGTTTAAAAGTTAAGAAAACACCTTTATTAAACCTAACACAAAACTAGAGTGAGGCATCCATCAAATACGAAGGGGCTGTCGGCTAGCTTGGTCTAGGCTCTGAGCCTCGGGCGCTCGGGACCCCGGTTCAAATCCGGGCAGCCCCACCATTGCTAACCGTTTTGTTGTAGTGTACTGGCATTGTTCTGCTTACGTTTTCGGGACAATCCAGTTTTTGTGTTCAAGGTATATTCCGATCAGGGCTAATACTCCCCCTAGAAGCATTGTTGCGCCTCCTATCGCGTGAACCCAGAGGCCTTCAAAGTTTAGGATGTACTTGAATGAGAATATGGATGAGCCGATGGCGAGGGCGAGGGCTCCAACGCAGATGAAGGGCCAAGGCTTACTCATGATGCCTCCCCTGAAAACGGAAAGCATTTTGCATGCAAAATAAGCGAGGCAGGCGTTGACGGCTAACGAGGCAACGTTTAAGGCAACGTGAAACAGCTCCATAGACAACAATCCACCAGCATGAGGCAACGAAAACTTCACACTTCTTTAATAAGGTTGTGAATCATCAATCCACATGCAAAATTCAGCGGTAACTGGACATTTCTCTAGTCTTCCCCTTGAGACCTTTAACATAACCTTAAACCTCGGCGTGCACATACTATATGCAGAGAAGCCTTGTCTAGTAGTGGTTCTAGCCGAAGTGGAAAGCGGAAGCTTTTCGACATGCCAGAATGTAAAACCTGTGAATATAAGAACAGCCATTACTGCTGGAGCCAATGCCCGTACAACATTTGGAGGAAACGCTAAAGCAAAACGCTAAATTGTTAAGCGTCTCTGAATTTATTCTCAACAGTTTCGGAGGCCGTTTCATGAGTTGGGGGTACACTTTGACGGCCGACAAAAAGTTCATGGCGGCTCTAATTCTTGTCGCACTAGCTTTGGGTGGATGCTTTTCGTTTTTGTACTGGAATTTGAAAACAAGCTTGAACGCTTTGCAGGACAGGTACGCCGCCGTCTCAGCTCAACTTGAGAACCTTCAAACCTTAATAGAGCAGCTCCATTACGCTCAGAAACTCAACTTGACAGCCGTCCAAATATATAACATGACAAGAAACTCTGTGGTTTTAGTGGTTGCAGGCGACAAATCCGGCTCTGGATTTGTTTACCGTGCTGGCGCAAGCGGCAAGGGATATATTGTAACAAACTATCACGTTGTCGAGGGTTCCAAGGGCGATGTTAAAGTTACATTTTACGTTGAAGGCAGGCCCATTCAAGTCAGCACAGCCGTTAAGGGGAAAGACATCTATAGCGACTTAGCCGTTTTAGAGGTTAACAACCTTCCAGCCGGGGTTAAGCCTCTGATCATCGGCGACTCCACAAGGCTTCTTGTCGGCGAGCCCGTCTATGCCATTGGAAATCCCTTCGGCTTGGAGGGCTCAATGACTGCTGGAATAGTAAGCCAGCTCGGCAGAGTTTTAAGGTTAAGCGATCTGGGTGTGCCGGAGCCTTGGGGGGAATACTCCATAGTTGACATCATCCAATTCGACGCTGCCATAAACCCTGGAAACTCCGGTGGACCATTGCTTAACAGTTTGGGCGAGGTTGTAGGTGTAGCCTTCGCCATTGAAACCACAGAGAGCGTGAAAGCGTTTATAGGCATTGGCTACGCCATCCCATCCATAATAATGAGGAGAGTTGCGGATGCGATAATTGAAAACGGCACATATGAGCATCCATGGATGGGGATAGCATGCGACCCAAACTATGTTGGCGGAGTGTTAATTTCCGAAGTGACAAAGAACAGCCCAGCCTACAACGCGGGTTTAAAGGTTGGAGACATCATCGTTAAGGTTGACAACCGCACAGTTAGCCGCTACGACGACATGGTGATTTATCTAGAGCGATACAAGAGTCCAGGAGAGACCATAACCCTAGAGGTTAAAAGGGGAGCTGAAACCTTAACCATATCCCTAACCCTTGGAAAGAGGCCAAAGTAGGCGAAATCGTTAAAAATTCTGGGTTAGGGCCACCAGCATTAAAAGAGCCGTCATTAAAATGGTGACCATGAAGAGTAGGTTTGGCGAAATTTCGTAGAGCACTCCGCCCATATAAGGTGCAAGTATCGATGCAAACATGCTTGCTGTTTGTGGTATGGATACCCATCTAGCTCTTATAGGTTCAGGAGCCATAGGCCCTATAATCGCGCTCATTATAGACCATGTTGTGTAGGAGGCCCCCGTCAAGAAGAAGGCTGCAGCCAGAAAGTAGAAGTTTCCCGTCAAAAGCATGACAGCCAAAGATAGGCTGCAGAGCGCCATTAAAACGGCGAGGGCGAGCTTCTTCCCATACGTGTCTCCAAACTTGCCCAACGCAATGCCCAAAACGGCTGAGCCAGCAAAGGCTATGGAGCCTAAAACGCCTATTTCAAAGTCTCCGTAATGGTATGTGTCCGCCAAAAACTTTGGGACGAAGGGGCGATACATAATTAAGACAAACATCGTGGCTGCAAAGAAGGCTGAAATCACCGCCATCCTTCGAGTTTTTATAAGCTTTATGGCTAGCCGCCAGCTTTCCAGCTTCTTCTGTTCAGGCTTTATTGCATGCTGACTGCTTATGAAGACTAAAACGAGGGTTGCCAAAACGTATAAAGAAAAGGCTGTTAGGAAAACTGTTTGCATGCCGAGTTTTCCAGCCATGTAGCCTCCGATGGCTGGCGAAAAAATGTAGCCTAAAGACCAAGCTGAGGATAT
>JAWBRY010000048.1:0-9222 GCA_038843545.1 Bathyarchaeia archaeon | reverse complement strand
TTCGTAGCTAGTATGAGGGCTTCTCTGTACGCTTTTGCCTGTCCGTAGTACATTCCGCTTGTCGCGAAGCCTAAACCGGAAAGAACTATCAGGTAAATGGTGAACACGTCTTGCCAGCTTGCAACTTTAAAGTATGCCAAAACTGTAGCGCAAATGATTATCAAAGCCACCAGATTCGCTACAATAACGGTTTGCCATGGAACTTCGTTCACTTCTACCACCTCAAACCTTTTAAATAATAGTCCTTCCCTTTAAATTTTTGAGGTGAAACGCTTGAAATGGAAACTGTGTGTTTTCCTGTTTCCTTGGCTATTAATGGGTGCATTCATAGCATACGCCATCATAGCGAGCCACTACTACATACACAATAGCGGATATATACGTACAATAGGGCTTGAAGTCTACAAAGACCATGAATGCACACAGCCGTGCACATCAATCGACTGGGGAACGCTGTGTCCGGGAGAAACTGCTCCGTACGTTGTCTATGCGAAGCTACTTGGGAACACTCCAGCCACTCTGAGCATGACCTATGGGAATTGGACTCCGCCTGAGGCTCAAAATTACATAACGCTGTCGTGGAACTATACTGGGAACACTTTAAACCCCGGAGATGTGCTACCAATTGAATTCACCCTTTCAGTTGCCGAAAATATAACAGGTATTGAACAGTTTGAGTTTTACATAACCATAACGGCTAGCGGGTGACTATCGCAAGTCTTACGATAGATAGGCAACCTTTTTATTTCAGCTTTAAATCCCTAAACTAATGGAGAGCCTGAATGTCCCAAGAAAAAGTTGAACACGTCGGAACCAAGACGTTGGCTCTCGTCGTTGGCATAATCCTGTCGGCAATCTACGCCCTGCTAAAGTTCTTCACAACGCCAACCTTCGACATAGCCGACCTCTACAACATCGCTTTAGTAGCGGTTTTCTTCGGTTTCGTCTGGACAGCCATAATATTCCTAGCCCAAGTCTTCTGGCGCTGGATGCACGGGATAAGCGAAAAAATAGGCTAGCTTAACTGAATAAGCCCCCTATCTCCACACAATTTTTTTAAATACGTTCCATGATTTTATAAGTATGATTTGATATGGGAGCATTTCAAACTGCATCTAAGACGGCGCTTTTCACCGTTGGTGTTGCGTGTATAGTGGCAGCCTCCAACCTTTTCCAGTCAAACTTCACAGCATCCATAATTTTGATAATTTTAGGAATTGTGTTAATACTGCTTTACACACATCTTATTGAAAGGCGGTCTGTTGAACGCGCTGTTAAGCTTACCCTTAAAAGACTAAGCGGAGGTTCTGAAGGTGCGGGAGATTGAAATAATAATTAAGGCTTTAAAGGTTGAGGCTGAGAGCAAGCCAAATGAACGCATATATTTAGGTTTCAAATCATACACTTACAAAGAATTTGCAAACATGCTCAACAACCACCGTAAGTTGGATAAAGAAACCAGAAAACTGGTTGAAGACTTTCTGGACAACGCGTTAAAACTCTTCAGACAAAACAGCGAGTTCAGGAACAAAATGCTGAAGTTGGCAGGGGTGAAGTAATGAGTTTGGCGGTTCTAGTTGCGCCAAGCTTCGATGAAGCCTCCCGCTACAGCTACGAATGGTCAAGAGAAATTGTGAACCATTTACAGGCAAAAGGCTTTAAAGTCACCGATTTAAGCGGGAGAACCGTGTCGAGAAATGAAGTTGAAGAAGCACTAAAACAAAACCCCGGCGCATTTCTCATATTCTACAACCATGGAAGCGAAGATTGCCTATGGGGTTCAAGGACGGAAAAAGTTGTAGATTTAGAAAACGTATGGATGCTGAGCGGAAGAGAAGTTTACACCTGCGCTTGTCTAAGCGCCAAAAAGCTAGGCGTCAAAGCCTATGCAGAAGATTGTACAGCCTACTGGGGCTACACCGACGTTTTCGCCTTCACAACTGAGGCGCTTGAAGAATTTAAGCAGTTTGCCAACATAGGAATAATTATTAGAATTGAAGGAAAAAGCTGGCTTGAAGCTTACGAGCAAGCCAAGGCTTTAGCTGAAAAGCTGGCTGAAAAGCTTGTAAGCGAAGGCAAATACTTTTCGGCTGTTTTGATTAGACGGGATGCAGAAATCCTTGCGTGCTACACGGAGGAACACCCGCCAGAAACTAAATGCCTCCTTAGACGCATAGCCGTTAATCTGTTTGGGGCTAAAAAGGGCTGGAAACTCGGCTGGAACGTTATAGGGTCGGAAGCAATACACGCCGCTTATGGGGCACTAACAGTAATTTCTGGGCGCGTAAACCCCATTCTCCCATTAACATACCTGTTCTCATTTCTCTTCTATCAATATGTTGATGTTGAACCGTTTAAGGAAAAGCTTGGCGACATAATTGAATACTGCGTTGGGCTAGTCGCAACGACAATTGCCGCGATGCTGACTCTATGAAGGTCGAAAAGGTTAAGTTTAAAAGGCAATAATCTAGTGTTGGTGGTTGTATGGCTAAGAGAGTGGATTCTGGAAGATTAGAAGCCGAGTGGATAATAGAAAAATATCATGGAGACTTCAAAAGCCGAGAGGAAGCCATTAAAAAAGGTGCTGAACCATACGAGGTCATAGTTAAACGCAAAAACCTTTTCTTAGCTGAAGGAATACAGCTCCTCCTACAGCTTGCAATTGGAACATCTGGACTAACCCCATGGAACGCAACCAACGCACACATAGGAGTAGGCGACGGGACAGCCGACGCCTCAAGGGACCAAACAGGGCTACAGGGAACAAACAAATACTACAAGGGTATGGATTCTGGCTACCCAACAGTTGAGGAGGATACAAGCGTGTCCCCTGCAACCTACAGGGCTGTTTTCCAAGCAACCTTCGGAGGAGACGAGGCTAACTTCTCATGGAACGAGCTTACGGTGGCAAACGGTCCAGGCGACACGTATGTAAACTGGAACAGACTTGTAGGCAACTTCGGAACCAAATCTTCAGGCAGCACATGGATTGCCCAACTGCGGCTGCGAATAGTTTAGGGAAGAGTTTTGCTCCCGAAAATCGGCACAAGGAAAGGCTGTTTTCGGCTAGCAAGCAGAGCTGTGAATCCAGATGGAACCATAACTGATAAGTGGGTTTTAGACCCCGTAGTAATACTTAAACCTACAGGAACACCACATAAAGCATACGGCTACGCCGTCAGCAACGCGACAATCCCTATTTCCAACCCAAGCGCAGCCACAACCGAGTTTACAAGCACAGAATATGAAAACATAGCCTCAGACAATGCGGTTTACACAACCCGCGTAGCATCTGCAACAACGTTAGGGCGGTATGCAAACGTTGCCAAACGCTTTGTGTTCGACCTCTCCCCGTATGAAGGCATAACTCAGATTGTTTACAGGTGGGACGGCTATGGGGCAGTCACATGCGACCTTGTTGCAGCCAAAGCTCAGCATAAGGAAACGACGGGATGGGTTGATGACGTAACCTCTATACCAAATTCTGACGGGGCTGGCTTCGAGATTTCCGTCACCTTGACGAACATTTCAAGCATCGTTATAGGCGGAATCTTCGAGTTCGGCTTAATCCTTGTAGGGCTGTTCCTTGAAACCTCTGGGTCGGTAACCTTATACACGGACTGCGTTGAGGTTGAGGTGATATACACGGGCGTAACTGATGGAGGCGTAGGAGGAGAAGAGGCTGTATTGGAGGGGGTCATAAGCGGAACCGATGAAGGCGTAGGGGAAGAACAGGCAGCAGTAGCATCGCTGGGAGCCGTGACGTCTGATGAGGCTGTCGGAGAAGAATCTTTCATCGGCGAATCACATTTCTTTAGAACAGATGAAGCCTTAGGCAGCGAGGAACTTCTATTTCCCCAACTGGCTCCTATATTTCAAGATGAAGGTGTTGGAAGTGAAATTTTAGAAGTTAAGGATGTAACCTTTGAGGTGCGCATGAAAATTTTAACAGAGAGGATGAACGAGCTTCTAAGCTTTATAGTTAAAATTATGCCCCTAATGATGGTGGTAGCCATGGTTAAAGCCGTAAAAGGCTTAAAGCCCACACCAAAACCGAAAGTCGCTAAATCATTAGAAAAAGAAATAGAAAAAGCTGCTGAAAAACCAAGAAGGTAGATGAAGAAAACTGTTAAATAATGCTCTCGTAAATTTAAATGATGGTGGAAAATTTGTCCATTGAATATCCGGAAAGAATTCAGGAATTCCGACCTTTGAAAATGTTCACTCCGCCTCCAGCAGAGCCTAAACTTGCCACGTATATAGATATTACAAGCTTCACCCTGCCAAATAAAGCATAGCAGAACAAGCTAGTAACTTTTGCCGCCATAGCCAAAGTTAAAAGTTCACTTCCACCATCAGACCCAATTGCAGCTATGGGAATCATCTATCTTAGCGGACCATCCTCAACCGTTAAACTTACAGTTAACGGGAAGGAATTTGAACTCAGCAAAACCAAGGGCGTTATGCTTATAAACGGACAAAACCCGCCTGTAGGTTATGAAATAACTGCGGGCTGTTGGATGAAGCTAACAGACGCTGGAAAATACGATTTCATGGTCGCAACATACGTTTGCCACATCTCCGACAATATGTTATATTACACTCAGGACGGCTCGCTGTCTAAAACTATTGAAATATTAGCGCCAGCACCGCCAGCAAAAGAGGGTGCAGGCTTTGAACAGCGCCTCACAAAGATGCTTACTGAACAATTGCTGCCAGTGATGATGAGCATGATGATGCTTATGATGATGATGAGCATGCTTTCAAGCATGATGACATCAATACGTGAAGCAGTCAAGAAAGAATAGTCTGGTGGTTGACATGTCGCTTGCAATACCGCTTCAATGGAACATCCCGCCGTGGAAACCGCCTCCAGGCTTTCCACCCCTGCCAATTTGTTGGGAGTGGCATGAAGGCGACCCGCTGCCAGACTGGCTCATCTTCGTTAAAGGCGACCTTGATGAGCCTATGTACTTCAAAATTTGCCTAGAGAACATGTCGCCTCCCAAACTGACAGTTGTTAAACGAAATATTGCTGAAATCGACCTTAACTGGCACAGCGCATTTGCTTGGTTTGGAAGATGGACACACGACCCTGAAGGCACCGCTAGACAGGTAGAGGAACATGTTAGACGCTACTGCCCAAGAATGGATATTGACATTGACAGTGACATAAAAGAGGAAAAATTGTGCTTCGTGATACCTGCGACATGGCGGGTTAAAAATGTCCTTAAAAACGGCTCTCCAATTCCATGGCGGAGACACGACGACAAAATCTGCTTCACAATAACCCATGAAAGCCCAACGTTGATAACGTTGGCGTTGACAACTGAAACTGAACAGCTACTAGAAACAACATCAACAACGATGATGACCTTAGTCTTCTCTGTGATGGTAATCTTTATGGTTATGCAGTTGCTGACAACCGCAATTAGAGAATTCAAATGGAAGTAGCGTTATTCACAGTTCATAAAGCGGTAAGCTTCAGCGAAGTAAACAGGGTTCTCGCCAAATATTTTAATGAGAAAAACATTAAAACCTACGACCTAGATTTTGAAGCCTTCTATATGCCGAGACTTAACCCTCTTAAGGGGTTTGAACCATGGGATGTAATGATTGGAACAATGACGGTCTGCGATGCAATAGCCCGACACTTTCAAATGTATTCTCAATCCTACTACACGAAACATTCGCTTTTCTACGGCGTCTGCGAGGGAGAACCGAGAATAACTGAGCAGACAAAGCAAATATTCAATAAACGACTAATAACCCCCTCAAACTTCTGTAAGGAGGAATTGGCAAAAGCCGGAATCACCGCAAAAGCTGTCATCCCACATGGGATAGTGCATTCAGAGTTTCAATTGCCACAGGAAGAGGTTGAAGCCTTCAGGGAAAACTGGAAAGGTCATAAAATACTCCTGTATTACGGAAACGCTGACCCGCGGAAAGCCGTCCCTCAAATGTTAGAGGCGTTGGCTAAAGTGAAGGAGAAGAGGCAGGATTGGGTTCTGTTGATTTCTACTGACAACAGGTTCTTTGAAAACACAATAATGGGGCAACCCCCGCTAAACTATATAATAAACAAGTACAAGCTAAGCCACTGGGTGGTGAAAATAGGAAACTTCGGTCACCAGTCTCGACACGATATTGCATTATGGCTTAACGCATGCGACTTACTTCTGCTGCCCTCTTTCTGTGAAGGTTTCGGCATACCTCTAATCGAGGCTGGAGCCTGCCACAAAACAGTTGTGTGCGTTGACGCGCCGCCAATGAATGAAATTGTAAACGATAAATGTGCATACATGGTTCCATACCGCCGCATCGAATACAAAGCTGAACACCCGCTCATGATTTACAAGAAACACATTTGGGATTTGGAGGAGTTCGCTGAAACCGTCCTTTACGCTTTAGACAACCCTCGGGAAACAATGGAAAAAGCGGAGAGAAACTATGAAAACAGCCTTAAATACAGCTACCAAAACACGTACTCCAAATTCTTAGACGTAATGGCAAACCTTTAATAACCCTCCAAAAGATTATTTATCGGTGGTGCGATGAGTAAAGAACTGCCAATTATGACACGGGAACAGTACAACATGGGAATGCAAATGATGTCACACTGGCTTAAGGGCATAGAGATTAAACTAAAGGAAGGAACGGGCAAAGTGACAGTTATATGGCATTATGATTTCGGGGATGAAGCCCTAGCCAAAGCCTTCGCGGAAGGAATGAAAAAACAGTTTGGGGGAAAATAAATGGGAGAAGAACCGGAAGCTGGTTTTCCACCAAAGAAAAGACGACCGCCAGTAGATGAAGAAATCAGGATGCTTGGCTACGTTAAACGCTCAAACAAGCCAATATATGAAATGCTTGAAAGAGAGGCAGAAGCCAGAGGAATGCGACCAAGTAAACTTCTTGAGGAAGCTATATCTCACTATCTTTCTGAAAGAAGACTTGTCCAGTCGCAGATGAGCGTTGCAGAACTGTACGAAGCTTTAACCTTTCTAAACGAGCTGCAAAGGATAGCGATACGGAACCTTATGGACACTTGGCGATTATACTTCAGCGAAGAGCATATAGGCTTAGTTGAAGTAATGAAAACACTTTACCCCGAAGAACGAGCGACTTTCGAAGAAAGAGGATTAATACTTGAGAGAAAGGAGAAGCCGCCTGAGGAGTATAGAAAGGTTAGAGAGAAGCTGTTCAACGCTCTTGAACCTTTCCTAGACTGGGCGATGAGCCTTCTCCAGAAAGCAATGGTTGATATGATTTCAAAAACTATGCCAAACGCTCCTCTGCCAGAGTTGCAAGAGGCAAAAATCCCTGTAACATTAACAGTTGAGAAACCAGAAGAGCCTGAACCGAACCCTGTAGTGATTAAGATTCCAGAGAAGAAACGGAGAAAGGAAAAACCCGAGGAGAAACAGGTTCAAACCGAAGGGCAGAGTTGAAGTGTCCATATCGGATGAAATGGCAAAAAAGGTTAAGCGTATAATCGCCGCTTACGGCAAAAAACCTATGGAGCGGTCTAACCCGATATATTTAAACGAGCTTGAAAAAGACGTGGACACGCTGATATACGACGAAGCCGCCCGCATATACGAAATGGAAACTGGAGAAAAACCTCCAGCAGAAATACCTCAGGAATATAAAGACAAGGCTATGGTTGAGATACTGAAACGATGGCAAGAAACCCTTAAACCGCTCACCGAGATTCTCGAAAAAACAGCTCCGCCACTTAAAATTGAGCCCCCAAAATGTCCTAGGCATAATGTTCCACTTAAAAAGATGGGAGTAAACCTTTGGCGTTGCCCATACGGTGACTACCAAATTTTTGGCTTCTATGAAGGGTAAACCGATGGCTGAAAACTTTGAGGCTATCGCGGAAGAACTTAAGCAGCCTGTAGAGAAAACTTTGGCTAAACTTGCGGAGCAAATATACTACGAGAAAACTGGAAAAGACTGGAGAAAGGAACCTCCAGATGAAGTTGAAGCGCAAGTTTTTGTTAGGCTTGCAGCTAGAAGGCTTATTGAAAAGTGGCATAGGGTGATAAAAGACCTCTACGGCTTCCTCTCAGGAAGGCTGATTGGCAAACCGGCTGAATGGCGAAAGCTTGTCGCAGTCGTTAAAAGACCTACAGGCGAAAGGCTCACAGTCGTTCTGCCAGTCGAACAAGCAACGCCTGAAAAGCTGCCTCCAGAATCAAATCTTGTCTGTCCAAAATGTGGCGTTTTAGCCATGAAGCCCATTTCACGTGGAATATGGCGCTGTATAAACTGCGGGTACGCTCTCTCCCTTCTCAGCTACTTCAAGCCAAGATAACCATAAAGGCTTATGCTTTCTCATTGCGTAAAACTTCACAGCCTGTTCAACCATATCCGACCTGCTTCGACTCTCCGCCCTAGCCAACCGTTCAATTAAATCGTAAATCTCCTTCCTCACGAGAACCGTTCTGTATCCAGACATCAATATCATATCTTATCATAAGAAACATATAAATCTTAACAGCTACCACGCTAAAAAGTGAGGCTGAAAAGTATGGCTAGAAGAGGGAAATACCCAACACCAGACCAAGCCGTGTCAAACTTCACCGAAGGCGTTAACCTATCCGCCGAAAAATGGCGCAACAGGACAACCGCAGGTGCAGACTGGTACAGGGAATGGTTCACCCACTACTTTGCTCCCAGACTGTATCCACAAATCCCATCAATACTTGCGCTTGCTGACCCCTACGACCGCTCAAGGAGAGTCGGCGCCATAGTTAAGCGTGCATCCGCTGACTATCGCGCATACAAGCTGAGGCAAATAGTTACCTTGGCTAGACCAGTAGCGGTGGCAGCAGCTCCAGCTCCAGCCTAAATGGAGGTAGGTGGATATGGCGGCAACTCCCACATTTGACATAACGCCAATAATCAGCATGCTGATACCGCTAGTGATGATTATAATGATGATTTCGCTGATAACCAGCCTCATCAAAGCCTTCAAGGAGTAGTGGTGTCGATGGCGGCAGCTCCAACCTTCGACATAACCCCGCTAATAAGCATGCTAATGCCGCTTGTAATGATAATAATGGTTATATCGCTGATAACCAGCCTCATCAAAGAGCTCAAGGGGGCTGCTGGCTAAATGGCAGCCACGCCAACCTTCGACATAACCCCGCTAATAAGCATGCTAATGCCGCTTGTAATGATAATAATGGTAATATCTTTGATTACAAGCCT
>JAWBRY010000047.1:0-9473 GCA_038843545.1 Bathyarchaeia archaeon | reverse complement strand
AAATGAGGCCACATGTTTAATCTATCGTTATTTAGAAACCCGTTATGCTGTGAAACCCGATGAAATAGCGGAAAAAATCGACTTATTCGCCATGGGACTTGAAGAGTTTCTGAGGACGGGTGCTTATGTAATTGAGCGGAAAATCCTAGAGGATATTTATTCAAGTTATGGGTTGCTTCGAAGATTAGAGTTGGAGAAGGCGAAAAAAGGCGACTTTGCCAGTCAAATAAAGACGATTATGAAGCGGGCGTAACAAACTTTAGTCAAAACGTTTTACCTGGTAATCTTATTAGCCTCCTTTTGCGATTAAATCCCTTCAAAGGATTAAACTGTTGGGAAGGGATGCTTTGAAGGACGCTTTAAGTAAAGTTGTGGAGATGGCTGTCCAAAAGTTTGGCGCCGAATACGCCGAGGCTCGCGCACAAAAACTTTTCAAAACAATGCTTACAGTTAAGGAAGAGAAGGTTGAAGCCGCAAGGGAAGGCATTGAAAAAGGCGTCGCGTTAAGAGTCCTCGTCAACGGGGCATGGGGTTTTGCCTCCGTAGGTTCATTTGACGTTGACATGCTGGTGGAAGCTGTTGCCCAGGCATGCAAAATGGCAAAGGCTGCCGGTTTAAAACTAAAAAGTCCAATAAGACTTGTAGAAAGCAAAACTATTGAAGATTGCGTTTTAGTCAAGCCCAAAAAGAATCCCGCTGAAATATCGATTGAGGACAAAATTAAAACAACGTTAGCCATGGCGAAAACTGTACTGGGTTTTGACAATCGCGTGAAAGGCTGCAGGGTAGACTATTTGGATCTTGTTGGAACCAGCCTTTTCCTAAACAGCGAAGGCACATGCATAGAGCAGGATAAGCTTTATGTTTGGTCAAGGATCCTTGCCACAGCAAGGGAGAAGGACGTTTACACTTTCAGCCGGGAAGAGGTAGGCTCAACAGCCGGTTATGAAGTATTTGACGTGGAAACGCCCGAAGTTGTAGGCGAGAGGGTGGCGAAAAGGGCTGTAGACCAATTGAAGGCAAAAACTCCTAGGGGTGGAACATTTCCAGCGGTTTTGGGGCCAAATGTCGTGGGTGTTTTTGTTCATGAAGCTTTCGGACACTTGGCTGAAGCAGACTTAACCTTGTCGGGGTCTGTTCTCATGAATAAGCTTGGCAAAAGAGTGGCTTCGGAGGTTGTCACCATTTATGACGATGGAACTATAGAGGGAGCTTTTGGATCTTTCAGGTACGACGACGAAGGTGTTCCAGCACAAAGAACGCTCTTGGTGAAAGATGGTGTTGTAGTTGGATTAATGCACAGCAGAGAAACGGCCCATAAGTTTAATATGCAGCCTACGGGGAACGCTAGAGCCGAAGACTTCCGTGTGGAACCAATAATACGCATGCGTAACACCTTCATGGCCCCGAGAGATTATACTTTCGAGGAGCTAATTGAGGATGTAAAGTTTGGGTATTACTTCAAAAGCTTTAGAGGGGGGCAGGCAAATCTAGATGGCACATTTCAAGTTGGCATTCAGGAAGGCTACGGAATTGTTAAGGGCGAAATTGGTTCGCCAGTCCGCAACGCCTCTATAAGCGGGAACACCCTTGAAACACTACATAAAGTGGACGCTGTGGGGAAAGATTTTGAACTTTGGCCTGGAAGATGCGGCAAAGGCCAAACAGCCTTTGTCTGTGATGGTGGACCCCACATAAGAGTTTGGGAGGTGCTTGTAGGTGGCAGCGCTTAGAGGGGAAGAGCTAATAGACATAGCCGGGTTCGCCGTCAAATCTGCACTAAAAATGGGGGCAAACGAGGCGGAAGCCTTCGCCTATGAAGGTTTAACGACAACGGTTGCCATTGAGAGGGGACAAATTGCCAAAAGCTCCAGAATCATTGACAGAGGGCTAGGCGTAAGAACAGTTGTCAATAAAGCCCTGGGCTTTTCCTACACCAACATTTTAACGGATAAAGGGGCAATCGAAAACGCTGTTTTAAAGGCTTTAAAATCTGCAAAAGCAAGCAAACCAGACGAAGACTGGCAAGGCTTGCCGCCTAAAAAGCCATACCCAAAAGTTAGAGACACCTTTGACAAGACGATATACGAGCTTTCGCCGGAAGAACTTGTGAAAACAGCCTCTATCATGCTGGAGGCTTGTGAAAAAACGGATAGGAGAGTTTTTCCAGTTGAAGGCGGTGTCGGCGCCTCATATCTTTCAAGAGCTATAGCAAACTCAAACGGTATCGCTGGCTATGACTGTGGAACCGTTGTTGAATGCAGCTTAGCCACGGTGGCCCAAGAAGGCGGTGAGGTGACGCCGATCTGTTTTGAATTTAACACTGAAAGGGTGTATAAGATAGATCCAGAGTGGGTTGGCGTTGAAGCTGCAAGGCAAGCTGCTTCCGCTTTGAAAGCTAGGAGGGTTGAAACAAAAAGCATGAATGTTGTTCTTGCCCATTTCGCCCTTCAGCAGCTTCTCTATTACACGTTGATGGATGCTGTTAAGGCTGATAACGTGCAAAGAAAACAGTCAGCCCTTCAAGGAAAAATAGGCGAAAAAGTGGCTTCGGAAGACGTGATAATTCAAGATGACGGAGTTTTGGACGGTGGACTGCGTACATGGAAATTCGACGGAGAAGGTGTTCCCCAACAAAAGACAATCATAATAGAGAATGGGATCCTTCGAAACTACCTTTACGACAATTACACCGCGAAAAAAGAGGGGAAAGAAAGCACTGGAAACGCTTTCAGAGCGGGCTATCTATCGACGCCACGCATTGAAGCCACGAACTTCCACATTCTACCGGGAAAGAAGTCGCCGAAAGAACTCGTAAGTGAAATAGATGAAGGGCTTCTGGTTTATTCGGTGCAAGGCGCCCATAGCAGCAATCCCGCAAGCGGTGAATTCTCAGTTGTGGCAACTCCAGCGTGGAAAATCGAGAAGGGCGAAATAACACACGCAGTGAAAGGCGCCATGCTAGCTGGAAACGTTTTCGAAGCCTTGAAAAACATCTTTGCATTGGCTAACAACGAGCGCAAAATAGGCCAGCTGGTTGCACCATGGGTGCTTATAGGAAACGTTAAAGTTATTGGCAAGTAAACCGACTAGAACTCTAACAGCTCAAAGGGAAGCCGAAAATGGCGAAAAACAATTTAAGAAGGCGGCTGCTGAAAATAAACACGCTTCGAGTAATGGTGCAGTTTTCATCCTTCATTTTCTTCAGCGCCGCATTCTTCAATTTGAACCCGCTGCCGGTGCTGCTTCCAGTTATGTGGACTTGGGGCCTGCAGCAAAACATTGTGGGCGACGCCTTTACAGCCATACAACTTATGCCCAGCGGTTGGCAGCAGCCATCTCAAACCTTTCCATGGCTTGCAATAGCCTCCTTCATAATAGTCGGCGTGCTTGTTGGCAAGCTGCTTTGCGGTTGGGTGTGCCCTTTCGGCTTCATCCAAGACCTAATAGACTTTATTAAAGCAAAGAAAATGGAGGTCTCGCCTAAAACCCACGAAGACATGACGCTCATAAAGTATCTTGTCCTAGGTGCAACCTTTTTCATCACCATAACTTTCTCGTTGGCTAAACTCTGGAACGCCCATAAAAGCTATGAGGGGGCGATGGGCGTGTTTGCATATGCACCCTTCACAGCCGTAAGCCCGGCTGAAACATTGTTTGCAATATTACCCAAAATGGTTAGGAACTTTTCAAAAGCGGTGACAGAGAAGCTTGCCCTTGAAGTTTTGGCGGGAATTTTGGATCTACCCCCGCTTTTCTGGATTCAACTATTCATTCTTGTAGGAGTGCTGGTTTTAGCCGCATACATTCCAAGGGGCTGGTGCAGATATCTGTGTCCTCATGGAGCCATAATGGCCATCATGAACAAAATCAGCTTCATGGGTTTAAAGAGAGATCCCGTGAAATGCGTTAAGGGTGAATGTCGAGAATGTGTTAAGGCTTGCCCCATGCAAGTGCGCATCTTGGAGAAGCCTTGGGAGAAGTTCAGCGACCCAGAATGCATCTACTGTCTTAAATGCATCGACGCTTGCCAAAACAAAGCGATCTGGCTTAAGTTTCCATAGCTAAGCCCAAAAAGTTTTAGAGTACTCGCTTAAAACAAGTTCGTAAACATTTTTCGTCTGTTGGCTTATTTTCTCCCAGTTAAACTTTTCCGTCACTACACGGTAAGCGTTTTCTCGAAGTTTTTTAGCGTAGTCCCCATCCAGTAGAACTCTTGTAACGCCCAAGGCTAGAGAGTTAGGGTCGCCGGGGCGAACCTTGAAGCCAGTAACGTCGTGCTCAACTATTTCCGCTAGACCTCCCGTATCTGAAACCACAACAGGGGTTTTGGCAGCCATGGCTTCAAGTACAACAATCCCAAATGGTTCAAAAAGCGAGGGGATAACGCAGACGTCTGCACATTTCTGAAGATTTCTCAAAGTTTCATCGTCTACAAACCCTGTAAACAAAACCTTATGTGTTAAGCCCATCTGTTTAACCTGTTCTGAAAGTGTGTCTTTCATATAGCCATCCCCGACAACGATGAATTTAGCGTTAACTTTCCCCAGAATCTTTGGGATGGCATTTATTAAAATGTGGATCCCCTTCTCGTAGACAAGCCTTCCAACAAAGAGGACTATTTTTTCCTCTGGTGAGGCAAAACGCTTTCTAAACTGGTTTAGGTCCACCCCGCTTTCCTCGTAATCTTCTGCGTTAACCCCGTTGGGTATCATGACAAGCTTATCCTCTGGAAGTTTGAAAGCCCACCTAACATGGGACAGCATGTAGTTGCTGCAGCATATAACCCTCCAAGCCTCATATGTAAGCCAAGCCTCTGTTTCATGAATCATCCTTTCATAATCGGAGTGGAGGCCATTTCGCCGTCCAATCTCTGTGGAGTGAATCGTTGCCAGAAGGGGTCTTCTGAAAACATGTTTTAAGCCTATTCCCGCGTTTGCCACAAGCCAGTCATGAGCATGGAAAATGTCTACTCCACCTAGGTTTTTAACGATGGATGCGGCTTCCTTTTGCATGCTCATGTTCATCAAGTAAACCCAGCTTGCGAAATCCGGTGAAGGATTTCTATAAGAGTCTAATCGAAAAACCTCAACGCCGTTTACAATTTCATGGCTTGGGGCTCCTGGAAAATCGCATGTCACAACATAAACCTTTACGCCTTTCCTTGCAAGGTTCTTGGACAAATAGTAAACGTGTGGAGAAATCCCGCCGATTATTCTGGGAGGAAATTCCCATGTAAGCATCATAACTCTAAGTGGTTTAGTCATGGCCGAGGCCGCCTCCTCTAACTATTTCGTTATAAACCTCTAAAATTGCCAGAACATCGAGCCCAGAGTCAAATTTTACTATTCTCACTTTGGCTTTTGGAACATTGTATAGGCGGGTAACCTCACCAGCCATCCAGTCAGACTTGACAACAACCCTTTCTGCTTCATACATGCCAAGCCATTCAATGCTTTTTATAGCCATGTTAAGTGGGGTGTTAGCACCACGAGAGCGGTGATCCTCCAAGCTTTCAACCGAATAGACAAATGGAACGTCGAAAGCCTTCTTTAAGGTTACAGCCGCTGGCACAAAGTGCCAATCCTGAACATCTATAAGGTCTATATGCCCGCCACTCCTATAGTAAATGCTGGTGGCAGCCCTCTCAACCTCCCTGTTTAGGGTTAAAGCCCATGTTAGAATGCTGATGTGGGTTTTAACGGGGTTTGTAACCCTGTGAACTTTTACACCTTCCTCTTCAAACTCTCCCGTTAAATAGTCGTGGTATGTGACTAGAAACGTTTCGACACCGCTTTTGACAAGGTGTTCCGCAAGCTCTTTGACGTAGCTAGCAAGCTTACCAACGATTCTTGGCGGATATTCCCATGAGAAAAGTATAACCCGCATCGACGCCGCCAACTATGTGAAAAGCGCGCAGACTTTAATTATTCCCTTTCCAGTCAAGTAGTACCGTTTTTTCCCATGGCTGTCAGCGAAGCTTTCAACATACCCCTCGCAGCCGCATCCATCCAGAATCCTTTCAACGTCCGTCACGCTCAGCTGCAACACTTGGGCAAGTTCTTCACTTTTTCTGGCCAAGTCTGGAGCAGTGGCACATAGATTGTGAAGCGTCTGCAAAACCTTTTCAGAAACGGGAAGCTCCTCCCTCATCATCCAACCCTCAAACATGCTGCAGCGCTTCTAATTTTAGGGTTGATTTTTGTTTAAAAGTATTCTGTCCCCTCACGGATGAGGCTAAGCAACACTCTAAACCTTTCCCGGAAAACCTGGACCACTGCGTCCCGCAGCTCCAAACCCCTCACTTTTGAAAGCCTAACCTTTTCAAGCTCTTTGGCTAAAACTTCATCGTGTAGCGAGTGCCTAGCCCAATTCTCAAAGTCCCCGCGTTTAAAGTGGAACTCCAAAGATTCAAGTTCAACTCTTTTCAAGGCGTTCACCATGCCTTTAAGGCTCCAAGCCATGACTCCCGTATAGTTTTCCTCTCCAACACCCCCATAGAACAGGAAGGGCTCGTTGGCGGCCATTATGGCTAAGCGGACGCGGTTTTCAAAATCCATTGCAACTGCTTGGGCGGTTACATAGGCGTCTACGGGGTTTTTGAATGGGCTGAAGTATGAGTGGACCTCGCCGGGTGCTCCGCCGCCGGTAAACATGTAGTAGAGGTGGTCGCTTGTTTGTAGGCAGCGCCATACTTTCAGAAATTCTTTGTCCTTTGCCTCCTTAACAAGAGGTTCAAGGCGTTTAATGGATGTGTAGTATGCCCATTGCATGGTGTTTCCAAGCCAGCAGCTTGTGTCCCGTTCTAGGTCAGCCCAAGAGACTGTTCCACCCAGTTCTGGAACATCAATTTCATCTACAGGCTCATATTTTTTGACGACTTCGGACGGTGTTGCCATTTGAAGATGCTTCCACTTCAGGATTTCTTTAGGCAAATGTTTCAAAAACTCGTGTATGCCTGTTTCCGGCCAATGGTGCTCGCCGAAGGTTTCATAGTCTGGGAAAATGTTTATGCATTGCCCGGGTGTAGCTGCCAGCCAGTTAGCATATTTGTCTGCTGTTAAGGGCCATTCACTCCACCACCTAGCTGAGAACCTGAAACCAATATCGTCTGTCAACTTGTAATTTCTTAAGAGCAGTTTAATCTTGCACCCTTTAGGCTTATACACGTAGTTAGGAGACTTTCCATGGAGTATTCGTTCGGTTCCTTCTGTAAAAATTCCAGCGAAGCCGAGCTCTTCAGCCGTTTTTGCTATGATGTTGTTGTATAAGAGCTCTGTGTTCTCGAAAACTTGGGGTGTGTAGCCTAATAGATCTTTGATGGCTTGCTGTTGAAGTTTTATTTGCTCAATAAATTCGCCTTTTTCTGGGTATATGCCTGCCAAGGAATGATAGTATGTTTGGCCTAGGAACTCTACACACCGGGTTTCTGCAAGCTGTTTAAAGGATTCTAAAAGGTCCTTGTTGAACATTTCACATTGTTCAAGAAAAATTCCTGAAATGCTAAAGGAAACCTTAACCTGTTTCTTTTCTCTCTTGTGTTTGTCTATTAAGCTTAGAAGTATCTGGTTGGATGGGAAATAGCATTTTCTGCAAGCCCTTTCAAAGATTTCTCTGTCAAGGGCGTGGTCAAAATAGTAGTCAAAAAGTTCTTTTCTCTTTATCCGCTTGAAGAGTTCGCCCTTCCAAAAAAAGTCCTTTTTCAACCGGTGAGGTTGATGAACTTCAAACACGAAAACTATGTCTGTCAATTTCGCCATCTCTTGTGAAGTCTGAGTTTAGGTTTGCTGATGTTTTATTTGGGGTTTGCTGATGTTTGAAGTTTGATTCGGATTCAAAATTCATAATCTATTTATTCATTATGGAGACTTCTCTTTAAAAACAAAGGTGAAGCAGCATGTCGATTGAAAAACTGAGCATAGAGAGCCGCCAAGAACTTGAGCAAATGATCATAAACGGAATAAACCTAATTGAGAAAGGTTTGACGGTGATTTGCAGCGATGTCCCAATAAACGATAAAACCACATTAGACATTTTATGCCACGATAGCAATGGGCAGCTTGTCATTATACAACTGGGTATTCAAGAGGACGATGTCATGCTGATTCATGGATTGCAAAGCCTAGACTACGTCGACAAGTTTAAGTCCTTCCTAAAAGCCACATACAACAAACATAAGATCGACGACAAAGAGAAACCGCGGCTAATACTGATTGCGCCAAGCTTTTCAGACGCCGTTAAACGGGCTGTTGAAAGCATGAAGGGGATCCGCGTAGACCTCTACGAGTGGGAGTATCTCAAGCTCGGAGAACACAAGGGTCTCCGCCTCCAACCCATTTTTGCGTTGAGACAAGCCGAAAAAGAGGAAAAACCGCTGGAGAAAAAGCACGAGCCAAAAGTTGCCAAGAAGAAGGAAGCGTCGAAGGAGGAGTTGCCGCCTCCGCCTTCACCAGTTTCCGAAGAGAAGGAAGAGCCAAAAACTGAGCAGGAGCCAAAACAGGAACCCTTGAAAGCTGAACCTACAAAAGAAGAGAGATCCCAGGCGCCGCCAGCAGCACCACATGCAGCGCCGCCAAAACCGTTGATGGAGAGGCCAAAGGAAGAGCCCAAGAAAAAGTTGAGGCTTTTCTAGCCTAGAATGAGGTATCGTTGGTTGACTCTTAATTGCGCATAGGATTCTTTGTCTGGGAGTATCCACCATCCCTTGTAGGTGGGCTAGGCACCTACGCCGAGTACATTACTCGAGAGTTTGTTGCTTTAGGCCATGACGTGACGGTTTTCACATTAAATCCCGGAAACCTAAAAACAAGGGAAATCATTAAAGGTGTGGAGGTTCACAGACCTCTTATTGCGGATGCTAGTAATGTTTTCCCCATGTTTGTTGTTGACGACTTGAAAAAGTGGGGTACAAATATACGCTTGTTCAGCGACATCTTCATCTACAACGTTTTGAGTGCGACAAAGTTTGTTAACAGTATTTTGAAGAAGGAGGGATGCGTTTACGACGTGGTTTGCGTTCATGACTGGTTAAGCAGTATAGCCGGAATCATAATCAAGAACGAGACGAAGATTCCGGTTGTTTTCCACGTGCACAGCACTGAATGGGGACGTAGTGGAGGACAAGGCTCGGAGGTTGTCTCCCACGTTGAGTCAGCTATGGCGCAGATGGCTGACAGAATAATAACTGTTAGCCATGCCATGCAGGAAGACCTAATCCGCCACGGCTGGCCGAAAACAAAAATCAGCGTTGTCTGGAACGGTGTGGATCCGGAACGTTACAACCCCAGAAAATGCAAGCCTGAAGATGTTGAGGTTATTCGAAGCCGTTACGGCATAAAACCTAATGAGAGGATGGTCCTCTTCCTCGGAAGGCTAACGTGGGTTAAAGGCGTAATTAACCTTGTTCAGGCCATGCCCATGGTTTTGGAGGAGTATCCCAACGTTAAGCTGGTCATTTTGGGTAAGGGTGAACA
>JAWBRY010000046.1:0-9495 GCA_038843545.1 Bathyarchaeia archaeon | reverse complement strand
GGGTTCCGAGAATACCTATAAGGGCTTGAAACTTTGGCTCCACTCAGGCTCATAGCCGTCTTTATAGGGTTCCGAGAATACCTATAAGGGCTTGAAACCCGCGTGTACGGCCTTGTCTTGGCTGAGTATCCCCGGTTCCGAGAATACCTATAAGGGCTTGAAACATGGGCGCTTATGTGTTGTGTGGCGTGGTGTTGCCGCGTTCCGAGAATACCTATAAGGGCTTGAAACTCGTAATGGATAAGCCATTTTTTGCCGTTTGGCAACGTTCCGAGAATACCTATAAGGGCTTGAAACCTCTGTGCCCCGCGTGACAATGTCGAAAAGGCTGGTTCCGAGAATACCTATAAGGGCTTGAAACCTTTTTCTTTTCGCAACTTTCCGCCTTAATTTCTCGTTCGGAACGCAGATAAAGAGTTCCGAGAATACCTATAAGGGCTTGAAACACGGGCTTGAATGCTGGAAAAACTCAGCGGTTCCGAGAATACCTATAAGGGCTTATTCTATGTATAGCGGATCCACTTTGTGGTCGCTTAGGAACGTGCGAAAGGCTGTCCATGGCGGCTATAAACTCGCTTATATCTCCGCTAAAGTCCAAGGATGCTTCCTATGGATGGGCTGGGCTGACGAAGACGCACACAACGCAGACTTATGGGCACATCATAATATTTGGCTAGGCTTTGGACAGCCCCAACATAAACCCTAATGGTTTTTTGCGCATAGCCTCGACCACTAAGCCAAACTACAAAATCATTCAAAACTTGAGCGGCTATGCGCCTCCTTTCACGCCTAGGCAAAAGCCTATCCCGCTCCACTCGATCCAGAAAATCCCTAAAAGATCCCTGACTAACGTAAAACTGTTGGAAAAGCCTTAACCCTCGACTATAAACATTACGAGCGCTAGACTTGAAAACAGAAAGGAAACCAGCCAAATCTGCATCACTTGAAAAAGCCAAACACTACACCAATAGCTCTCCTCACAAAAACATTAAAAACACAGCAATGGAAAACACAGAAACCCAAGAAAACTTTAACTTCTATACAACCCAAAAATGTGCTTGGTGCCTTAATGAAAAACAAAACTAAAAATGAAAAGAAGGGCACCAGAACTAGAGGTTCAAATCCCGGCGGCCGCACCACACATTTTAAACAGAACACTTTTCTATAGATAAATGGAGGGTGCGGTTTATGCCCATAGTTCATGTGTATGTTTGGGAGGGCTTCGGAAAAGACAGGACAAAAACGTTGATTCAGGGAATAACAAAGGTTTTCGGGGGTTTAGGCGTTCCGGAAAACGTTGTGGAAGTTGTTGTGCACGAAGTTCCAAAGTCCCATTGGGGTGTGGGCGGTGAGCCAGCTTCAGAAAAGTTTAAGGATAAACCATAAGCCATACAATGGAACGCTGTTGTTAAGCGTAAATCATCTCCTGAATTTTCTTTTTAGCCTCGCAGAGGCTTTTCACAGCGGCGTCCGGCTGCTGGCCGCTCTCCAACAAATTATTAAATGGGAAAAATTGGGACGCAACAAAGATTGTTTTCATGCCAAGCTGTTTTGCGCCTTTGATGTCTTCTTCTGGGCTGTCCCCGATGAAAAGGGTTTCTTTAGCCTTAACTTCAAGCCTTTTTAGGGCTTCCTCAAATATTTTGGCGTGGGGTTTACGCCAACCTACGGCATCTGAAACTAGTATAACATTGAAGTAGTCGCTTACCCCAACCTTTCTGGCCCCAGCGTAGATTACAGGCGCGTATGTGAAGTTTGAAACCAGTCCAAGCTTGTAATTCCCATAAAGCATCCGCAAAACCTGTTTTGCGCATTTTCTAAGCCTAAATGAATCCACATAGTCTTCAAAGAAAACGTTTACGGCCGTTTTTATACGCCAGTCTTCGGGGGTTACATTGAAGCCGAGAATGTTTAGGGCTTCGGAAATCCAAACGGCGTTTGTAACCTCAACAAATTTTTGGTAACGTAAAACCCTATATTTCTCGTGGGCTTGTGAATACGCGTCCAAAAACTCCTTGTGGCCAACATTAAAGCCCGCATCCACCAGCGCCTTGTAAAGCTTCATTCTTGAGGTTTCCAGGCTGTATCCCTTCACGTTCACCAAGGTGCCTATGAAATCAAACAACACGGCTTTTATGTCAGACAAGCCTATTTCGTCCTCTTCCATAACCCCAATACTTTTTTGCAATATTTACTCCCGCTTAATAAGGTTTAGGTACACCCTCCCCTCTTGATTAAAATGTGTAGCTCCATGTCATTTAGGGATTATTTACACGAAAAGGCTGAGGAATCAAGGCATAATGAGACCACAGCCTACCTGATGTTTTTGGCTGGAACAGTTTTCTTCGTGGGCGGAGTCCTCGAAACCCTCTTCATATCCCAGTTTATTGGGGAGTCTCCCAATGGTTCGCTTTCATCCCATACCACACGGAAGCCCACGTGGGCGCCGTGATGGGCCTAGCCCTCATAATTGGGGGCTTGACCCTCATAGTTTATGGAATAGTGGCGGGCATAAACTATTCTAGGGATAGAAGCTGGTACATGAACGAGCTGAGGAAGGCAAACTCGCTGGAGGAAGTCTTATTCTCAAAGAAAGCCGTCGCCATCAAGGAGGAAAAGGCGAAAAAACATAAGCCACCAGCCAAAAGGGCTTCTAAACGTGTGGAGAAATAATTTTTGGCGTAATTTCAGCCAACTTCCTAGCGAAAGCGGTTCTGGAAAGCGCATCTACATTGCCTAAAGCATCCTCAACATCCGGGTCGAAGGGCAGCTCCCCTAAGAATGGAACGCCCATCTCAACTACCCTATCCTTGACGGAGAAGCTTCGCCCCATTTTCATGTTCTCAAGAACACCTATAACTGGCACATTTAACCCCCTTAGAAGTTCCAAGAGCTTTTCAACGGTTTCAAAGGCAAGAGAAGAGGGTGTGCTAACTATTAGGAATTCCGCCCTCCTTACAAGCCTTATGACGTCGAGGGTTGCATCACTTATTCCAGGGGGCATGTCAATCATCAAGTAGTCTAAGCTGCCCCACAACGTTGTTGAGAAAAGCTCTATCAGCGTGTTTGAGATGTCCGCACCCCGCAGTGGCAATGCTCTGCCGCGGGAAAACGCGACAATTGACATATACTCTAAACCATAAACTTGCATGGGTAGTAGGCCCCTCTCCTCTTTGACCTCAAAATTTTTGACACCTAAAATTCGATGGGTTGACGGGCTTGTGAAGTCTGCATCGAAAAGCCCGGTTTTGAAACCCATGTTTGCAAGGGATAAGGCGAGAACAGAAGCAACAAGGCTTTTGCCGACGCCTCCCTTGCCGCTTGAAACAGCGATTAACCTTTTCACGTTTTCAAGCCTTCTGCCTATGACATTCACCCGTGGATCAACCGCTTCATTTGACTCCTTTAATGCTTTCAAGCACCACACCCCTCCCCTCAAGAATTTCAAAGTCTGGGCTTCCGCACCTTGGACATTTAACGTAAGCGTGGACAACTTCTGGAACAAAATGCACAGCTTCCCATGACTCCCGGTTAAGCTGGTTTCGGCTGAAACCCCACTTGCACCCGCATACCCGGCAGAGCAGTTTAGCTTTAACCTTTTCTATCACGAACTTGGCATTCCTCAACCTGCTATTCCTAAGCTCTGAAAGGGCAAACTCCAAAACGTCAACTTCCACCTGTTGAAGCTCACCAACCCTAATCTTAACTTCCCTAACATCCGTTAACCCTTCTTTCTCGGCTATCTCAAGGACAGACGAAATTATGGCTTCAGCCAAGGCCCACTCGTGCATGGAAGAACCTTCCCACAACTTAAATTTAAAATTGTTGTGAAAACAACCAAAAACTCCTGTACAAGAGAGAAATGCTTTTAAAGAACCGCTTTTCCACAACATTTTCGGTGACGGCCATGCCAAAGAAGAAGAAGGAAGAGAAGAAAGAGGAGAAAAAAGAGGAAAAGAAATAGCCTATTAGCCTTCAATAACCTCTATCCAGTCCCTCACCTTTTCTCTTTTAAAACGCCAAAACGCTGGGAAAACTTTTAAGTCTCCATTTTCAAGCCTTAGAAATCCATGGCTAAAGAAGCTAAAGCACAGTTGGAGCCCGAGACCAGCATAAGCAAGTACAGAGACCAAATTATTAATGGCCCGGTTGTTAGGACGATTTTTTGGCTTGGAACACCACCGCTTGTGAATCAGCTTGTTGTTGTTGCCTACAGTGTTATGGACGCCTATTGGCTAAGCATGTACAGCGAAGTGGCTGTCGCTGTTCCCAGGCAGATGTGGCCCATTCTCATGCTTTTTCAAGCCGTGATTAATGGTTTAACTGCCGCCATTCTAGCCATGGTTTCCCAGCATATAGGGGGCAAAGCCTACAGGGAGGCAAGTGTTTCTGCTTCACGCTTTTTCACGTTGGCTGTCCTTTCCGGCGGGTTTTTAAGCATAGTGCTTCTAACGCTAAGGTATTCGATTTTTACGGTGGTTTTGTCCACGCCTCCGGAAATCTTTGACTATGTGATGGCCTACTCGGGCGTTATTGCCTTTGACGTGTTCTTTAATTATGTAGCCCTAACATACTCCACAATTCTCCAAAGTATAGGCGACACTCGGAGGCCAGCAATCGTTAATGTTTTGGCTGTTCTTGTTAACGTGGCTCTAGATCCATTCTTCGTTTTGGGTTTAGGGCCTTTTCCTCGGCTTGGGGTTGTGGGCGCCGCCCTCACCGATGTTCTCGGAAAAGCAATATCGATAACAGCTTTAGCAATTGTTCTCAGGAAATATTATCCAGAACTCAAGGTGAAGTTCACTGGACAATTAGACTTTGAGTGGATTCGGCTTGCATCACGCATTGGAACGCCCATTCTAACGCTTGGCTTAATGAACGGCTTCGCTTTCCTAATGCAGTTAAAATTCATAAACATGATGGGCGTGGTGGCAGCCACAGCCTTCTCCATAGGTTTTATGGTTTTGGACGTGGTGGACGCCGTGCTTTGGGGTTTAAGCGGCGCTCCAGCCATAATGATTGGGCAAAGCCTCGGAGCGGAAAAACCTGAAAGAGCTAGGGAGGTCGCTTGGAAAGCAACGGCGCTACTGTTCCTCCTCATAACGGCAGGGGCAGCCGTAACGTATCCTTTAAGGAGGAACATAGCGGACGTTTTTGCAGACAACGTAAACATTGTCAACGAGACAGACTTCTTCCTCCAAACACTGCTTCCCACCCTCCCATTCTTCGGCCTATTCATCGCCGCCCTCTCCGCTGGAAGAGGCTCCGGCCACACGGTTTTCCCAACAGCCCTCGGAATCTTCAGACTATGGGGTCTTAGGGTGATTCTGGGCTACATTCTAGCCTATACACTGAAAATGGGATCCTCTGGAATATGGCTGGCCATAGCGTTAAGCAACATCATAGGCGGAATAATCGCAGTACTATGGATAAGACATGGAAACTGGGCTAAAGCCGTTGTCGAAAAATCCAAGGAAACGTATGATAAAACTTACGGAACTAGGTGTTGAGTTTTGGAGCCTCGGCCGGGCTTCGATCCCGGGACCTGCGGCTTACGAGGCCGCTGCTCTACCGGCTGAGCTACCGAGGCGCTTCGCTGCTGAAATATTTTGATGGTTAGCTGGCTTTTAAGATGTTCGGATGAGCGAAAATTTTAATAGTATAGTTGTAACTAAACTATTCTCTGTGGTTTAGATGGTTGGGGAAGCCGCTTTAAGACGTGGTTACTGGTTATCTGTTTTCGGCGGTTTATTGATTGCCCTGTCATCTTTTTTCGAGGCTGCCTATGTTCTCCACACGTTGGGTTTTTCATTTCTTTATGAGGTTGGGCTCCCCTCTGATGTGAAGATGTTTCTAAGCTTATGTGTGTTCTTGGGTTTGACTGCCGCAACATTGGCTTTTGCCTGCGCATATTTTCAGTGGAAGGGGTTTACGCGGGCGGGCGGCGTTTCAGGCGTTTGCGCCTCTGTTTTAGCTCTTTTTAACGTTATGGTGCCCTTTGCTTATGGCTATGAAGCCTACCATGTTTTTGCTGGGGGGTCTGTTTTGGGGGTTTGTCTCGTCGCCGCCGGCATTGAGCTGGCCAGTCATGTTTCCGGTGTGGTGTGGCGTGGCCCCTTCCTAACGAGTAGGGAGGTTGCCGTTGTGGCTGTTCTCTCCGCTGTATACGCCGTTTTAATAATTGTATTGAAGTTTCCATCTCCAACAGGCGGGTACACGCATATTGGGGACCTTGTTGTTTTTGTGGCGGCTTTGCTTTTCGGGTATAAGGTTGGCGGCTTCGTCGGCGTGGTGGGCTCTGTAGCCGCCGACTTCTATGCTGGGTATGAGCGTTGGTTCGTCTCCATCCTTGCCCACGGCCTTGAGGGGTTAATTCCAGGACTTGCGAGGGGGAAACCCATAATTGTTCAGGCTGCGGCGTGTATTTTGGGCGGATTCCTTATGGCGACAACATACTTCATTATAAACTTGTTCATAAAGGGGTATCCAGCAGCCATAATCTCGTACATACGGGACTTGTTTGTGCAGGCTGGCATATCCATAATTGTTGGTTTAGCCGTTGTTAAGGCTGTTAGAAGCGCTGTTCCCCAGCTTCGTTAGCCTTTAACAGAACGTTTAAGAACAGCCTAAGGCTTCGCTATTCAAAAGTGGTGAAGGTGCAAATTTTGCAGAGGCTGGAGGACATAGGCGAGAGGAAGGCTATAACGCTCATTCTCAAGCATTTGGATAAAATGCCACAGATGCCCATCCCTTTCGGCGATGATGTTTCAGCCTACCCCATAGGCGACGAGCTTCTTGTTTTGAAGACCGACATGCTGGTTGACAAAACAGACGTGCCTAAAGGCATGAGTTTGTGGCAAGCCGCCCGCAAAGTGATCGTCATGAACGTGAGCGACTTCGCCGCCAAAGGCGTTAAGCCCCTCGCCGCCCTAGTCTCGCTGGGCTTACCAAAAAACACGACCAAGAAAGGGCTTGAGGAAATTGCCGAAGGCTTAAATGCTGGAGCCCGCGAGTACGGCGTGTACATTCTTGGCGGGGACACCAACGAAGCCTCAGACCTGGTGATAAGCGTTTCAATGTTTGGCACCGCTAAAAAGGACGCTTTAATGCTGCGAAGCGGAGCAAAACCAGACGACATAGTGGCCGTCACAGGCTTTTTTGGGAAAACCTCCGCCGGATTGAAAATTCTTCTGGAAAATTTTGAAGCACCACGGGATGTCCGCGATGTGCTTTTGGAAGCTGTTTTGATGCCTAAAGCCCGTTTAAACGAGGGCTTAGCCCTAAGCGCATGTGGCGCTGTCACCGCTGCCATAGATTCAAGCGATGGACTCGCATGGAGCCTCCACGAAATTGCATGGGCCAGCGGTGTAGGCTTCGTCATCGACAACGTTCCAGTAGCCGCTGAAGCCGTGGAGTTTGCCGAGTTAAACGGCTTAGACCCTTTAGAGCTTGCCCTGTACGGTGGCGAGGAGTACGAGCTTGTCCTAACCATAAACCCCAAACATTGGGATAAGGCGGAGGAAGCCGTTAAACGGGTTGGCGGAACCTTAATCATGATTGGAAGGGTCGTGGCCCAAAAACGGGTGCTTCTTGAGTTTGAGGGGAAAAAGCGTGTTATAAAGCCCAAAGGTTGGGAACACTTTCGAAGGCGCCAAAAATGACCAACGTGCCCAACTACCCAACGGTTCGGGAATCCATATTCTACGAAAAGCTTGCCGATGATAGGGTTAGATGCATCCTTTGTGAAAGGCGATGCGAAATATTAGAGGGGCAGTTAGGCTATTGTAAGACAAGGAAAAACTTTGGCGGCAAGCTCTACACGCTTGTTTATGGGGATTTAAGCGCCATTGAAAGCCGCCCAATAGAGATAAAGCCCTTCTTCCATTACTGGCCCGGCTCCACAGTCCTAACTTTTTCCACATGGTCCTGCAACTTCAACTGTGTTTGGTGTCAAAACTTTCACCTGTCAAAGGCTTGCCCAAAACCGGAGAAAGCCTCCTACTACCCGCCGGAAAAAGTTGTGAGGTGGGCCCTTGGGGGCGGCGATGCCGGTTTATGCGCGAGTTTTCAGGAGCCCACGCTTCTGGCCGACTGGGTTGTTGAAGCCTTCAGCCTTGGAAAACGCATGGGAGTAAAATATTGCTGTTTTGTTTCAAACGGCTACATGACCATGGAAGCCTTAAAATTGCTTTGCGAAGCCGGAATGGATGGGCTTAAAATCGACGTGAAAGGCGGGCCGGAAACATACATGCGTTTCTGCGGGGGAGCCGATGTGGAAAAAGTTTGGAGAAACGCCAGAGAAGCCAAAAAGATGGGAATCCACGTTGAAATTGTGAACCTTGTTGTTACAGGCGTGAACGACGATGAAAACACTTTAAAATGGGTTATTGAGAGGCATCTGGAAAACGTGGGGCCGGAAACACCACTCCACTTCACCCGCTACTATCCAGCCTACAAATTCCACAACCCACCAACGAAGGTGGAAATTTTGGAGAAGGCTTACATATTGGCCAAGAAGGCTGGAGTTTTATATCCATACCTTGGAAACGTGGCCGGACACCGATACGAAAACACATACTGCCCAAACTGTGGAAAAGTGCTCATAAAAAGGTACGGCTACACAGTCATGGAATACGCCATAACGAGCAACGGCAAATGCCCAAAATGTGGAACAGCAATCCCAATAACCGGGGAATACTTGGGAAGAAGGACGTTTTGGAACTTGCCTCCCCTCTAACACTACAAGAAGTTTTCAAGTTTGGAGTTTAATGTTGCATTCCAATTTCTCGTGGGCAAAATTTATATGAAAGGCTTTTTGACTCTATTTCAATCTCATTTCAATTTCTGAAATTTTGGGCGAGAAAACTACCTTCTGGTTTTCCTCTTCCTTTTGCTCTTCCGGATTATGGTGACTGTGGGCTCTTCGTTTATGTGTCTGATTCGGGCGTTTGGGTATAGGCGTTTAATGTTCCTTCTGATTTTGGCATGGTCAACCTCACCGAATGTTTTCACATCAACCACAGGCTTGCCCTCCTCGTCATAGGTTAGGGATATGGCGTATCCGGAACCTATTTCAACCTTCGCCGGCTCTAGAATGAAGCCCCAGTCTTCTATGGGGGTTAACCCGATGTGGCTTGGGGTTTCCCGCTTATGCTTCTTCTCGGACATGGCTGGCCACTGCCAAAAGAAAGATATGGGGAAGCATAAAGGAGTTGTTATTTGAGGATAAGGATTGGTTTTACATGTTGGCGCTAGTGGACGAGAAGTCTCTCCTCATACTTCCTGAGGTATTCAGCGGCTTCACCCACGTCCATGAAGAGGTCGTCCACCCGCTCCACATCCTCAACGGTTACCTTGTCCTTGTTTAGGGCCTTCGCGTTTTGGGCTGCCAAGCTTAAGAGTTGAACAGCATACCGCATTGAGCTTTTGGCTCCAACCTCGGCAAGCTTTTCCAACGCATCCTTGTCAATCTTTATTTTCTCTTCCACGGCGCGG
>JAWBRY010000045.1:0-9597 GCA_038843545.1 Bathyarchaeia archaeon | reverse complement strand
ATTCTGCCCTTTTTCCGCAGCACTTTTATGGCGGTTTCTATGCCAGAGGCGTTGGCGGCGGCGTTTTCAAAGGCTGTATGGAGCCATGGCACATTCCATGAAGTGTAGGGGTATATGGTTGAAACAACTTCCATGCATCCGGTAGCCACGGTTACTATGGTTGGGCCTCTAACAGCCTTCATTATAAGCCTCATAACCGTTGCCGGAGCGCAGCCCGCGCAGGCCCTATGCCCAGACATAAACAAATCTGGTTTCTCGGCTATGTCCTTCGCAGTGAACTTCCATTCTTCACTTCGCATCTCGCCTATTCACCTCCTATTCCCTTAAGCCAACATACCTTACAGGGGCTTCAACGCGTCCTCTCAGCACAATCTCTTGAAGGTCCTTGTAGATGGCGCGAATCTGCATGGGACTTGTGTCTCTCCCGCCGAGTCCGTAAATGTAGTCGACAACAAACGGGCGTTTTTCGGAATCGTAAAGTGCATGGCGAACCTCGTGAAAGACGGCGCCGCCGTGTCCGCCGAAGCTCATACTTCTGTCCATAACGGCTATTGCCTTCACGTTTTCCAAGGCTTTTCGGATGCCTTCCATTGGCAGGGGTCTAAAGGCGCGTATCCTTAACAGTCCGGCTTTAACGCCTTCAGCTCGCAGTTCATCCACAACCGCCTTGACGGTGCCCGCTGTTGAGCCTAGGCAAACTGTGGCGATCTCTGCATCCTCAAGGTAGTAGGCGTCCAATAGTCCATCGCCGTAGCTTCTACCGCTTATTTTGGCGTATTCATCGTGCACTTGCCTAATAACCTCCAACGCCTTCCTCATGGCTTCCTCCTGCTGGCGCTTAAACTCGAAGTAGTAGTTTGGAAAAGCCAACGGCCCAATAGTCTCGGGGTTTTCTGGGTCAAGCCTTAAAGGTGCAAGCTTTCCCTCATGGGTTAAAACTTTTGGAAACTGGCGGACTCCAACAAACTCTTTGACAACTTCGTCCGGAAGCACATTCACATTTTCAACGGAATGGCTAAGCTGGAAACCGTCGAGGCAAACCATGGCGGGAAGCATCACTTCCGGATGTTCAGCTATTCTAAAGGCTTGAATAACGGAGTCGTAAACTTCCTGCACGTTTTCAGCGTAAATCTGGATCCAGCCGCTGTCCCTCTGAGCCATGGTGTCGGACTGATCGCCGTGAATGTTTATGGGCGCGGATAAGGCGCGGTTTGCAATGGCCATAACCACTGGTGCACGGCAACCAGAGGTAACGAAGAGCATTTCGTGCATTAAGGCTAAGCCGGCTGAGGCTGAAGCTGTGAAAGTTCTTGCACCAGTCAAGGAGGCAGCCAAACAAGCTGTTAAAGCACTGTGCTCAGACTCTGTGCAGACAAAAGCCGTTTCAACCTCACCGTTAGCCACATACTCACTGAACCTCTCAACAATGATTGTTTGAGGAGTTATTGGGTAAGCGGCCACCACATCTACGTCGCATTGCTTTACTGCATAAGCAACAGCCTCATCACCGTTTATGGCTAAAACCTTCTGTTCAACAACACTTTTCACATGCTTCACCACACTATTCCAGTTTCATTTCTATGGCTTTAACCGGACACTCGTTGGCGCATACTCCACAACCCTTACAATAATTGTAGTCGAATTCAATGTCGCCCTCGTTCTCCCTCCAGCGGATGGCCCCATCCGGGCAGAAGATGGCGCATAAAAGGCATTTTGTGCATTTTTCCCGATCCCTCACGGGCTTATAGGTTTTCCAGTCTCCCGTTAAGAATTCGGTGCTGGGCTTCCAGCATACTGCAGCTATGGAAATCTCCTTCCACCCTTTTTCCTCATTTTTCATGCAAAACGTGCCTCCATGTAGGCTTCCTTCACAACGGCAAAGTTTTTCTCAGCTATATCGCTTCTTCTGAAACGCTCTCTAATTATTTTTCCAATGCTCTCCAAGCCTACAACCCCCGTTGCACGGGCAACTGCCCCAAGCATGGCCGTGCTTGTTATAGGCGCTCCCAAAATTTTAATGGCTATATCGGTAGCCGGAACAGTCCAAACCTCAAATTTGTTAACGCCAAGCTTCTGCTTAACATCCATAGGGCTGTCCCTAGAGTTAATTATGAGCTTCCCGTTCTCGTCTAAGCCTTCGGTTACGGGCACTGTTCGCATTAATGTTGAATCCAAAACAACAACAACGTCTGGATTGTAAACAGCGCAATGCGGTTTTATGGGTTTCATACTTACTCTTGTGAAGGCCAAAACAGGCGCCCCCATCCTCTCCGGGCCAAACTCTGGAAAAGACTGAATATATTTACCCTCGAGAACAGCAGCCCGTACAAGGAGTTCGCTGGCAGTCCATGTTCCCTGACCGCCCCTCCCATGCCACCTAATTTCAATAACCCCTTTCAAGATCTTTTTCTCCATAGATTCTCACAAGTTGTTGACCTTCCATATATACACTTCCATGTTAAAAGAAATTTGAAGTGCTTCATGGCTGGGACATTAAATCCCTTAAAACCTCTTTAACCGGAACTTCCAGAAGCCCTTTGACCCGACTTAAAAGCTCGCCCCCCTTTTTTGTTGTCGAATAGTATTTTATGCGTTTTCTTCCCTTTTCTTCCCATCTCCCCTCTATTAAACCGTTTTCTTCAAGCTCGTAGAGTAAGGGATACACAACCCCGGGATGGAAGCTCCACCCCGTCAACCTCTTCAACTCCTTTGAAATGGTGTATCCGGACATGGTTTTCCCGCTTAAAAGCCAAAGAATCAGAACTCTGCTGAAACCTTTGACCATTGTTCTTATGAGGTCTCTCTCCAACTCCATGGTTAACATTTCACCATAACGTTTCCTAAATGCTAACTTAAGTGGTGGATAGTCAAATATAAGCGCTTCCGCCAATGGAAAATCTGATATATCAAAAATTAAACTGTTTATTTGAAGGCTTATGGTTAAAATAGGCGAATCTTTCCTCAGAGGCCTTGAAAAACCAATAATCCTTTGGCTTCTATCCAGAAAGCCGAGACACGGCTACGAGTTAATCGTCGAGTTTAAAAGGCTTACGGGGCGAAGATTAAAGCCAAGCATCGTATACCCATTCCTACATAGACTTGAAAGGGAGGGTTTCGCGAACAGCCAATGGCTTTTCAAAGGCAAACGCAGAATTAAACATTACGCGCTAACAAGGGATGGCGAGGAACTCCTTAAAAAAGTGCGAGAAGCCTTCACAAAAACCCTAAAGGAATTCCTAGTGGAAGTAATTGGTGAGAAAATAGCCTAAATCACTCATACCACTTCAGGATCGCTTTAACGGCCTTTTCTGAGTAACCCATCATCTTCAACATTTTGCGAACTTGACGCCTATCCACCTAACAGCCCTCGGGGCTTATGTATAGTCGGAGATTTCTTAATTAATATTCCGATTTTAGATACATCCTAAATTGTAAACACCAGAACAAGGTGTATTTCAGAGTTTTCTCCTACGTCTCAAAATTATGATAATTGCGGCCGCCATCACAAACATTACCGTTCCAACTATTAAGGGATTTTTCCAAGGGAGTTCACGGCTCTCCACCGGCGGTTGCCGTGGAACTGTGCGGCCTTGCGTTTTCAGACCAAAACTTGGGTCGTGGGCTAGCGTTCCATTAACATGGGGATAGTTTAGTTGGATTCCAATGGCGCTACTATAGTTGTATGTGGGTGAGAAGATTTGATGGCCACGTTGAATCCAAGGGACAATAACCCCAACAGGGTTGGCTGTTGAATTGTTTATTTTGCATCTCCCACCGAAATCGAAAAAGCCTTTAATACCATCGCCCACTGCCAGCAGAATTGTTGTTGAACTAATCTTGTGGGGTTTGGTTATTGAGTCGATGTTTAAAGGCTCCCCATCAATCATGATTTTTACAGTTTCATTTCTCGTGGAGGTGTATCTCATCGCAAATTCAATGAAGAGGCGGGATGTAGCGCTCCTTGCTGTGATATTCATAATATGGAAATCGTTTTTCAAGCTTCCATTGACGGGGAAATAGTGGAATGAATACTCTATAGGCACACACACCTCTTCTCCAGAGTCAGGCCATGGATACGCGAGGCCTGCAAACCCCTTTACAACCCACTCGCAAACAACATTCCCCACGCTGTCCCTGCGGACTATAATGTTGGTTACTTCTGAAAACCAGAAGTTCTTGTAGTAGGCGGAAACGTTCTCCGTCGCCTTCCCCGCTATCCAATCAAGGTAGCTTGAGTCGAAATATCCATTTCCATTCTCATCTTCGTACTCCCAAACCTCAACTGGCAAAATGTATTCCACGGAATATTCACCAGTGTTGTTCACAAAGGCCACTGTTGCGTTTCTCCAATCTTTACTAAATTCAAACCTAAAAGATAGATTTCCATTGGGCGTAGTGCTGTTTATGAAGCATCCAGAATCCGTTTGAATAACCTCCAACCAATCATCCTCTGTCACAGCGAAGATTTGCCCAAACGACCAAAAAGCCCCACTTAGAAGTATGCAGAAACATAGAGCAATGGTTGCACTCTTATGTTTGGTCAGAATTGCCAAACGCATAGCAACCAATAAAAACTTAAACCTTCCGTTATTTAAAGGGTTTTACATAAGCCTCAAAGTTGGCAAATCTGCGTGTTTCAAAAGATAATTAGGATTTTCAATTGGGAGTTGTAATATAGACTTAAATTTATATTTGCTGTCTTGGAAGATGTTTTTGTGGTTTGTATGGAGAAGTTTAAGTTTCCAAGTGAGGAGTGGATTAAAGCCTACAAGGAAGAGCTTAATAAAAACGAGGCTTACGCTGAAGCTGCTAAGGATTGGGAGGGTGACTTCCTCTTTATCGTGACTCCGGATGAGGGCCTAGACCGGGAGATGGTTTTTTACGTGGACCTTTGGCATGGAAAGTGTCGTGAAGCCTACCTTTTGCCCGGTAGGGAAGCTAAGACTGCTGAATTTGTTTATGAGGGGCCCTACTCGAACTGGAAGAAGCTGATAATGGGGCAGTTGGACCCTATTCAAGCTTTGCTTATGCGGAAGTTTAAGTTGAAGGGGAACATGGCCAAGATTATGCGGTACACTAAGGCTGCTTCGGAGCTTGTGAAAACCGCAAGCAAGGTTCCCACAGAGTTTATTTAGAGGCCCAACTTCATGTGGGAGTTCACCCATCCAAGAACATTGATTTTCGGCGATGGTGCACTGGAGTATCTGAGGGAAATAGAGGGCAAAAAGGCGCTTATAGTTACAGACAAGGTGATTTGCGGGCTGGGTTTCGCCGACAAGGTTGCAGGCTACCTTAAGGAGGCGGGATTAAGCATAGAAATCTTCAATGAGGTGGAGCCTGAACCATCCAGGGACACTGTGGTTAAATGCGCGGAGCATGCCAAGCTTTTTAAGCCGGATTGGATTGTTGGGCTTGGCGGTGGAAGCTGCATTGATGCGGCTAAGGCTTCATGGGCTTTGTATGAAAGGCCGGACATCCAAATCGACGAGATAAGCCCGCTAGTCGAGCTTGGATTAAGGAGGAAAGCTAAACTTATTGCAATTCCAACCACAAGCGGGACGGGGTCTGAGGCCACTTGGGCGATAGTTATTACCGATGTGAGGGGGAGGAGGAAAATGGAGCTTGCCTCCAGAGAACTGGTTGCTGATATAGTTATACTTGACCCCCAACTCCCCCTTACCATGCCGAAAAAGCTTGTGGCGGATACGGGTGTTGACGCGCTTGCAAATGCGTTAGAGGCCTATCTTTCAAGTTGGCGAAACTATTTCTCAGACATTTTAGCCATAAGTGCGATTCAAGCAATTTTCAAGAACCTTCCAAGGTCTTACAGCAGCCAAGATAAAAAGGCAAGGGAGAATATGCATTATGCGGCCACAGTAGCCGGGATAGCCTTCAGCAACTCTCAGATATGTGTGGCTCACGCCATGGGCCACGCTTTAGGCGCCTTGTTTAAGATTCCTCATGGTAGAAGTGTGGCTGCAGTCTTGACATCTGCCGTTGAATATATGGCGAAAGAGGCTATGGACAGGTTTGTTCCTCTAGCTGAAGCTGTTGGATTTGGGGCTGAAACAGAGAAAGAATCCTTTGAAAATTTTATTCAAGCCTTAAAAAGGCTTTTGAAAGAAGTTGATGAACCTGCCACCATAGGGGAGCTGGAAATCAGCTGGAGCGATTTCAAGAGGGAGCTTGAAAACCTTGTGGAAAGGGCTTTAGGATCCACAGGCACTATAGCAAGCCCCAGAGTTCCCACAGCTGAAGATTACAAGAAGCTGTTTATCTGCGCGTTTGAGGGTAAAACGGTAGATTTCTAAACTTTCTCCCCTTTCTTTGCTCTTACACAGAAAAGGAAAGATGGTGGATCACGCTATTTCAGCGATTTCCTCCACTGCCTTCTTTTCCCCTTCAGGCATTTCGCATCCTTCAAGCCATATCAAAGCCAAAGTAGTGAAGTCTGGGGGGATTACTTCCCTGTTAATTTTGATGTCTAGGACAGCTGGCTTTCCAGAGTCCACAGCCCTTTGCAAAGCTGGTTTTATTTGGGATGGTTCAACAATCCTTTCGCCATAACAGTTCATGCCCCGTGCAATTTCGTCATACCTTATGTCTGAGAAGTCAACTCCGATGTGTCTCCTTGAATAGAACAGTGTTTGTCCAGCCCTTATCATCCCCCATGCACAGTCGTTTAGAACAACGAACACCATTGGCAGTTTGAGGCGGCTTGCAGTTTCAAGCTCCTGAATGTTTAATCCGAAAGCTCCGTCGCCGGTTATGCAGTAGACATGTCTCTCCGGATGGGCAAGTTTCGCTGCGATGGCGTAAGGTATGCCAGCACCCAAGTGACCAGAATCTCCGCTTACACAGCTCAGATAGGTGTTTGGCTCGTAAACCCTATTTAGATAGAAGCACCAGACAGCTGTGTTTCCGCCATCAACAACAGCTATGGCGTCTCTTGGAAAGAACTCCCTAACCTCTCTCACTAGGCGCAGTGGATGGATCGGCACGGTGTCCAGCCTCGACATTTCCTCAAAATTTTCAAGCCACATTTTTTCCAAACGCTTATAATCCTGAAGAAGCGGATTCTCCCTCCTTGGTGGCGTATACTTTTTGACCGCCTCTAATAGGGCTTTAAGGGCTGATTTGGCATCGCCAACAATCCCCAAATCTACAGGCCTGTTTAAGCCTATCATCTCGTCCGAAATATCTATTTGGATGACCTTTTGTTTAGATGGTTCTCCCCATGCTGGCGGTTTCCCCCACATGTCTAAGGCTCCGAGTTTACAGCCCACAAGCAGAACCATGTCGGCCTCGGCTTGGGCTACAATGGCTCCGTTTCCAGGGGCCGCTGGAATGAGGCAAAGAGGATGGTCCTCCGGTATTGCCCCCCTCCCACTCATTGAAGTTGTGACTGGTGCCTGCAAGTATTCGGCCAGCTCTATAAGCTCTTTTGAAGCTCCAGACCTGAGAACACCGCCGCCGGCGTGGATTAGAGGCATTTTTGCGTCTGCAAGCATTTTGGCTGCTCGATTTACAAGGGACGGCTCCGCCACGGGCCTCTCTAAAGCTCTGTAACTTTTCGGAGGAATCATTTCCACGTCCTCCTCCTCTCCTGTTTGGAATAGAACATCTGAAGCGAAGTCGAGATGCACCGGACCAGGTTTTCCGGAAGTTGCCACTCTAAAAGCCCAACGGGTAAGTTCGGGTATGCGTTTCCAATGGGATACGAAAGCATTCCACTTTGTAACAGCCTTGAAAAGGGTTAATTGGTCGAGGCCTTGCTGGGAGCCTTGATCTGGATAGGAGCGCCAAGACTGATTTTGAGCAGTAATAACGATTATTGGTAAGCTGTCCGCAAAAGCTGGGTAAACTCCCCCAACGAGGTTTGCAGCGCCCGGGCCAACTGTTCCCACACAAACTCCAGGCTGCCCGGTTGCCCGTGCCCAAGCGTCAGCTGCATGAGCTGCCGCAGCCTCATGGCGCATTGTTATGAATTCTATACGCCTATCTTTGTAAATGGCGTCCAGTAATGGGTAAAGCTGGTCTCCGGGGACACCGAAAACATACCGGACACCCTCCTGAACTAGGCAGCGTTTTAAAACTTCACCTCCAGTTATGCGGGCCAAACAAAATCCTCCAAGATGGCAGTCTTTAGGTTTCATGGCTCCACTATTAAGGTTTTCTGAAATGGCAAGTGTTAAATCCGCTTACACAGAAAATCTACATTGGGTGTTTCAATGCCTAGGGGTTATATGGGAAAAATTCTGAGGGTAAACTTGACGGCAAAAAGCTTGAAAATTGAGCCGACATCCGAAGAGGTTGCGAGGAAATATCTGGGAGGCAAGGGTTACGCCGTATATCTCCTCTACAAATATTTAAAGGAGTATGAGAGAGCTGGAATTTCGCCAAGAGACATTGACGCCCTGGGTCCGGAGAACGTTTTAATATTTGCAACGGGGCCGGGAACGGGTGTGCCGGGTTTTCCATCCTCCGGCAGATATCACGTGATGGCTTTGAAATCGCCGTTAACCGGTTCCATTGGAAGTGCAAATTCAGGCGGCGAGTTCGGCCCATTCCTAAAGTTTTCAGGGTTTGACGCCATCGTGGTTGAAGGGGCTTCAGAGAAGCCGGTCTATTTGGCCATTGTGAATGGAGAGGCTGAGTTGAGGGATGCAAGCAGCCTATGGGGCAAAAACGTGTTTGACACTTGCAGAATGTTGAGAGATAAAGTTGGCGGCAAAAACACAAGCGTCGCCTGCATTGGACCTGCCGGAGAGAATTTGGCATATATGGCGTGCATAATGAATGACGAGCATAGGGCTGCGGGGAGAACGGGTCTAGGAGCCGTTATGGGCTCAAAGAAGCTTAAGGCCATCGTCGTCTCCGGAGAAGAGAAGATTCCAGTCGCTGAACCTGAAAGGTTCGCTGAAATTTCACGAAGATGTCTGGATTCCATGAAAAATAACCCGGTTACAGGTGTGGGGCTACCCACGTATGGTACTTCCATACTAATAAACATAATTAACACGGCTGGCGGGTTGCCCTATAAAAACTGGCAGACCGGAGTTAATCCAGACGCGGAGAAAATAAGCGGAGAAACCCTTGCAGAAACCTATTTGACCAGTCGAAGGTCCTGTTGGGGCTGCCCCATTGGATGTGGAAGGGTCACAAGCGTTAAGTCTGGGCCCTTCCAAGTCTTAGCTTCAGAAGGCCCAGAATATGAGTCTATTTGGGCCTTGGGAAGCAGCACGGCCGTTAAAGATTTGGATGCTGTTGTTAAGGCGAATCATTACTGCGACGAGTTTGGGCTGGACCCAATAAGCATGGGCTCCACTATAGCGGCAGCCATGGAACTCAACGAAAAGGGATGTATCCCACAAGAAGATTTGCAGGGCTTAGACCTGCGTTTTGGGAACGCTGCGGTCCTTGTGGAAGCAGTTTGGCGAACAGCCTACAAAGCGGGATTTGGAAAATATTTAGCGTTAGGTTCAAAGAAGCTATGCGAGATTTATGGGCATCCAGAGCTCTCCATGAGCGTTAAAGGCCTTGAAATGCCAGCCTACGACCCAAGAGCCATTAAAGGCATAGGCTTAAACTACGCCA
>JAWBRY010000044.1:0-9648 GCA_038843545.1 Bathyarchaeia archaeon | reverse complement strand
TTCGAAAAATACGCCGGGCCGGATGTTTTGGCTCTTCTGGAAAGGGCTGACGAGGCGACCATCCAAAAGTTTGAGAAAGCCATTAAAAGCAGGCCGGAGGAAGGCGTTTGGCTATTTTACAGCGGAAAAGGCGACATTAAACCTTTAACAATTGACCCCCGCGCCAGATTCGAGTATTACATTGACTACATTGTGAACCAGTTTTATCTTGGCTGTGAAACACCGTTGCCAAGGCTTTTTAGCACGCCAGGCTTCACGGAGGCCAGTGCAAGAGCCGCTTTAGAGCTGCAGGACATGCTCATAAAGCCCATACAGCGCTATATTAAGCGGCAGGTTGAACGCTCCATTTTTGCGCCTTTGCTGGTTCAGGCTGGCTTAAACCCCTATGAGGCTAGGGTTCGCCTAAACTGGGGTGCGCCGAAAACCCCGCAGATCAGCATTGCCGACATGTTGAAGGCTGCCGAGTTGGGGCTTATCCGCCATGAAGAGTTCCGCAAGAACGCTGTTAAATGGGGTTGGGAGTTGTGGGATAAGCCTTCCGAAACCGTTCCGGAGGTGGCGAAAACATGATGGCGAATTTCTGTTTTTGGCTTCTCCTTTCTCCCCTCGAAAACATCGGTGCCACATTCGGAGCGGCGGAAAGCGGCTCAACAAAGCCCTTGATGGAGGTGAATGGCTGAATTGAACCTTCTGCATATCGGTTTAGGGGTGGGCGCCGCTTTAATCTACGCCTTTCTTGGGTATGCAGCCCAAGACAAGCCTTTCAACTGGCGGAAGTTTCTGCGGACGGTGGCCATCGCCGCTTTTTCGGCGCTTGGGCTTGACTTGGCTGGGATGACCTTCGACGTTTACACGGCGCTGGTTGGGCCTACAGCCATAACCGTTTGGCTTCAAAAAATCGTGGACACGGCTAAACATTGAAGGGGATTGGCCATGGCAAGCCAAGAGGTTCCCTACTGGCGTTATGAGGAAGCCTACAAGGCTATTCACAGTGCTTTAAGCGGGCTTATGGCTCCGCCAAGCGGCAAAAAGATCACGAGATTCACGTTTACATGGAATGCAGACGGCACCGTTCACACTATTAAGGCGTTTATGGGCGACGAGCTGCTTTTCACTCTCACCTTTTCATGGAACGCAGACGGCACGTTGCGGGAGGTGGCTCGAACATAGGCTGGGCTGAACCGGCCTATGCGGGAAACCACTGAATGGAGGTGGCGAAGGGTGCGGAATGTGAATGTTGGAGGCCTTGTGAAGTACCGTGTCATCAAACGGCGGGTTGGCGAATCTAAACCATACACCATAGACGAAAGCGAGCACAACTGCTTTCTAATCGAGGGCATGAACTACATGTGGCGGCTGATCCTCGGCGAATCCGGCTTAACGCCTTTTAACAGTGCAAACGCTTACATCGGCGTAGGCGACGGCACAGCGGCTGAAAACGAGTCACAGACAGGCCTAACCGGCACAAATAAGTATTATAAGGGCATGGCGACTGGCTACCCGAAAGGTCCAAGCGAGGCTGGAGACAAGAAAGCTGTTTTCAGGGCTGTTTTTGGGGCTAACGAGGCGAATTTTGCATGGAACGAGGTGACGGTGGCTAATGGCAACAGTGACGCTGCCGTAAACATGCTCCGCATAGTGGCTTCCAAAGGCACCAAAAGCAGTGGTGAAGAGTGGACAGCTGAAGTTGAGGTAGCATTCCAGAACCCATAGGAAAAGGGTAGCAATGGCAATTTTTGGCTATACAGTCAAGGGCGCATCAAGCGTTTACGGAGCAAATTATCTCACAGCATGCAAATTTTTATGCCCCGAAAATGGGCAAGCGGAAAGCATAACGGTTTACCTCAAACAATATTTGAATAGTACGCCTAGAGTCAAATGTGGCATTTACATTGATAATAATGGTTATCCAGGCGCGCTTGTCGGCTATACCGAAGAATGGACTCTTACAAGTGGTTGGGATGATTGGAAGACACTCAACATCGTAAGTGGTGGAGAGCTTCAAGCAAACACATATTATTGGCTAGTGCTTTTCAACAGCGACTATGTTTACAGGTATTATGACCCCGGAGAGACAAACCAGTACATCTACAAAAGTTACACTTACAGTGATTTCCCAAACCCGTTCCCAAGCGACGGAACTTACCAAGCCCGGAAATTAAGCATTTACTGCACATACACGCCAAGCGCTGGAATAATCAAACAATGGAGCCAAACCGGCATTACAAGCCACTTGTTTAGTCGTCCAGTCCGCCTCATGAAAATGACACAAAACCTAGGCATCTCCAACATTGCAAGCACCCCCATCCTCAAGTTTAAGTTTGCCAAAACACCAGATTTAACCCACATTTTTGTTCGCCACCGTTCCATGCGGTTTACCAAAGCCCTGCAAACATTCCACGCTTGGACAACCATCTATCCAAGCTTAATCCTTAAACAGTGGATCGCAAGCCTCAAATTAACCCACAATTTTAGGAGGCCAAACCGCATAGTTAGGCTTCCAGCCCACCTACAAGTAAACCACTTTTACGGTGTACCCATCCACTTCATGCGATTTCTTGAAAGGCTTGGCTTAGCCCACACGGTTTATTTGGCCATTCCAGGCGTAAAAAAGACTAGGTTATTCCTCGTGATTGGGGATTTAGCCATCCAGATAACCGGCGACTAAGACAACTTTCCAAATCGCCCCTTAACCCGTGTTTCTCGCCTTCATATTTTTCTCGGTAAAACAGCATAAAGGCAACTCCTCCCATGGCAAAAACCGTTATGGCGCTAAAATCCATGCTGTTTGGAAGCCGCCTGGACTAGGGGTTTTGTTTTTCTGGATATGCTAAAGTGGATAATTTCAGATGTCCCAAGGTTTCCAGCCTTGTCTTTTGCATAAACCGCAAGTGTGTGCGAGCCCTCCGATAATCCATGTAAAGTTGTGTTTCCAGTAATGGTTACAAGGTTCTGTCCGTCTAGGCTGTAGGCCATCCATGATGCTGGTTCGTCCACGGTGAAGATTAGGGGAATATCGCTCACAGTGTATGTTTTGTTTTCAGGTGAAAGAATTGTTATAGTGGGAGGTTTGACATCAACCGGAGCGGCTATTTTGACGAGCCAAATGTTGCCGGGAGCACTTTCACCTGCAGGCTTAATGCCGGGCACCTTCTCGAAATAGGTGCCACCCCATGAGCGGTAAACACGTAACCTCCATCATCACATTCTAATATGGACAGGGCTTTGCTGTTTCTTCCTTCAGGTTTATACTTGAAATCCCACTCCACGTTTCCATTGGCATCTACCTTAACAATCCAGGCAGTATAATCCAGTACCGGTCCAGGAATACGTTCAAAACCGGATATGATGCATCCTCCGTCACGAGTTTGCGAGGCGGAAATGAAGAAGTGTTCGGATTCGCCGCACTTCCTAACCCACTCAACGTTTATTAGCGCGTCGGTCTTAACAACCTTAACACCATGGTCTATAAGCAAGTATCCATCGCTGACTTCAATTATTTTAATGATTGCCCCAGCTTCCGGAAGGGTTTTGTTCCACTGAACATTGCCATCCAGTCTACTTTAATAATCATTCCTGATGGGTCGCCGTAGATCATTCCTACACCGCTTATGAGGAAACCGTCACCTGTTTCAACGATGGATGTGGCATACGAGTTTGTTTGCTGACTTCCAAACGTTTTAGCCCACTGCACAACACCCTTCGAGTCTATTTTAAAAACATAATCGACATGGTCGAAGTATCCGACATACATGTATCCTGCAAGCATATACCCCCCCGTCGCCTGTCTGAAGAACCAGGTAAGCCGTTCCATTCCAATACATCTTCGACCATTGAACATTGCCTTCGCCATCCGTTTTAATGAGCACCATTCTCCCGTCGGCTCCGCCGGCTACGGCATATCCCCCATCCATTGTTTGAATCACACAGTTTCCCTCTCCACTAAAGTAGACTTTGCTCCACAACACCAGCGGTGCCTCAACACTTTTTATACAAGGAAAAAGCAGAGTACTGATCAATACAAGTAGAGGGAAAAAGCAAAATCCATTACGCTTCGAACCGTTCACCAATTTATGCCTACACTTCTTTCGACTTCTCATAACCCCCAATTTAACCGGAATTCAGCGAGAAATATAAAGTTTCAAGGGCAATGACTGAAGTTTAGAGAGAGCTTAAATTCTGAAGGTCGTGTTCTGTAGAAGGGGGCGCCCCATTGCGGTTTAAGGGGCTGGCTTTCGCCGCCGTCATATGCCTACTTTTCTCAGCCTTTGTAGATGGTGCTGTTTTGAGGGTTTATGGCTGGGGGAATGGCGGGTACAGCACTGATCCGGCCAAACCGAAATATGGAACCCATGACTGGATTGCGCAGCACGCCCTGGACTGGCTGCCGCCGGAGGAGAAGCAGTTCATTCTTGAGAACCTCGCTTTATACCTTTATGGAACGGAGCTTCCAGACAATGGGAACGCCCCAGACGGCATAGGCGACACCGCAAAACATCATGTGTACTTTTTCGCCAACGGCTCGCTGCAGGACGACGTGGGAGCGGTGCGCGCCCAACAGGAATACGAGAATGCCCTAAGCCTTTACAATGCTGGGAGGGTGGCTGAGGCTGTTAAACGCCTTGGAGCCATGACTCATTATATTGCGGATTTAGCGGTCTTCGGCCACGTCATGGGCGCAAAAACATGCTGGGGTGAAGAAAGACACCACAGCGATTACGAGGATTATGTGGAGGAGCGGACAAACAGCTACCAGGACGATTTTAACGTCTTCCTCCATTTTGACGGAAAACTCGAAACAATAACGGCTTATGATGCGGCTTTAAGGCTTGCCTACGACACAACCTTCGACCCCGACGGCGGCTTAACATGCACTTGGATGGACAACAGCTACAACTGGAACAACCCAACATTCAAAAACCGATGCGGGGAATCCCTAAACTTGGCGGTAAACCTAATTGCAGACGTCCTACACACATTCGCCGCAGAAGCCCAAATCGGTCCGGACATAAGCCCAACCCACATCATAATAGCCCTTGCCCTAATATCTGCGCTAATATGCCTTTTCACTATCCACAAGTCTAGAAGGACTAAATAGCTAATATCACCATGTTTAAACCTTTTTAAAAAGCCCTTTTTGTTAAAAGAATTTTTATTAATGCTTTCATTCAAAAAAGTCGAAAAATTTTCCGTTAAAACGTGAAAATTGCTTAAATTTGACTTTCCTCCTTTTGTGTTCGGGGGCTTGGCTGGTTGGCAAGCGTCTCCGTTGAGGATGTTCGGGACGTATTAAACATTGGCAAGGCGGACATCCCAGACGAGAAGATTGTCAAGATGATTAAGCGGGCTGAAATTGCCCTTGAACTTGAGCTTGGCAAGGAAATCGATTATGCGAACTGCACGGAAGCCGAAAAGGAAGCCATAACAGTCTTAGCCGCCATATACGCCATCTGCTACTTAACAGGCGGGTCGGCGGTAGGCCTAAGCTTCAGCCTAGGCGACAAAAACGTAAGCGTGCTGGCCAATGCTCCACCCCTAAGCGTTCTGCAGTCCGAGCTTGAGCGCATCCTATCCCACCTAAAACAGCCTTATGTTGGGAGGGCCTAGCCGGCATGGGAACAGTGCCAGAGGCCTATTACGAGTTTGTCATGGATTACGCGCCACACGTTTATGTGGCTCCGCCGGGCACGCCGGATCAAAACTGGGGCAAGGCGGCTTTCGCGGCAGCCTTCGCCATAGACTTCCTCTACGAGGCTTATAGTGCGGAGCAATTTAGCAGCCGCAAAACCGCCATCCTCGACAAAGTTGTTAGCCTTGCAGACTGGATTTTGACCCAACAGTGCACAAACGGCGCCAAAAAGGCTTATGGCGGATTCAAGTCCACAGAAAACAGTCAACACTATTATGCGGTGGACGCTTGTCGCGTCATTCCATCCCTATTGAAGGCTTACGAGCTGACGGACGACGCCGACTATTTGGATGCGGCGAGGCTGGCTGGCGCTTTCCTAAAAACCATGCAGGACCAGCAGCCCTACGGCGGTTTTGCAAGGGCTGTTGATGAAGGCGACAACTGGCTTCTCGAAATGGATGTGGAATGCTTGTATGGGCTTATAGGGTTGCGGATGCTGGCGGAAAAATACGACGTAGAGAACGCGGCTCTTTACCGGGGCATGATGAAGAGGGCTGCGGATTTTCTGCGGCAAGGCCTCGAAGGCTTTTGGCTCTGGTTCAGCCCAGCGGACGGCAAGTGGCACCGTGCAGGCTTAAAAGAGAATCACGTTTATGATGATTGTTTGGCCTACGCGCTTTTAGGCCTGTATGAATATGAAGGCTGGAGCACAACATGCCAAAAAGTCTACGACTTCATCAACTCGATAGGCGCTTCGGCGCAGTACCCCGCCTATAACCCGGCGGTCTGCTGGGCTGGCTACTTGGACGTGGTTTCGCGTTGTCCAGCCTGCGACTATTATGATGCGGTTACCGCTGGAATCCTTTGGAGGGTTAGGCAGAACCACGACAAGCCAAGCCTAGCCCTCAGCATAAAGGTGATTGAAAAACACCGGGACAAGTTCATGTTTTGGGGTGTCCGCCAAGCCGACTACACGCCGGTCGAAAGCAAGTGGGCTATGGCGACGGTCTGCTGGCTTGGGCGGCTACTCCTCAACTATCAAGAGCCGCTGACACGGTTCACGCAGGTTTTGAGGGCTATAGGCGAAACAATCACGCTTTATCCGGCTGCAGCTGTCGACGGAAGCGTTGCTTATGGCGATGGTTTGGAAATTCAAGCCGTTGTTAATCCGGCTCGTGTTGACGAGGTTTTGCTTGAGCCGGGCTACGTTTTGAACGATTATGTTGCTGTTTACGCGTTTGTTCCATTTAGGCGCCGCGACAAAGTCCGATGGAAAGGCGTTGACTATGAGGTTTTGACGGTACAACCGTTCACTTGGAGGGGTGAAACAGCCTACTATAAGGCGGTTTGCAGGAGGCTGTTAAGCTGATGGTTGAAGGCGTTGACCCGGTTGACGCTGTAATAGAGCTTTTGCGGGCAAACATGCATGTTGTCAAGGAGGACGGGAGCCTAGCCAACATCCAAGTTAGCCGCGAGTGGCTGAGCCAAGAGGCGTTGTCAGGCGATTTGGATGGGCATGTAACCGTTGGCTTGGCTGAATGTGCCGATACCAAAGTCGAGTTGACTGGTAGACTGCGTAGACGCGTTTACACAATCCGCGTTAATGTTTGGACTCGGGAAGACAGCCTACGCCACAAAATGGTGGAGGAGGTTAACCGCGTAATAGGGCTGAACCGCAAAAGCCCGGCTGAAGGCATAGCCTACATGGATGTGGCTGGCTTCCGCAACCTTGACCGTGTTGACGTTAAACCCATCATTTACAGGACCGAGCTTGTCCTAAAATCATGGTCCTTCGTGGATTTGGGGGTGTAAATGCAAATGCCTGAAACATATGGAGCGCATGAGTGCCGCGTGTATTATGTGCAAGAGTCTGTCTATGGACAAACGCCAGCCAACCCAACAATGATTAGCGTGAACGCTGAAAACGTTGACGCCGCCATAGACCCAAGCCTCGTGAAGGTTCGCGGCGTCGGCAGTAGAGACCTCGCCGCCATCAAGAGGGGACTGCGGAAGCCAACGCTTAGGATAAGCCACATACTGCCAAGCGACGCGCCGATAAGCTTTATCCAGCACGCGCAGACCTTGAGCAGCCTGAGCGTTCAAGTTTTGTGGTTTAAGGGTTTGTTTAGCTCCGCCACCGACATCGTCAGCCTCCTCTACAAGGGCATGCGCATCGACAAGCTAACAGTGGAATGCGGCATAGACGAGCTTGTCAAGGCGAATGTGGAGCTTATCGGACAAGACTTGGAGGTTGGAACAAGCAAAATTGCTGGTGCCACCTACGCCGACTACGCTGGTGCAGTTGCCTTCACGGAAAGCTTTGTCCAGCGGGGCAACGCCGACGGCTCAGGCTTGGCGGCTTTAACACGCGTAACCGACTGGAAATTCACCATCGAAAACAATTTGAAGCCCGTTCCAGTCATCCGCAGCACAAACGCCCACTTGGCGAAGTATCTGCCAGCCCGCCACCGCGAGTTAACAGGCGAATTAACCTTCGAGTTCGAGGACAAAAGCGAGTTTGAAGACGTGATAAACGATGCGGAGTTCAGCCTGAAATTCGGATTGGGCGGCTCCAACTATGCACTTTTCAAGTACTGCAAGTGGGAAAACGTGCAAACACCAGTGCGCATCGAAGACCTCGTAAGCCTAAAAGCCCGTTTCATAGCCCGAGACATGGTGATAGCCTAATGCGAACCGAAACCGTCACAGTCGGCGAGGAATACGGCAGCGAATACGCCGGAAAATACGTTTTCCAAGAGTTGACTTGGGCGAAGCGGAGCCGCATAATCCAAAAACACACAAAATATCACCCGCTGACCGGGCAGGTGGTGGCAGCCGACTACGTGGCTATTCAGGCGGAAACCATAATGGCAAGCCTAAAAGAGCAGCCGCCCCACAAACCCATCACGCTGGAGAAGCTTTTGAGCGAAGACCCCGCGAACGGCGTGCCCATAGCCCTAGGCGAATTGTTCAGTCAAATCGTGAATCGCCTAAACAACCTAAGCCAAGAAGAAACGGCTTTTTTATACGGGCAATCCGACGCCAAAAGCCATGCTCAGCCCTCACAGAGTTCCGCCTCTGCAAGGAGTTCGGGTGGACACCAAGGCAGCTTGCCAAACAGCCAGCCAAAACAATACAGCAATTCATCGTCATCCTAAACGAACTTGATCAAATGGCGGAAACGGAAAAAGCCAAAATGGAGCGGACAAGCCCATGGCGGTTGAAATAGCCTTAACGGTGGAGGGCGCCGAAAACCTTCAACAAGCACTGCAACGTTTAGACGATGCTGCACAACGCAACATCCAAGAGCATCTGGAAAGGTGGGCGATGGAAGCCCGTGAATACGCTAGGGCTTTAGCGCCGGTTAGAACTGGAAGGTTGCGAAACAGCATATACACAAAAACAAGCGGCTGGACTGTTGAGTTGGGCGCTTCAGCCGAATACGCCATTTTTGTTGAATTTGGCACCCGCCACACGCAAGCCAAACCGTTTCTCCGTCCAGCCGTCGAAGAGCACCTGCCCATGCTTGAAAACGTCGTCTTAGACGCTTTAGAAAAAGCCAAGACGGAGGCTGGACTGCCGTGAGCTTCCGCGAAATAGCCATAACGGTGCGCGCCATAAACCGTGCCAGTCACGAGTTTGCAAGAATCCAAACGGACGCCGAAGCACTGACAACGCGCATCCGAAGCTTAGGCGCCGCAGTTGCTGGTCTAGGCGCCACTGGAACGGCCATAGCCCACATAGCCCACCAGTTCGGCTTGCTGAACGCCGAGCAGACCCGCGTTTTAAGCAGTGCCATGCAGGTGGTAACCGCCATAGGCATGTTTATGCGCACAAGCCTAGGCGCAGCCATAGCCCAAAAAGTGTATGCGGCAGCCTGCTGGATAGCCACAGCAGCCCAAAACGCCCTAAACATAAGCTACGCCACGTTTCTGGCTTTAACAGGCGTTGGTGTAGCCGCCATAATAGCGGCTGCCGCAGCCATAAGCTACTTTGCAAGCCAAATGAACGCCGCCACA
>JAWBRY010000043.1:0-9718 GCA_038843545.1 Bathyarchaeia archaeon | reverse complement strand
TTGAGGAGGAGGGTGATTCGCGGATGAAAGAAATCATAATAGACCCAATCACGAGGCTTGAGGGTCACGGTAAAATAGCCATTTTCCTAAACGACGCCGGCGATGTGGAAAACGCCTACTTGCAGATTCCGGAACTCCGCGGCTTCGAAAAGTTCTGTATTGGACGCAAAGCTGAGGACATGCCGCTCTTAACAAGCCGAATCTGCGGCGTTTGCCCGGTTGCCCACCACATGGCTGGAACAAAAGCCTTAGACGCGGCTTTCAATGTGGAGCCGCCGTCAGCAGCCAAAAAACTCCGCGAACTCATGTACTGTGGCTATTACATTTACGACCACACGCTCCACTTCTATTATTTGGGCGGACCGGATTTCGTGGTTGGGCCAGACGCACCGCCTGAAAAACGCAACATTCTAGGCGTCATCGAGAAGGCTGGATTAGACGTTGCCAAGGAGGTTATTAAGCATAGGGCTTACGGGCAAAGGATTGTCGAGTTGATAGGTGGAAAAGCCACCCACCCAGTTTGCGGGCTGCCCGGCGGCGTATCCAAGCCCTTAAGTGAGGAAAACCGGCAAGAAATTGAGAAGATGGTGAAGTCCTCCGTTGAGTTTGCAAAGTTCTCGTTGAAGCTTTTCCACGACATAGTCTTGGAAAACAGCAAATACGTGGAACTAGTTAAGAGTGATGCTTACACGCTTCGCACCTACTACATGGGCTTAGTTGACGAGCACAATAAGGTGAACTTTTACGATGGCAAAATACGTGTCGTAGACCCTTACGGCAAGGAGTTTGCAAAGTTTGAGGCTAAAGACTATTTGGAGCACATTGCGGAGCATGTGGAGCCATGGACCTATGTAAAGCAGCCGTACCTCAAGAAGGTTGGATGGAAAGGCTTTGTGGATGGACCTGAAAGCGGCGTTTACCGCGTCGGCCCCCTTGGAAGGCTCAACGCTGCAGAAGGGATGGCGACGCCCTTAGCCCAAGAAGAATACGAGCTTTTGTTCAAAACTTTAGGCGGGAAACCAGTCCACCACACGTTAGCCTATCACTGGGCTAGGCTCATTGAGCTTTTGTATGCTGCTGAGAGGGCTGTGGAGCTCGTTAAGGACCCGGAGATCACAAGCACCAATGTGCGGAACAAGCCGGGCAAGCCGGGTGAAGGTGTTGGCGTTGTTGAAGCATGCAGGGGCACCTTGATTCATCATTATGTTTTGGACGAGAATGCGCTGGTTAAGGATGTCAACTTGATTGTGGCTACTGTGAATAATGCGCCTTCGATTAACATGTCGGTGCGGAACGCGGCTAAGGGTTTGATTCACGGCGGCAAAGTTGACCAGGGCTTGCTTAACATGGTGGAAATGGCCTTTAGAGCTTATGACCCATGCTTTGGATGCGCCACCCACTTCGCTTTTGGACAAATGCCATTAACAGTGGAAATCTATAATAGCGAAGGGAAGCTCATCAAAAAAGTGCAAAGATAAACCCTTTTACACTCCTCTATTTTACTTTTGGAGAACGTCCTTTTTGGTTGTGGAAAGTTCTGCTGAGAAAAAGTTAAGGGAGTGGCTTTCCGGCGCCGAAAGAGTTGTGGTTGCCGGGGTTGGAAACCCCATTCGTATGGACGATTTTGTGGGCGTGAAGGTTGTTCGGGACTTGCAGGGGAGGGTTTCAGAAAACGTTTTGCTGATCGAGTGTGAAACTGTCCCGGAGAGTTTCCTTCAGCATATTGTAGATTTTAGGCCTTCCCACGTTTTGATCGTGGATGCGGCGGTTATGGGTTTGGAGCCGGGCGAATACCGTTTTGTTCGGTCGGAGCATTTGCGGGTTTTTCCGGCTATTTCGACTCACATGTTGCCTTTGCGGGTTTTCTGTGACTATTTGGCTGAGGCTGTTGGGGCGAATGTTGGGCTTCTCTTGATTGCGCCTAAAAGCGTGGATTTTGGGGAAGGCTTGTCTGGGGAGGTTGAGGCTGCAAGCCGTAGAATTGTGGATTTTTTGTCGGCTGTTCTTCCGTGAAGGCTATTTAAACGTCAATTTTGTTGTTGGTGGCTGGCTGCAAAATTGATAGCCCCCTCTAGGTTTTGTACTGGTATTTTACGTTGTTGTCCATTATGTAGAAGGTGTGTTGGTCTGCTTCTGTTGTGTGGAGGATGGGTTTTGCGAGGATTTCTGCTATTTTCGCCAAATCTTCTAGGCTTTTAACCTCTATTGTCGTTTCGGTTGTGGGTGGTTTTTGGGAGGTTTCAGCTATTAGGTCTTTGTGGGGCGCCATTAGTTTTTCTATCGATTTTTTCGTGGTTTTTGGTTTTGTTTTGTTGTGGAAGTATGCGGAGAAGGCTAAGCCTGCTAGGGCTATGGCTGTTAGGCTATACGCCATATAGCGTTGGTTTATGGCTTCTGAGCATGTTATGGTTTGGCTTTGGGTTATGCAGCCTGTTTTCTCCTGTTGGAGGGGTTCTAGGTTTATTATTTCGCCCTTTTCTGTGCGTTGGAATGTTACGGTCAAGGTGGGCGTAAAGGTTTGGTGGATTTGGCCTGCTGATGTGTTGGCTTCAACCGTGAAGGTTGGCGTTATTTCTAGGGTGTATGCGGCTGTTGTGGTTCCGGTTTCCGTGTCTATTCTGCTTTTGATCTGATCCAGTTCGGCTTTGAATATTGGCGGTAGCTTTATCTGGATTTCGGTTTGGCTTGTGGTTTGGGCTGGTACTGCATGGATTTGGTGGGTCCAAGCGGTGGTTTTTAGGGTTTGGGTTATAGTGTAGGTTATCTGGGTTTCTGCTGGAAGGCTTGCATTAAAAGTGTAGGTTAGGGTTAGGTTGATTTGACGTGTCAGCCTTGTATATATAGGGGTTTGGTCTTCTGGTTTTAGGGTGGTTTTGTTGTTGTAGATGATATTTGGTGTTTGGAGCATCGCCGTGTAGTCGTACGTGGCTGTGCTCGTGTAGGTGCATAGAGTTTGCGACACGGTTTCTTCCGTTGGGGTTTGGTGAACCGCATACACGGCTAGGATGGAGAGTATTGTTAGGATCGTGAAGGAGGCTAGGAGGATTGTGGAGGTTTTTGGCTTTTTCATGTTTTGATGGCGCCCTTCCCCACGTTTTATGGTATGTTTTGGCTTTTCCCTAAATGTTTTACTTCTTGGTGGGAAAAGGGGCTGCGGGAATGTGGGGCAAAACCTAAACAGACATTAAATCGGTGATTTTCTCCGGCCCTTCTCAGCAGTCCTATACGGAACCAGCTCAGATTCTGGAAGAAAGAGAATAAAAAGGGTGGGTTTGGTTTACGTTAGTGGAGCCACTTTTAGGGCTTCTTGGAAAAGCTTCTTGGTGGCCGTTATACGGGCTTTCTGAGCCAAAACGTCCGCCGTGACAAGGTCTAGGGCTTCCTCTGGACACCATTTAACGCATTGAGGGCCGTCTGGCTTGTCCTTGCATAGGTCGCAGACAAAAACCACCTTCTTGTCTGGGTGAAGCGAAATCGCCCCATAATCACAGGCTTCAATGCACCATCCGCAGCCGTTGCACTTGTCCTCATCCACCAATATGGTGCCGTTTTCCTCAGACTGGGTTAAGGCGTCCCTTGGGCAGGCAGCCACACACGGCGGATCCTCGCAAAGCCTACAAGTGATGGAAATATTAACCAACGGGTTAAGTCTAACAACACGAATTCTGGACTTCAACGGGTTGAAGGCCTTCTCCTTGGTCCAAGCGCAAATGTACTCGCAAACCTGGCAGCCCACACACTTGTCAGCGTCAGCCGAGACAAACTTTCTCTCATGAATCTTAACCATGATAACGCCTCCTAAACTTTATGGATTTTCGCCTCCACGATAGGGATTAGGTCGTCCATGCCCAACTGCCTAAGCTTTTCAGGCGTTGGTATGCCATCCTTGGTCCAGCCCCGCACCTCGTAATAGTCGTCCAACATCAAGTCAAGCTCCTCTTGGCTGACATAGGCGCCCTTTGATGGGCCTTCATCTGGAATCGGCACATTCATAACCTTCCATGGAAGTGTGTCGTCTTTGCGGCTTAAGCCCTCCCGCACGTTGATAACCCTTGCAAGGTTGTTTATCCGCTCGCCCTTCAAACGCATCTCCTCAGGCGTCGTCTCCCAACCAGTTATAAGCGTGTAAACCTTAGCCAGGTCCTCAAACTCCTTGTAATATGTGCCCCTTGAGAACTTGCAGATGATCAGCGAGTCGATAATCGTGTAAACATCTTCGATGTCCTTGACGTATTTGGCTCTTCCCTTCTCATACTTAAGCCTGTTAAACTTGCCCTTCACGTCGAAGGCGTAAGCCCCATGCCTATTGTGGTCGGCACCACGGAAGGAGACAGCGTAACCCAAAGCCGCCGTCTTCAAGCAGCGTAAGTCATAGCCCGTAACCTCAACGCCCTTAATGTGTTGGGCAAGCTTCTCGGCGCCCTTACCAATCTTTTCAGCGGCAATCTTCACACCTTCAGCTAAAATGTCGCCTATACCCTCCCGTTTACCAATTTTCTCGATAAGCTTCACCATTGCTTCATGGTTGCCGAAACGGGCTTCAATGCCATCCATGTCTTTTGCTGTTAGGATACCGTTTTCGAAGCAGTCCATGGCGAAACCGACGATTACGCCGGCGCTGATGGAGTCTATGCCATAATAATTGCAAAGCTCGCAACCCTTAATAATGGCGTCGAGGCGGTCAACTCCACAGTAGGGACCCATAGCCCACAAGGGTTCATATTCAACCCTAGCCATGGCCCCCTTATACGGGCCTTCATTGACAACGCAGACGTGTTCACATCTCATGGCACATGAGCTGCAGCCGATTATTTTGGCTACATACCTCGCGTTCAGGTATTCGCCGCTCACCTTCTCCGCAGCCTCAAAATGCGCATTATTGTAGTTGCGGGTTGGCATACAATGCAAGGCGTTGTGAACCAAAACGTTTTCAGGAGTGCCCAAAGTCCTATATTTCTTCGTGGCCGGACCCTTCATTCGTTCATGAAACTCTTTAACAAACTCTAGAAACTCGTCGGGCTTAGCAACCATAACATCCTTTGTCCCACGTACAGCAATAGCCTTCAAATTCTTCGAGCCCATGACGGCGCCGAGGCCGCATCTGCCAGCAGCCCTAGAATTATCATTTATTATGCATGCTATTCGCACAAGCTTTTCTCCGGCAGGTCCAATGGCAGCCACGCGAATATAGTAGTCGCCCAACTCCTCCCTTATCGCGTCTTCCGTTTCAGCTGGCGACCTGCCCCAAAGGTGGGAGGCGTCCAAAATCTGAACAGAATCGTCGTCGATCCAAACATAGACAGGCTTTTCAGCCCTTCCATGGAAAATGACTCCGTCATATCCAGCCCGCTTCAGTTCTGTGCCAAAGCTGCCGTGGGATTTGGCCTCGGCTATGCCATAGCTCTGCGGAGACTTAGCCACAAAAGCATGGCCGTTACCGCCGGTAGGCCAAACAGTGCCGGCGGTTGGACCTACGGTCAAGACCAGCGGGTTTTCTGGGCTAAAAGGGTCAACACCAGCCTTTGAATGGTCAAGCCACAACCGCATTCCAAGACCTATGCCGCCAATGTACTTTTTAGCGTAATCCTCATTCAATGGCTCTGTGCGCGTCTTTCCAGTTGTTAGATCCACGTGGAGAATTCTGCCAGCATAACCGTACAACCTACTTCCTCCATGCACTTTAACGGGAATTAAATAACTTTAACAGTTAATATATTAATGTATCTATCAACCTTCGACCCCCGAAACATTGAATTAGGGCATAGTCTACTTGGGCCTCAACAAAAGCTGGTTCATTGGATTGCTGGCTTAAGTTGAATGGAGGCTTATAATAAGGCGAAGGCCCGTGGGCGTAAAAGCCGAAGCGGAAAAGCTTTCAACCGAAGTGAGGGCTAAAAGGGAGCCATAAACTTGCATGAGAGCTTCAGTTGAGAGACACGCACTTATCCAAGTGTTTCACTCTTTTACAAGCAAATTCTAGTGGTGTGGGCTGTGGTTGGCGATTTTAGCTGTTTTCTAAACTAGACTTTCGTGCTGCTTCCAACAGCGTTTTTTATGAAGTTGTTTATTATCCAGCTGCTGCTTTGGATTTTCCCCCCTCCAACGTTAAAGACTATTTTTATGCCCAGTTTTCTGCAGATTTCAACCTCCTTTTTTGGAAGGTTTTCTATGGTTCTGTCTCCACCCTTAGCGAATATATCTGGCTTAAGTTTCTCCAGGAAATCTGCAACGGTTAAATCGCATCCAGAATCGCAGATGACAACCTCGTCGATGTACTTTATTGAACGCAGGATCTCAACTCTGTCTTCAAGGGGCATGAAAACGTAACCCTTCTTCTTAACACAACACTCATCCCTATGGGTGTGAACCACAAGCCTGTCACCTAAACCCTTGGCCTCCTTGAAGAGGGCTATGTGACCCCTATGTATGGGGTCGAAAAAGCCTGAAGTGAACACGGTGACCATGTGCTCTCCCGCCTTAGGCAAATAAAGTTTAAACATGTTTAAAACTTAAAAAGCTTATTTCTTTTGGGTGATGAAGCCTTCCCCTTTCTCCCTTTCGGCTGAGAAATTGTTGGTTTTTGTTTATAAATGGCTTACTTTCAACGTTGGCATATATCACCCCACAAAATATGCTTGTTTGTAAGCCTATTTCACTTGTGGAAATTTGCTTTTAAGGGATTCGGTCATAGGACGTGTGGAGAGGCTTCGGAAATGTTTGAGGAGTTGGCTCTAGACGCTGTTAAAATGTTGGTTTTCCTCCTGTGGACTACGCTGGGCTTCTGTATACTCTGGTGTGCCTTCTGGCTTAGAACAGCCAGAAAAGCCGTTTGGTAGAGGGCTAAACTGCGAAACGGTTAAATCGGCTTTCTCGAATTTAAATTTAGCTTGGGCGGGCGGTAGCTCAGCTTGGTAGAGCTTCCGGCTGTAGACATCCGCCTATGGCGGGTGCTTCTCAGCCTACCAAGCGTACAAGGGTAAGCGGAAACCGGAGTGTCGCAGGTTCAAATCCTGCCCGCCCGACCATTAATCACGTTTTTCTAACAAGGTTCCGTTTTGGATTGTCTGCCGGATTTTTTCTATGTCTTTGCCTATTACTTTATCCTCTTTTATCATGGGCACTAGGCTTCTGATTTTTGTGTAGATTTTTCGTGTTCCTTTTCCAAGTTTCTCCGGTCCACGGATGTCTATGGCTTGGGCTGCGCAGAGAAGTTCTATGGCTACTATGTATTCTGTGTTTTCCAGTATTTGGGAGGCTTTTTGGGCCGCTGTTGTCCCCATGCTTACGAAGTCTTCGAAGTTGGCGGATGTTGGTATGGAGTCTACGCATGCTGGATGGGCTAAAATCTTGTTTTCTGAGGCTAGGGCTGCCGCCGTGTATTGGGCTGTCATTAGGCCGCTGTGTAGGCCTTTCTCTGTTTGGGGTGGTATTAGGAAGGCTGGCAGGCCGTTGCTTAGTTTTTCGTCTAGGAGGCGGGCTATGCGTTTTTCTGAGAGGTTGCCGACCATGGCTAAGGCTATTCCAAGCATGTCCATTGCCAGCGATATGGGTTGCCCGTGGAAGTTTCCGCCGGATAGGCATACGCCTTCGTCTGGAAAAATCAGGGGGTTATCTGTGGCCGAGTTTATTTCGGTTTCCACAATTCTCCTCGCATAGGCTAAAGCGTCTTTGGCGGCGCCTAAAACCTGCGGTGTGCATCTTAGGCTGTAGGGGTCGTGGGGCCGCCCAGCGTCAGCCAGGACTTCTTTGCTTGTTCTGACAAGTCTGCTTCCGGCAATAAGCTCCCTAATGTTTTTGGCTGTGGTGATTTGCCCATTGTGGGGTCTAACCTTGTGGATTTTTTCGTCCAGGGCTTCTGCAACGCCCAGCAGGGCTTCCATTGAGAGGGCTGCAGCCACTTCCGCCGCTTTGATGAGGTTTTCTGCTTTATGGATGTTTAGGGCAGCTATAGCCGTCATCAATTGGGTTCCATTGTTTAGGGCTATACCCTCCTTGTAGTCCAATTGGACTGGTTTTAATCCAGCTTTTTCCATGGCTTCTCCCCCGTTTAGAATTTCACCCATATATTCGGCTTCACCCTCACCCATGAGCACTAAGGCCATGTGGGACAGGGGTGCTAGGTCTCCGCTGGCGCCGACGGAGCCTTTGGCGGGTATTATTGGATGCACCCCCCTGTTCAGCATCTCCACAAGGGTTTCGATGATTATTGGGCGGACGCCCGAGTAGCCCTTAGCCAAAGTGTTAGCCCTCAAAAGCATGGTGGCCCTCACAACGTCTTTGCCTAATGGTTTTCCAACACCTGCGGCGTGGCTTCGGATTAGGTTTGTCTGAAGCTGTTTAATTTTCTCCTTTGGTATAACCGTGTTGCTTAGGGCTCCGAAGCCTGTGTTTACGCCGTAGACTATTTCACCCTTCTCCAGAAGTTTTTCGAGAACCTTTCGGCTTTTCTCCACCTTGACTTTCACATTTTCCGGTATGGATACCCTCGCCCTTTCATAGGCGACTTCAACAACATCCTCTATGGTTAGGTTTTCCCCATCTATTTGCACTTTATGCATAAGCTTCTCCACCATAAACTTCAGTGTTTAAATGTTTTAAATTCTTTGGATAGCAGCTTTTTCGATTTTTCGGCTTTTGCTTTCCGGAAACTTTTTCATAAAACTTTTATATGCCACGTTTGTGTGGATTATGTTGAGTGAGTCTAAAGGTGCTGTTATGGAGCCTAGCAAGAAGCCTTTAAACGTCCTCGTTAAACAGTTGAACTCGAATGTGGCTGTTGTTTTGAAGAATGGCTGTGAGTATAGGGGTAGGATGGTTAGGTGTGATGGGCACATGAACATCCTCTTGGAGGGTGCAACCGAATGCCGTGAAGACCAGCCCATAGCCAACTATGGAAACATTCTGCTCCGGGGCAACAACATCCTCTACATAATTTTGGACACCCTTAAAAGGTAATGGCGGCGGGTTTTCTCCCCTTTCCAGTTACGTAGGCTAAGGCTTTATCCAAGTTGGCTTCCAGCAGGTGTTTGCGTTTGAAGAAGGCGATTACGTTTTCTATGTCGCGTTTTAGGAGTTGCTGGGCGTTGGGGTGCTCCTTCGTCACGTATTGGGGCCAGTCTATTATGAGGATGTGCGTGTCCGGTTTTAGGATGATGTTGTATTCGCTTAGGTCTGCATGGATCACTCCGGCTTTTAAGTAGGCTTTTCGAACATTGCTTAGGATTTCTAGCAAAACTTTCCGGGGGTTTGGGATTTCGCGGCACTGGGCGAGCTCCGCGCCTTCAATGGCGCTCATGGCTATGGCGTGGCGGTTTTGGCTTATGGGTTTTGGAACTGCTACGCCTTCTGGATAAACAAGTGTCAAGGCTTGGTATTCTTTTTCTGCGGCTTTTCTCGAGCGCAGCAGCCAGTTCACATCCTCCCTTGTCCAGTCGCGTTTTCGCCTTGTTTGGCGGAAGCTTATTCTGCCCAAGCGGTGGAATTTTATGGCTATGCGTTCACCCGATGGCGTTAAAGCGTCATAAACGTCGGCCTCTTTGCCCACGCCCAACGGTTTGCCAAACGCCTCTAGGACACCGGCTTTCACGAAGGCGTTTATCGCTAGACAGTCGTAGCCCGCATAGTTCAGCGTATAGCCCAAATAGGGCTGTTTTGTCTGGCGTATCAGGCGGAGATTATGTAGCTTTTCAAGGCGGAAGGTTACTTCTTCCGCGTCGAA
>JAWBRY010000042.1:0-9990 GCA_038843545.1 Bathyarchaeia archaeon | reverse complement strand
GACCCTAAGAAACATAACTGTCGTGAACCCTCCTTTTTATGCGCCATTCATCAGGCCTGAGAGCCGTGCTTATAGCCATGTTTTCAACTTGCAGTTGATAGAGAAGCTGTTGGTCAACCTGCGCCTGTAAGCTTGGTTTGCGCCTAACCCTCCTCTTTCTCTTCCGCCTTTCTTTCTCGCTCAAGAAGCTTTCCCTCCAACATGTTTAATAAAGATGAAAGATGCGGGCTAATCCACGCGCCAACTATAACGCCGCACACAAAACCCAACATCATAGCCGCAGTTTCATTCAAAACTTACCACCTCCTTCTTCCAAAACAGAAAAAATGGGGGTTTGCGGGAGAAGTCTCCAGTTTTCTTTGTTTTGGGAGAAACCCGAATAAATCCGGAGAGCTCATAGTGTGGCGGTGCTGTGAGGGCGAGTTTTAAGAAGCTTGATTCGGGTATGGCATGTTATTTTTCGTGGGGATCCTTTTCCGATTCATGTAGAGTTTAAGTACTGTTAAAGCTATTCCAGCGGAGATTGGCAGGGCTATTAGGGCAATTTGTGTGGAGGTTAGTCCTGTTCCATTGTTTGGTGTGGTGTTTTCTTGTTCTTCGTCGCCCTCTACGGGAACCATGTCTGGAGGAATCCCTAATGGCCCCGTGAGAGGATATATTCGCCATATTTCACCTGTGTCCGCCCATATATTTAGCCATACGCCATAGATTCCTCCGGCATAAACCTTGTCAAAGTAAACGACTACCGTCCATGCTGGATAAAGTGTTAATGGGTCTCCGCCGCGTGTTTCATTTTCCAAAAGGCCGTTTGCAAAGGATAATCCCTTCACTTTAACTCCAACCACCTTGAAACCCTTTACTTCTTCCCATATTTCGTTGCCCTCAGCATCCATGCCCATATAAACCCTAGTAGAGTAGTTTTTGGCTGTGTTCACGGCGATTTCTATGGCTTTTTCCTCGTCGACATTTATGTCATAACTGCCGATTTTGAAGAAGCTCCAGTTATCAATGAGAGAGTTAAAGTGTCCATTCCTAAAGGAGATGCTTAACCGCTTGTCAAAGGCTTCGACTCCCTTAAACGTGTATATCCAACTGAAAGTTGCGGTGTCAATTGTGCGGTTCTCCCATTCAACGAACGACTTATCATATTTCGCCTCAAATTTGATATTTCCGTAAACTTTTAGGGTGTTTGTTTTGGGTTCAACAGCGTCCAGTATGGCTTTGAAATCTTCCACGTGTGCTGCTCCGCAATACGCTTGGTATCTGCCCAGAAAACCTTTAGCAGCCTCAACCTCGTTGGCGGCTTGTTGAACCTCCCTAGCCATTAGCGGCGCACCTTCATGTGGGAATAGGTTAATGCTCTGTATTTTTCCGTTCACAAAATCTACGTATGCATCTAACCGGCTTCCATCAGTCCAAAAATCAAAACCCACGAATTCGTGCGGCAAATTCCAGAATAAAACTTCTCCGAATAAATCCTTGCCGTATGCACGAACCCTCCAATTATAGGCATCCACGTTGAGACCTACCACACAGCGGATAATGCTTAAAGCCCTGTCAACCGCCACCGCCATACCATCAGCCACGTAAACCATAAGCGGCATGCCTTTGCGCGGTAATACGCTGGCACTCTTTAGTCGCCCATCCGCAAATACCACCGTCACCATCAACTCGCTTTCGTCATTCCAAAAATCAAAAATCACAAACTCATGCAACAAACTCCAGTACAGCTCTTTCTTGTATGAACTGTCACTCCAATTGTAGGCGTCCACGTCAAGGCCGACAACGTTGCGGAGAATCTCCAAAGCCCTCTCAACAGCCCTAGCCCTATTATCCGACTCCCCACCCGCACCCTGTGCAAAAACACTTCTGGACAAAGGCACCAACACAAGCAATAAAACTAACGAGAGGGCAAAGGGTAAACGGCACATTTTAGAGGAAAACATTCATTTCACACTAATAATTAAACTCCAAATCAATTCTTATTTCACTTTTGCTGTCAAGCTCAAAATATAAACCCGCATGGCAATGTTGTTTATCTAGGCAATTTAAACAGTTTTCCAAACGCATGTGATTGCTTTCGATTTGCATGATAAGACGCATGGCGGCGTTTTTTGTTCTGGTTTGCATGGCGCGCATGTGTATTTGATTTTTTTGCGGTATTCCTCTTTTACTTGGGCTATTTGTTGCTCCTCGATGTCCACTAGGATTGTGGTTGTTTCGAGAGCTTTTTGGGGACAGTGTTTAACGCATTCGCCGCAACCGTTGCATTTCTCGGAATCCACAACTATGTAGTATTCGCCTGAACCGTCCGCATAACCATAATAAATTATCATGGGCTGCGCCTATGCTTTGTTTTGGTTTTTCTCGTATAGGGCTTTGGCGAAGAGGGCGGCGCCTATGGCTCCCGCAGCCATTGGGTCTCGGCCGTTTTCTTTCCAGTTCGGTGGTGGAAGCGGCTTAATGCCTGTGATTTCCTCCACTCTGGAGACTATGCCTATGTTCTTTGACTGCCCGCCGGTTATTACGAGGTCTTTTTCGCATCCAACCCTTTCGAGGAGGTTGCACATTCGAATGGCCATGGCCCTTATGTAGGAGGCTAAAACCTTCTCCTTCGACCATCCTCTACGCAGTAGGCTTATGGCCTCTGTTCTTGCAAAGGCTACACACGTGCAGCTCACGGGATCTGGCTCCTTATCCACCTTTAGGGATGTTGCGCCCATCTCCTCTATGGGGATTTTCAGAAGGTCGGCGAGAACCTCCATACCCCTGCCCGTGCCGGCTGCGCATTTATCGTTCATTAGGAAGGACAGCACTCTTCCCTTTTCATCGCATTTTATAGCTTTAATGTCTTGGCCTCCCACATCCAGAATTGTTCTGACGGATGGACCCCAAATGTAGTTGGCGCCTTTCGCATGGCACGCAATCTCAGTAACAGTGCTGTTGGCCATTGGAACATTTACACGTCCATAGCCTGTGCCCACAATGTAGTTTATATCGCTTAACCTGAGCCCGGTTCCTTCAAGAGCGTATTCCAAAACCTTTCTGGCACTGTCAGGGCTGCTGGATCCGGTTCGCATGACGCCTAACGCGTATATTTCGCCGTCAACCATCACCACGGCTTTTGAACTCACTGAGCCCACGTCTATGCCGGCGGTTATGACTCTGGCCTCTTCCGGTTTAACTTTTGGAATTGTTAGGCGGTATTCGCTCCAACGCCAGTACTCAACGCCTTTATCGCTCATTTTCGGCTGCCCCCAACCTTTTCCATGGCGTGTAGGGCGGCGCCAAGAGCCCCAACCAGCTCCGGACGCTCCGGTATGAGGATTTCAAGTTCAAGCTTCCTTTTTAGGGCGGCGGCGAACCCCACGTCTTTGGCGACCCCGCCCACCAGCATAACGTCGGGTTCCAAGCCAACCCTGTGGATCATGGAGGTTATCCTCTCGGCTAAAGCGTCGTAGATGGCTCTGGCAATTTCATGTTTAGGCTCCTGCTTATGGATTAGGCTAACCACGTCTGACTCGCCGAAAATCACGCATGTGGCGCTTATGGAAACGGTTCCCTTAGCCTTCATGGAAAGTTCACCCATCTCTTCAAGCCTAACTTCAAGGGCTCTCGCCATAGCCTCAAGGAAGGCCCCCGCACCGGCGGCGCATCTCTCGTTTAAGGCGAAGTCTAGAACTGTTCCTTTGCCATCACAGCGTATAACCCTCGACTCCTCAGCCCCAACGTCTATGACCGTTCTCGCCGAAGGGTATAGGTAGACCGCCGCCTTCGCGTCAGCGGACACAACGCTCACTTTACTATTAACGTGGGGGGCGAGCTCCACCCCAACGCCGGTGGCCGCTACATGCTCAACAGCGCTTGTGGCTATGCCAGCCTTTTCCAAGGCTTCTCGGAAGGCTTGTTCCGCAGCTTTTTCAGGCTCGAAGCCCGATGGAGCCAAACCATAGGATAGGATTTCGCCATCCTTTAATAGGATGACTTTAACGTTTTGAACCCCCATGTCTATGCCGGCAACAACAGCCATTGCTCGTCCACCCCTTTTAGAGTTCAATCCTCGATTTTAACATTTCAAGGAAGGCCTCAACTCTCGTCTTTATTTGGCCAACATCCTCCCTTGTGTAGTCTGTGTCAAGGTAGTAAACGGGCACATTGATTTTGTCGAGGGCTCTTTTAATCCGCATGTATTCCATGGCATAGAGCATACACCCCCTAAAAACGTGGTAGATAACCCCCTCAACCCGACGCTCCTTGATTCTGGCTATAAGCCAGTTAACCCTATCCTCGTTTCCATCCTCAGATGTGAAGTATGGGCATGTTGATGGAAGCAAATATCTTTCAGCCACGGCGTTAAACATGTCATCCATGGTCCACTCGTCCACACCAACAGGGTCAAAGAGAAAACGGTCTCCGAAGCAAAACTCGTCGGCAACAATCACCCCTTGAGGGGTGGCCTCCTCAACGATGTTTGGGAGTTTCCAGTTGTCAGGCCAAATGATGGGTGAGCCTGCAAGCATAACCCTCGGCGTGTCCGGAGGGCAAGCCCAAACCTTTTCCTCAACCCTTTTTTCAAGTTCTCTGCAGAGCTCCTCAGTTTTCATGGTCCACCTTTCAATGTCATCCCACATGATTGTCTGGTAAACAAGCATGGCGTCCCTGCCCATAATCACCGGAGGAGCGTTTCTGCGTATTTCTTGAAGCCTCTTGAAAGCGCGGGTTGCCCTGTGCATGACTTCTATGGCGGCCTTCAACCTTTTAGCCGTTATCCTAGTCCCCGTCAGCCCTTCAAGCTTCGCCTTAAGGGCTTTGAATTCTTCCCTCCAAAACTGGGTGGACTGGGGGAGGTCTTTCAGGCGAGGTGGACAAATGGTCCAGACCGGTTTCTTGTCGCTTAAAACTTCACTTAGTTTTGTCATGCCGTCGCATGTAAGAGCGACTATCAAAGCGTCGCTTAACTCAAGGAACGGTGACAAGCCAACCATTCCAACGCCTATGGTGGACCGCACAACGGGGCAAACCTCAACGGGCACAACTCTGTTTCCAAGCTTAACAGTGTCGTAAATCCCACAGCCCACACGCACCGGAATAGCACCAGCAGCAAGAATAAGCTCGATGGGCGTAAACATGCACGTGTAGCCTACAATCTTCTTGCCTTCCTCCTTGATTTCAAAAAGCTCTCTTTCACGGGTGCCGAAAAACTTGGCAACATCGTCGAAATACTGCATGCCCTTGGGCCTGTTAGGCCAAGCCCTCCTCATCCGCTCAATATACTCGTCCATCAACCTCATTGAAGCCATTTTAATAGCATTTCTAAGCTCTTCAGCCTCCTTCTGGGATAGTTCAGCACCGTATTTTTTGCTGACTGCGTCCGCCATTCATGCACCTCACTCGATTTTTGAAGGCTCTAACCAATTCCGCGACCTAAAAAGGGTTCTGCCCGCCAAATTTAGTTTTAGGCAGTCTTCATAAGGACACATTTCAACACAGCGGAGGCAAAGCATGCACATGGAAGTTTTTATGTCTCCGCCCTTCTGCTCGTAAACCTCTGTAACCTGCGCTGGGCAAACCCTCTTACATATCCCGCATTTGGTGCATTTCTCTTCCACCTTGTTCAAGCGGAGGATGGGGATCCAACGAAAAAGTTTAAACCTGTTCAGTATGGAGAGGGAAGCCCCTGTAGGGCAGAAGCGGCACCAGAAACGCCTTACGACAAAGGAGCTTGCCAAAGTTAACACTATGAAGAGAAAGATGGTGATGAGGGCGAAATTTTCCCCTGAATAAAACGAAATCACGGAGGCGTACGGGTAGCTTAGGTTTATGCCGTAAAGTTTTAGGCTGCTCTCCCATGGAATAACTAGAGGCTCCACGGGGCTTAAGAGGACGGATACCGGTTTAAAAGGTCCCACAAGAAATTTGGCTAGAGGCCACTGCCAAGGCTCTATTTCCCCAAGCACGAAAGGTAGACAGACAAAAAAGACTAGAAGCACATATCTAAACTTGTTTAGGAATACGTTGAGCCTATCAGAAAGGTTTTGATACCGCACCTTTAGGGTTTTTCGAACAACAGTGGTTAAATCCATGTATAAACCGAAGGGGCAGAGCCAACCGCAGAAAAATCTTCCCCAAAAAATGGAGAAGAGGAAAATTGCAATTAACACGAATAGAAGCTCTGTGGTGTATGAGAATATGAGGTAGAAAGCAGCCATGGCCGCTGCTTGAACGAAAAACCGCGTGTAGGTCACCTTGGTTTTTAAATCCCTTTTCCATATTATGATGGCTAGAACTCCCGCCAGAACAAGCCCCGCGAAAACCGTCAGCTTGAGGATTTCGCTTATAACCTGCAGCAACATTCCGCCAGCCGCCTACGCTTCAGCCTCGTCTTCCGGAGGCTTTACCACCCGGGTGTTGTAGGTTGCGAGATATTCCAAGTGAAGTTCGTATGGGTAGCTTTCCTTGTCCAACGGATATGGGAAGCCGCTCATATCCTTGAAGGGTAATGGCTCCACTGTGAAGTCGAAGCCGTAACCCCAGTTTCCGGCTTCATCTTTAAACCAGCATGCCACGAAGAGAAAGTAACTTCTCTCCATGCCCTCCTCTGGAGGCGGGATGTCGCCCACGGGAAAGAGGAGGCGGACGGCGTCGCCCTGCCTTCCAATAACAAACTCGTCATCATAGCGTAGTATGAGCGAAGTTACGTCACCATACCTTGTGAAGTTTCCATAGGCTCTTGATGGACTGTAAAACTCTTGGTAAAGGGTTGCATGTGGATAAATCTCCCGTATTATGAGGGGCAGTTGTGGGGTTACGTCTATCCCTATGTAGTCGAAGGTTACGTTCCAGAAATTGTTAATTCTAATAACGTATTTGTCAACGTCTGGCGGGAAAAGCCCTGTTAGGTCGACAACCCATGTTCTCGGGTTTACATCCGTTGGAAGTGGGAACTGCCTCTCCCACGGGACCATTATCCAGTTTCCATTTTTATCCATAACCTCCATGTACGGCGGCGGTGTGATTTGAGTGCCCGCTGGCACATCTTCAGCGAAGAACTTTTCAATCCACGCCGTGTAGTCTTCTGGAGAACCCCAATCAACTTTTCCAGTAACTATAAGCTTAATTTGCCGAGCTCCGGATAAGTCGCCGAGGTTTATGGTTAACCTGTTCCATGTAATGTTGTTCCATGAGGGACTTTGTAGTCCGTTAACGCCGGGCGTGAAGATTCCATCCCTATATAATATGCAGTGGAGCACGTTTTCGCCCTTCTCATTGTAGGCGGCCACGGGCGAAAGTGGGGTTCTGCTAACAGTGTATATTTTGCCCATATAATCGGGGCTTATGTACTGTTCAACGCCGGTGGAGTAAACCTCCACATCCTTTGGGTGGTCAACAACAACTAGGTACACCGCATCCAGGTAGAAGATTTCGTTCCACTTTTGGGAAAGAACCATTTCGAGGTATGTACCGTTAACCAACGCCAGTTGGCTTTTGTCAAGCTTTAGATAATCCCACGGATTGTTCCGCCAGTAAACGATGGGCCATTCGGGGTCGCCAGTTACGTAGTTCATGTAGCCCAGCCAGCCGTGGTTTGAAACCTCAGCCACGTAGACGTAGCTTGTTCCATTCCAAACAAACAGCGAGGGACATGAGGAGCCACCGCTATAGTATGCGTAAAGCGACATTCGGCTTTGAAGGTATATTTCTCTTGTTGGGTTCCTGTAGCCGTCTGCCCAGTACAAGAATGAGGACTTGCCGTCGGGGCTTGTGGGAGGCATCTCAATCACATATCTATCAACGGGCAGTAGGGCGGAGAAAGGCACCTTTTTAGTTTCCCCGTTGAGTTTAAATTCCAAGTTGGTGGCGCTTGCACCTATGATTAGTGTGTGAAAACCTGTGGGAACTATTGAGAAGGCTCCCGTTAAGGTTGGGTATACTCCACTCATACATTCCACAATCACGCTGTAGGTTCCGATGCTGTTTGGTGTAAAAGTGAACGTTTGTGTTGAAAGGTTTCCCGGAGGAAGTTCAACGGTTATGGCTTCCACGTATAGGATGGTTGAGGAGTTTCTGATGGTTAAGCTGATTGAAACTGAACCGCTTTCGCCTCCAATATTGCGTATACAAAACGATATTTGGATAGTGTCGTTTACCCAGCCCTCGTTCGGCGTGATCGTTAAACCATAAATGATGAATCCTGCAGGGCGTTGTTGGGGCTGGGGCTCAACAACCACGAAGGTTCCTGTTAAGTTGCCTATCTTAACTAAATATGTTCCAACAGTCTCTTTTATAACTGTAAATGTAGCGGTTGTGAAACCTCCGCCTTGCAGCTGGATGACTTCACTATCCTCCACAACATCGTTAATGATGAGGTCTAAAATGCATGTTCCCGCCTCTTCACCGATATTAGCCACGTCAACTTTTATGGTTACAGGTTGGTTAACTTCCACCGTGGCTGGAGTTATAGTCAAGTTTCCATACACAAATTCAGCGGGTTTAGGCCCTGTCGTAGGGGGAATAACTGTTTCAAGAAGGTTTTGAACATAGAAGTAGCCTCCAGCAGCTAAACCGACGATTACGAGATCGATTAATAGGACAGCCTTAAGCCTGGCTAACGCCAAATTAGATAGCACCATAAAACTTAACCCTCACAGCAATCCTGAAAGTAAACTTCACACTTATCAACCTTTTAACAGCATAAAAACATTGTGAGCCATTTAAAACTTTCGTACAGCTATAAGCGGACTGACGGAGCGGCGGACTCGCGCACTCAAGATCCCAATCACGCTTCAGGGGGGCCAGAGTCGTCATCGCCCGCCATACAAATTAAATGTTAAACTTGGATAAAAGTTTATAGTTGCATATTCAAGGCTTGAGTAGCCATGTTGAAACATTTAAGGGTTGCGCCGCTTGCCGCTGAAAGTTTAGGCGTTCGTTCCATGTGCACTTTTGTTGAGACTCCTGACTTGCGGGTTCTCTTAGATGCGGGTGTTTCGCTTTGTCCAAACCGTTTTGGCTTGCCACCCCACCCGCTTGAGTATAGGGCGATAATTGAGTGTAGGAGGCGGATTGCCGAAGCCGCTGAAAAGGCGGATGTGGTGACTTTAAGCCATTACCATTTTGACCATCACACACCTTCTTATGAGGATTGGCTCTGCAACTGGACAGCGGCAGATGAAACCGCCAAGCAGATTTACCAGAGCAAAATTGTTTTAATGAAAAATCCAAAAGAGTGGATTAATTTTAGCCAGAGACGTCGGGGCTGGGTTTTCCAGAAAACAAGTGGGAGATACGCCAAAAAGCTTGAGGTGGCGGACGGCAGAGCCTTCGCGTTCGGCGAAACAACGATAAGGTTTTCGGAGCCTGTTCCCCATGGTCCAGAAGATTCTGCATTAGGCTGGGTTTTAATGGCAACCATAGAGTTTAAGGGCGAAAAGTTTCTATTCGCCCCAGACGTGCAAGGCCCCATTTCGGTTAAGACTCTTGAAAAGATTGTGGCTGAAAAGCCTCAGCTTGTTATGGTTGGCGGACCCCCCTCCTATCTGGCTGGCTTTAGAGTAAACGAGGAAGAGTTTCGACTTGGGATGGAAAATTTGGAAAAGCTCGTTGAGGTTGTTCCCTGCACCATTTTGGAGCATCACCTTTTAAGGGATGAAGCCTGGCGAGAAAAGGCGCAAAAAGCTTTTGAAAAGGCTAATATGGTGGGGCATAGGGTTTTAACAGCCGCCGAGTTTTTGGGCTTGGAAAACACTTTCTTGGAAGCGGCGAGGCGAAGGCTTTTCGCTGAGGAGCCACCGTCAAAAGAGTTTGAAAAGTGGATGCGTGAAAGCCTAGATAAGAAGAGAAAGGTTAAGCCGCCAATTTAGCCGAAACAACATTTTGGTTGTGGAGAAGCCAATAGTCTAGTCTCTCTAGATTTTGAAGTATTTTGCGTAGAGGATTATGCCTACGGCTAGGATTGCAATGCACGACAGCGTCACCACTGTCAAGTCTAAA
>JAWBRY010000041.1:0-10458 GCA_038843545.1 Bathyarchaeia archaeon | reverse complement strand
AAGATTGCAAAGCCAGAAATAATGCGAATTCTACAAGAATTAGATAGGGTGTGAAATGCTTAAATGGTCCAGTATGAACAGATAAGCAAGTTTTCACGTTTAATTTGTTCCTTTAGGAACTTTATGACATCTTCCTCCTCTAAGTAGCGATTTCCCTTAGCGTCCCTCCGCAGTGGGATGCTTGTTTCCCTGAGTTTTTCGCCATCTCTCGAAGAATCTATTAAAACGTAATAGGCTTGTCCAGCTGGCAATATAAGCCTCAAATTGGTTAACTCTCTTTTGGGTGATAAGCCGTTCTGTTCTATGTTGTAAACTATGGCTTTCGTGTTTAGACTTTCAGCTAAGCGCTTAAACTCAGCCCAACTCCTAATTTTGACCACGCCCTCACTTGGACCCTCTTTTGGTTGCATGGCTTTCACCCAAATAGTTTTGTGGGAAGAGTTTGTTAATTTCTTTCCCGGCGCCACATTTCACGCAGACAGTTAAAGACTAATCTTAAGTCTTTATCATGCACGATGTGTGTAACATTTTTGAAATTGTTTTCTTGAGGGCTAAACATTATTCCAATCCCGGCGGTTTCCAGCATGCATAAATCAGCCTTGGAATCTCCCACGGCGACTGTTCTGGAAAGGTCTATCCCGTACTTTTTTGCCATGCGGTGTAGGTGGTAACGTTTACAGACTGATTGTTTGCAGTAACATCCAACCTTCTCCCAGCCCATGGGCATTTTGAGACGACCCGTTATTATGCCGTTTTTCACTTCCAACGCATTTGCCACGTGAAAGTCCAATTTCAGTTTGCGGGCTACGATTTCCGTTGCCAGCGTGTAGCTGTCGCTTATTATTCCAACTATGCATTTTTTGTCTTTCAACTGTTTAACGGTTTCAGAAGCGCCCTTCATGAGAGGAATTTCATGAACTATCTCGCTGAGCATGGAGACGTGTAGGCCCCTAAGCAGTTTTGCAATCATTTTTGATCTTTCATATGGGGCTATTGACAGCCGGGCGGTCTTTTCGATTTCAGATGTGAATCCAAGTCTGTCGCCTATGCTATAAATAACCCTTCCGTCAAGCAGGGTGCCGTCCATGTCAAAGGCTACAAGCCGGCGAATACCTTTAACCTCCAACTGTCAACTGAGGTTAAACAATGTTTGAGCGCTATTCTGCAGTTCGGCGGCAAACTTACTTATCTCTATCTCGCATGGAGGCCTCATTTTTAATGGGCAGGGAATCTGCTCCTCCGTAATTTTGAAGCCGTATTTCTCGCATATTGAAACAATGTTTTCCCTTAACTTCGGTGGGCATAGCTGGGAGTGGTAAATGGCGCCTAAAGATGATAGAAGCATTTCAACGATGTGCTTATCACCTTTTTCTTCATGTAAATGTGGGTTTCGGCTTTCCACCTGGAAAACATCAATGCCCGCTGATATTTGAGCTGCACAAGGAGTGGAAGGGGGAATAACTCCTCCAAACTGCTCCATGAGGTTGAGCAGCTCGTATGTTTCCACGGCGTATCCGGAAGCATAGAACAGAAGCTCAGCCAGCTGCATGCTCATAGCGTGTTCTCCAGAGTTGGCTGTTTTGACGATGTCCGTTCCAAAACCTGTGTAGTTTGAAATTAGTATATTGAGGCACTCATTAGAAACAGTTGAAACTCTGCCCACCTTCGCGAAGAACAAGCCCTCCTCAGTTACTTTAGGCTTATAGCTCCATGAAATTCTAACCATGGAGTAAGGGCTTTCAGCTAAGCTGAAGCCAGCTGCATAAATATTCACGTATTCGTGGACTGCGCCTGGTATGTAGTTGTCAGCGTCCACGAAGCCAACATACTCCTTGCCGAGCATTTTCGCCAGCAGTATCCCTATAAACATGGCCTCTGATTTTCCGCCTCTAACGGTTCCATCCTCATCGAGAATGGAATCAAAGCCTAGGCTTTTGAAGGCTTCTGCCAACCCGGGATCTTTCTGATGTATTACAAGAAGTTCATCGCCCACAAAGTGGTTAAACCGTTTAAGCAGCTGAACCTCCATCATAAATCTGTCTACGGGATGCCGCCTACTGCCTGAAACGACGATTACATAACAGTCATGGGGTATGCCGCTTAAAACTCCCTCTAAAAGTCTTAACCTTTCATCTTTTATAGGAACAACTATAGCCATTCTCTGGTTAATTTTCCCCAACTCATCGCTTGATATAGTAGCCACAGCCTCCCTGGCCTTTGTAAGGAAACGTCTCATGCCCGAGTCTAACTCGTAAACCCTTTGAACATCATGGAAACGAACGGCGCCAAAATGTTCCACGCGTCTGGGCAGCTCTATTATCATTGCAAGGTATATTGCGTTGTGAAAACTTAAAAGTGTTTATGTTAAAAGCTTGGCTTATAAGAATTGACCTCTGACCGATTTACCACTTATGCTTAATCTAGAGAACTGAAGAGCTTGCCTAGAAAAGAGGGGAGGACGCGGCTAAAGCTTCTTGTAGACTATGTCCTTTTCCCTTACGCGTTGTGCAACTTTTAAGCCTATGCTTTGTCCAGCCTCGGCTCTCTGCACGTTTTTATGCTCGATTTGCATTGACTCCACAACCTGTTCGAAGTCTGTTGTCGGCCCTTTGATGACTATGCGGTCGCCTATGGCTAGTGGCGCCTTAAGCTCTACAACAGCCACGCTAATTTTCGTGAAGTAGTGGGTTACGCGTCCAACCTCAACGAGGTTTTCTTCGCCCAAACTCTTCATCTCCAAAGAATAAACCGCCTTTTCTCCATAAAAAATTTGTTTAAACTTTTCAGCCGAGGCATCTGCGGATTCTAGCAGCCTCCACGAGGCATTTTTGTATGTCTTGGCTGTTCTGTTCAATAAATGCTATAAGGAAATCGTTAACTATGTTTTCGTGCCTCCGCTGTGTAAGGGTTTTAGGTTCAAGGTTTATGGAGAAATTCTCTCCAACCACTTCGAGGTCCTTCATAAGCTCGGAGATAGCGGAACGGAGCTCTTCACGGCTTGCACACACAATTTTGGCAATTTGGTCAATCATTTCCGCCAACATATTCAAGTTGCGCCAAGAAAGAAGGGAGCCAGCGAATTCTAAGTCATGTTTAAGGTTAACGTAATACTTGTTTAAAACATTCCACTCAGCCTCGTTGATGTTGTTTAGGGCTCTCAAACCAATGAGTTCTGGTGGAATTCCAAGCGAGTAAAGGGCGGCTGCGAAGGGTATAGCTCTTGGAAGTGAAACCCTGCCAATGCTTCGGCTGTAGCCAAACAATCCTATGTGAAGTTTTCTAGCTCGCCTTTGAGGCACATACCCCGCCACACCATTTATGAGGGGGGCAAGCTTCTCCACGACCCTCTGATATTCAACCATAAACTTCTCCAAGACCCCCTTCAAAACTTCACCCTCGTGGGGTTCAATGGAAACAAGTTGCCCGCATGGAAGATTTTCATTCAAGATTTTAACCACATGCTTTACGTCTTTAAGTGGATAATCATATTTTAGGGCTGATTGAATGGTCACCGTGCACACTCCAGCATATTCCCTCATGAAGCGGTCTAAATTTTCAGGCGATAGATGTCCTCTAAAGGGCATGGTTCCAACGCCAATTATAGGGTAAATTTTTACGCCGGTCTTCTCTTCCAATTTTTTCAGCTGTGAAAAAGCCATTTTACACAGCAAAACAGCGCATACAAGCCCATAGTTTAGGGCGGGATCTGAACGGGCTATGAAAACCCGCAAAAATTTTGGTTTAACAACCCTCACATACGATTCTATTATTTGGCTGATTTTCAGTAGGCTTTCCATGTCTTCTATGAGAGGTATGACCTCTATCGTCTTTGGTTTAAAGGGGCCTATCCAGTCTTCAACCCGTATGGAGCCGTTTAGCTCCACTTTTTCAACTCCAGCTATGGTTTTCTCGTAATACCTTAACAGCCAGAGGAGCTCGTCGCCGCTTGTCGTGAATGGTAGAATGACCTCAAAAATCGGGGAGACATCCCGTTTGTAAAAAGTGCTTGCAATGTCGTGGGCCACTGGAATGTTAACGAGCGACTCTAATAGGATTTTGCGTTCCGTCACCTCAACCCTTGGGTTTGGCACACGGTAGGTTAGGAAAACATCCTCGCCTATAACCCTCTCCTTAAAGAAGTCGCCGTACTTGCCTAAAAGTTTTCTAATGACGTGGGTGTCTACATCCTTGCCCTCAGAGTCCCACATAACCTCCATGCAGCCTAACTCTTTGTAAGCGAAGAAAGCCTCGTCGATTTCCGCGTCTCCCTGAATGACATCCCCACTAACCCAGCTTGGAAGGGAAACATTGTCAGGATGCTGGGTGGACATTGTTCTTGGAATTTTTCTGCTCTCCAAGCTCATTTCGACTCCATGTCTCCTAGCATATTGCAGTTCAAAGGTATAAACTTTCAACTCGGGAAAGCTTGCAAAAGCGAAAATTGCGATTATGCCGAGCTGCTTAGCGGATAAGTTTTCCCTTTAAATGTGTTGAAGAAAACTCGGCAACCTTGACGCGTACAAGTTTGCCAAGCATGTCGCCTTCACAGTGCACGACAATGGGTTTGTAGGCGAAGTTTCTACCAACCCACGTGCTTGAAACCGTTCCAGGTTCGTCAACGAGTACTTCACCCTCCCATCCAATCCACTCCTTGTTCCGCTCCAAAGCTATTTCTAGAGCCAAATGGCTTATGATGGCGCTTCTCTCCTTAATTTCTGGGGGTGGCACTGTGTCTTTCATTTGGGCGGCTGGAGTTCGCGGCCTTGCAAAAAACTTTGAAACATTCACGATGTCTGGTTTAACATCCCTAATCAGCTGCAGGGTTTTTTCAAAGGCTTCCTTGGTTTCCCCTGGGAAACCGCAAATAACATCTGTTGCTATTGTTATTCTCGGGTGGGCCTTGCGGAAAACGCTTACTATGTGTTTGAAATCTTCTACCGTGTAGAATCTCCGCATGCGTGTGAGTACTTGGTTGTCGCCGCTCTGAACCGGAAGGTGGAGAAACTTGAACACTTTTTCGTTTTCGTATGCTTCTACGAGGCTGTCTAAAATTTTTAGGGCCATGTTAGGCGTCATCATTCCAATGCGAACCCTAAAGTCTCCCTCAATGTTGCAGACAGCCTTCACAAGCTCTGGAAGGTTTGCGCCGATGTCTAAGCCGTAACATGCTGTGTCCTGCGATGTGAGCCAAAACTCTCGCACCCCATCGGCTAAGTCAGCCTTAACCCTTTCAACAATCTCATTCACAGCGTAGCTTCTTAAACGACCCCTAGCGAAAACAACACAGCAGTAGGCGCATGAGCCTAAACAACCATAGCTTATGGGAATTATGCCAACCACAGGGTTAAGGCGAATTCTCGGAAGATTTAGGTTCGGTTTAGCCTTGTCCGCATCTTCCAAAAATACAATTTTTCCGCCCTTCAAAACAGCCTCAACAATACTAACTATTCTATTGCCTAAAGCCGGACCGGCTACCCCATCAAAAGATACTTCGCGCTGTAAACGCTCAAAATTTATGAGGGGTAGGCATCCAACGACAACCAGTTTTTTGCCCCTAGGAACACGTTTCAAAAGGTCTATCGTACGGTTTTCAGTTGGACCCTTAACGGCACACGTATTATAAACAACAACGTCAGCCTCCGCCAAACTTTCCACAAGCACATACCCATCCTTGGCTAGACAGCCTGCCATAACCTCGCCATCCGCCAAATTCGTCGAACACCCAAAGCTTTTAAGGAATACCCGAACGCCGTCCATGACAATACATTAGATGCTGCAAAAAGGGATAAAAACCTAGAGGCGAATAAACAGCCGGTTTTACAATTTTCTGAAACAGACGGACAGTAAATTTTAAATAAAAAAGAACAAGCATGTTTTACTCATATTTGAGTCATATTATATATAAGTATAACCTCTTCCGTCGTTTTCTCGCTCACCGGAGGGGGTTAAGATGAAGTTGATAACACTGTACCTTCCTGAACCGTATATTGAAGCATTGGATCAGTTGGTGAATGAGAAGCTTTATCCAAATAGAGCTGAGGCCATCCGTGTAGCTATCCGTGACCTGATAAATAATGAGATTTGGCGAAGGAAGAGGGTTGGCTAATGCAGTCAACCGTTGGGCAGCAGAGCTTTCGCTATTCATGGCAGAACACGGTTGCCCAAGAGATCCGCCCGCCAAGCTTTTGCCGTATACTTGTGCTAGGCGTGGGCGGGGCTGGAAACAACACTGTGACGAGGCTTATAGAAATGGGTGTTGTTGGCGCTGAATGTGTAGCCATAAACACCGACGCCCTACACTTGAACATTTCAAAAGCGCACAGGAAAATTTTGATAGGTGAAAGGTTAACGAAGGGCTTGGGTGTTGGCGGAGACCCGAAGCTTGGAAGAGCCGCTATAGAGGAGTCTAGAAAACGCATCGAAGAGCTGCTCACTGGAGCAGACATAGTTTTTATAACGGCTGGGCTTGGCGGGGGAACGGGCACAGGCGCAGCGCCGGTGATTGCCGAAATTGCAAGGAGGAAAGGCGCTTTAACGGTTGGGGTTGTCACAACGCCTTTCAGGATTGAGAAGGGCCGCATAGAATATGCTGCTTTTGCTTTGACTGAAATGCGTAGACACTGCGACACTGTTGTGGTTATTGATAATAACAAGTTGCTTCAGCTTGCACCCCACCTGCCCATAAACGAGGCCTTTAAGCTTGCAGACCAGGTTTTGGCGAATATGATTAAGGGGATTGTTGAAACCATCTCTGCGCCGAGCCTCATAAACCTCGACTTTGCAGACTTCAAGACAATCGTTAAACGGGGCGGCTTGGCTGTGATAGGCATAGGCGAGTCAGACGCGCCAAACAGAGCCGAAGACGCTGTTAGAAAAGCCTTGAGAAACCCGCTTCTAGACGTGGACTATGCAGGGGCAAAAGGTGCCCTCATACATGTCAGTGGGGACGCCCACATGACCATTGAAGAGGCAAACCGCGTTGGAGAGATAGTCACGGAAATGATGGATGAAAATTCGCTGGTCATATGGGGGGCCAGAGTCAACCCTCAACTGGAAGGCAAAATTAAGGTGACATTAATCTTAACTGGCGTGAATTCGCCTTACATTTTAAGCGGCTTCGGTTCAATAGCACCCCAATTGTTCAATTTGGAGCCATACGCTGAGCCGGAGAAACCACTAAACATAGACCTAAACCTCTACCAGCTGGAAGGGGATACGCCTTAAAACCTCCACCCCCATTTTTTAGGTCTCCACTGTAAGCAATTTTTGATGTCTGCTCCCTTCCAAACAAATGGTTTATAGGTGGAGTTGCACGCATTCAGTTAGAAGGAAAGCGGGAAGTAGGAATGCTGCTGGGTGTAGGACTCGTCGGATGCGGCGCCATAGGAACTGTGCTGGCAAAAGCAATAGACGAAGGACAGGCTGGAGACGCTTGCCTAGTCATGGTTTTCGACAAAAACATCGAAAAAGCCGAGGCTTTGGCACAAAAGCTGAAAAGAAAACCAAAAGTTGCCAAAAACTTTAAGGAAATCCTCGAGTGTAGGGAAGTTGAGCTTATTGTCGAGGCAGCTTCCCAAGAAGCTGTTAAATCCTATGCCGTTGATGCGCTGAAGGCTGGAAAAGACTTGATGATCATGAGCGTCGGCGCCTTGGTCGATCAAAAACTGGCAAGCGAAATCAGCCATGTTGCCAAAGAAAAAGGTAGAAAAGTCTATGTTCCTTCAGGTGCCATCGCCGGACTGGACGCTGTGAAGGCCTCAGCCATCAGCAAAATAGAGAAGGCTGTTTTAACCACAAGAAAACCTCTGGAAGCCTTAAAGGACAACTCCTACTTTAAAGAAAAGTTTGGTGGAAAAGTTGAGAAGCCAACCATCATATATGAGGGGCCAGCCGAGGAGGCGTGTAGGCTTTTCCCCGTGAACGTTAACGTGGCGGCGACTTTAGGCTTGGCGGGCATAGGTGTAGATAAAACCGTTGTGAGAGTTGTGGCAGATCCATCACTGAAAAGGAATGTTCATGAAATTGAGGTTTTAGGCGAGTTTGGGGAGTTGACAGTTTGCGTGGAAAATGTTCCTTCTACTGAAAATCCTAAAACAAGCTTTTTGGCGGCTCTTTCAGCCATCGCCACATTAAAAAGGATGACGGAGCCCATCGTGATTGGAACATAGGCGGCGAGACTACCTGAAGAATATCGATTTTATGGTTAAAATTTCCCTTTTAAGCCTAAGCCTCCACGATATGGCGTTGCCGAAAGGTTCACAAAACCCCTTACGTATGGCCTTAACTATTTCATCGCGGTCAAGCTCAGTCTCTACAATAGTGTAGGCTGTGCCTACTTCGGGAGCGTAGTGGGCGTCGCTGCCCGCCACACGAGGCAGTCCAAGATTTAGGGCGATTTCCCGCGCCATCCTAACAGATCGTTTGAAGGGTATGGCTGAAGCGTTTATCACCTCAACAGCGTCAAATTTTTGGCTGGTTTTTTGGCCCAAGCTTGCCTTCAAAATTGCTTTTGGATGGCAGGCTATGGCCAAGCCTCCAAGATCGTGAATTCTGTCCACGGTCTCCTCGACGCCGAGGTTTTTTGGTATTGGTTCCTCGAGGTTTAACCCAATTATATGGCCGTTTAGGCTTGAAATCTCTATGCCGGGTATTATAATGAGGTCGTTTGTCTCTTTCGCTATTTTCAGCGCCGCATCTATTCTGTCATGGTCTGTTATGGCAACGCCGTTTAAGCCCGCCCTTTTCGCGCGGAAAACCAGTTCGTCAGGCTTAATTAGCCCGTCGTAGGAGTAGCATGTGTGCACGTGAAGATCAATTTTTATTTTCAGAGTTTTCACTTCGCCATAGCTTTCCTAACTTTCTCTAACATCTCGTCAAGCTTTTTCTCGTCGGCTTCTATCTTGCGGAACAATGGTTTGGCCTCGGCGATCTTATGGCCTGCCGGTAGAGGTTTTAGGGCTTCCTCCCACCTTTGCTGGTGGACATGCCCGGGCAGGTTTAGGGTTTTCCAGAGCTCCTCCGCCGTGAACGGAATTATAGGGGCTGAAACTATTGCCAAGGCCTTTACGAGTTGAGCAGCTATATATATGGTTGTCGCTGCTTTGGCTTTATCACGCTTTATAAGGTTCCAAGGCTCCTTCTCGTTAAGGTATTGGTTGCCAAGCCTACCTATGCCCATAACCCCGCTTGCCGCGGCCTGCAGTCTGCAAGCCTCAAAATTGCTGGCTATTTCGTCCACCAGTTCTTTGAGGTTTTCAAGAGCTCGTTCATCCTCTGTTTCTAATGGGCTGGGCTTGGGTATCCGGCTTTCAAAGTGCCTGTTTATGAAGGATAATGTTCGGTGGATGAAGTTTCCAAAAGTGTCGTTTAGGTCTGCGTTAATTTTCTCCGCGAAGATTTCCCATGAAAAGTTTGAGTCTTTTGTTTCTGGACGCGTGGCGATTAGGAAGTAGCGCCAGTAATCCGGCGGGAAGAGCTCTAGGGCTTCATCTATCCATATGCCTATCCTTAGGCTTTTTGAGGCTTTCTCGCCTTTGAACTGGAGGAATTCGGTTGCTGAAACGTTCCATGGCAAATTGTAGTCTTCGTGGGAGGCCATCAGCAGGGCTGGCAAAATAATCGTGTGAAAGGGAATGTTGTCCTTTCCAATAAAGTAGAGGGTCTTCGCGTTCCTGTCAAACCAGTAGGCTTTCCAGCCCTCGGGGTCTCCGTGGTTTCTGAAGTATTCTATGGTGGCTGAAACATAGCCCAAGACGGCTTCAACCCAAACGTAAATTGTTTTGTCCTCAGCCCCGGGGAACGGTGCCGGAATCCCCCAGCTTACATCGCGGGTAACAGCCCTTGGCTTTAGGCCCTCCTTTATGAGGTTTAGGCTGAAGTTTTTGGCGTTGGCTGGCAGCTGCTTGTTTTCACTTATGTACTGGGTTAGTTTTTCCGCAAATTTTGCCAAGTCGAAGTACCAGTGCTTTGTGGCTTTGACGACGGGTTTGCCCTTACATATCACGCAGTAGGGCTCCAAGAGGATTGTTGGCTCGAGAAGCCTTCCACAGGCATCGCATTGGTCTCCACGGGCTGGTGCATGCCCGCAGTGGGGACATTTACCCTCAACGAAACGGTCTGGAAGGAAACGTTCACACTTCTCACAGTAAAGCATCTCGGTTTCCTGGGTGAAAATGTAGCCGTTATTGTAAATCTTCATCAAGTGCTGCTGGACAAACTCCTTGTGCACCGGGCTTTCGGTCCGCGTGTAGTTGTCGAAGGATATACCCCACCTCTTGAAGAGTTCCGCAACCCTCGCGTGATTTTTGTCCGTCAAGTCTTTTGGTTTCACGCCAAGCCTTATGGCCTCCACCTCTATGGGGGTTCCATGCTCGTCGGAGCCGCTAACCATGACAACCTCTTCGCCCTTAAGCCTATAATAGCGGGCGACAACATCCGCTGAAAGCACAGAGCCAACTA
>JAWBRY010000040.1:4090-10727 GCA_038843545.1 Bathyarchaeia archaeon | reverse complement strand
ATAAGGCGTCCATAGAAAGAGGTTTAGCCCGCTCCACCTTCTACCGCATATACGAGGCTGAATGCCGCCAACACATGGGAGGACTTAGGGACAAGTTCACCATACCGGAGCCGGGAACAAGAGGTTTCAGGGGCGAACAATATTATAGGCTGCTTGAGCCGGATGGGATAATAATCCTTGAAGCCCAGGTTTCAGGCGGAGACGTTTTAATTGGAAGAATAAGCCCGCCAAGGTTCCTTGAAGAATACAAGGAGTTCGAAGTTAAGGGACCGTCCATGAGGGACACGTCGGTGGACATGAGACCTTCAGAGACAGGCATCGTGGACGCGGTTTTCATAACAGAGTCTGGTGAAGGTGGAAAACTCGTCAAAGTGAGGGTTCGAGATCAGAGGGTTCCAGAGCTTGGCGACAAGTTCGCCTCGAGGCACGGCCAGAAGGGGGTTATAGGGCTTATCGTCCCCCAGGAGGACATGCCCTTCACAGAGGATGGCATAGTTCCAGACGTCATAATAAACCCACACGCTATCCCCTCAAGAATGACCATTGGACAGTTTGTCGAATCCATAGCTGGGAAGGTCGCAGCCTTAAGGGGAAAACCCGTGGACGGGACACCCTTCTCGAATGAAAAGCCCGAGGACCTCAGAAAAGCCCTCATAAAGCTTGGCTTCAGCCACACGGGGCGAGAAGTCTTCTATAACGGTGTTACTGGCGAAAAGTTTGTGGCAGATGTCTTTGTTGGAGTGGTCTACTACCAGAAGCTGCACCACATGGTTGCAGATAAAATCCACGCTAGGGCGAGGGGGCAAGTGCAAATGCTTACACGGCAGCCAACCGAGGGAAGAGCCAGGGGCGGAGGGTTAAGGTTTGGAGAGATGGAACGCGACTGCCTCATAGGCCACGGGGCGGCCATGCTGCTCCACGACAGACTCTTAGAGGAGTCGGACAAATACACGTTATATATTTGTGAAAATTGCGGCTACATAGCCTACTACGACATGAAACAGAGAAAATACGTTTGCAGATTATGCGAGGACAAGGCTAAAATCTCCCCAGTCATAGTTTCCTACGCCTTTAAGCTTCTTCTTCAAGAGTTGATGAGCCTCTGCATAGCCCCAAGATTAAAGCTTAAGGAGAGGGCGTGAAATGGCGTTGGAAGAGGTTGTTGCCCACAAAGTTGTCGACGAAATCCGTTTTGGAGTGTTTTCACCCCAGGAAATACGCAAACTCTCCGTTGTAGAAATTCAAACACCCGACACTTACGACGAGGACGGCACCCCCATAGCTGCGGGGCTCATGGATGGACGGCTTGGAACACTGGAGCCAAGGCAGAGATGCAAAACCTGCGGAAACACCGCTGCCCGCTGTCCGGGACATTTTGGACACATCGAACTCGCCGTTCCAGTTATCCACATAGAATTTGCAAGGATAATTTATGATCTTTTGAGAGTAACCTGTAGAAACTGTGGAAGGATACTGCTTTCAGATGACGCGATTAGGAGGCTGAGGGCTAGAATCGATAGAACCCGCCAACTCCTCGGAACGGTTCCAGACGAGTTCTTTAAGAGGGTTATTCAGGAGATTAGGGCGAAAACATGTCCCCACTGCAACGCCCTCCAGTACAAGGTGACCTTCGAAAAACCGACAAAGTTCAGCGAGGAGATTCCTGGAAGCGGCTCCCAAGTTCTGACGCCGAGCATGGTTAGGGAGAGGCTTGAACGCATACCAGACGAAGACCTTGAGCTTTTGGGTTTCAACTCCAAAAACGCCCGTCCAGAATGGATGGTTCTTCAAGTTCTACCCGTCCCCCCTGTTTATGTTCGCCCCTCCATAACTTTGGAGCATGGCATACGCTCGGAGGACGACTTAACCCACAAGCTTGTAGACATAATTCGGATAAACCAAAGGTTAAAAGAGAACATGGAGGCTGGAGCCCCAACCCTCATCATCCAGGACTTGGCTGAGCTTCTCCAATACCACGTTACAACATACTTTAACAATGAGGCTTCAGGGATACCTCCGGCCAGACACCGCTCCGGAAGGGCTCTGAAAACGCTTTCCCAGAGGCTGAAGGGTAAAGAGGGGAGATTCAGGAGCAACCTTTCAGGAAAGAGGGTTGACTTCTCAGCTCGTACTGTTATTTCCCCAGACCCCAACCTTGACATCAGCGAGGTCGGCGTGCCCATAGAGGTCGCCATGAGGCTTACAGTGCCTGAAAAGGTAACTCCATGGAATATTGAAGAGATGCGTAAACTTGTGGTGAACGGGCCGACGACATACCCGGGTGCGGTTTACATAATTCGGCCGGATGGCAAACGTATAAGGCTTGAGTTTGTGGCTGACCGGACGAAAATCGCCGAGGCCCTTGAACCGGGATTCATTGTTGAGAGACACCTCCGCGACGGCGACATAGCCATCTTCAATAGGCAGCCCTCCCTCCATAGGATGTCCATAATGGCCCATTACGTTAGGGTTCTCCCATACAAGACGTTTAGGCTTCACCTGTGTGTTTGTCCACCATACAACGCAGACTTCGACGGAGACGAAATGAACCTCCACATACCCCAAAGCGAGGAAGCCCAAACAGAAGCTCGACTATTAATGCAGGTTCAAGACCAGATTCTATCCCCAAGGTTCGGCGGCCCGATAATAGGGGCAATCCGAGACTTTATAACGGCAGCCTACCTCTTCACAAGAAAATCCAACTACCTCACGAAGGACGAGGTTTGCAGACTGCTCGTAGCCGCCGGATACGAAGGTCCTATGCCTGAACCCGAAATAAAAGAACCTCAACCCATGTGGAGCGGCAAACAAATCTTCAGCCTAGAGCGGCAAACAAATCTTCAGCCTGTTCCTCCCCAAAGACTTAAACTATGTTTTGAAGGCCAACATCTGCCGTGGTTGCCCCAAATGCTTGAAGGAGGAATGCCCCTACGACGCCTATGTTGTAGTTAAAAATGGCGAGTTGAAATGCGGCGTGATAGACAGGCGTGCCATAGGAGCTGAACAATCTGAAAGTCTCCTCCACAGGATAATAAAGGATTATGGGACTGAAGCGGGTCGCGAGTTCCTAAACAAAATCACGCGGCTTCTAAAGCTTTTCTTAACCATGAGGGGCTTCACATACTCTTATGAAGAGCTTGTCCTATCCTCTCAGGCTGAAAACAGGATAAAAAAGGTTATGGAGAAAGCTGAAAAAAGAATAGCGGAGCTCATAGAAAGCTATCGCAAGGGCACCCTGCAGGCGCTTCCAGGACAAACCCTTGAAGACTCCTTTGAAATTTACGTTATGGACGTGTTGGCGAAGGCCAGAGACGAAGCTGGCAAAATCGCCGATGAAGATTTCACCCTTGACAATGCCGGCATAGTTATGACGCGTACTGGCGCAAGGGGTTCAGCCCTCAACATTGGACAAATGAGCGCATGTGTTGGGCAGCAGTCGGTTCGCGGTAAGCGAATAGTGAGAGGCTATATTGGCCGCGCTCTACCCCACTTTAAGCCCGACGACCCCACGCCTAAAGCCCGGGGTTTTGTATACTCCTCATACCATAAGGGGCTGGATGCAATAGAGTTCTTCTTCCACGCCATGGGAGGGCGGGAAGGCCTGGTAGACACGGCTGTCCGGACGCAGCAAAGCGGTTACATGCAAAGACGCTTGATCAACGCTTTGGAGCACCTCCGGTTGGAATACGATGGAACCGTGCGAAGCTCCACAGGCGAAATTATCCAGTTCAAATATGGCGAAGACGGTGTTGACCCAGCTAAAAGCGACCATGGAAAAGCCGTGAACGTCAGTCGACTCATCGAACAAGTGAGGATTGGAATGGAAAGGGGTGAGCCAGCGCCTCCAGAATATATCAAACAAAAACTTAAGGAAGTTGAGGACCAACTTACACCCCTTCTCATAAACGAGCTGAAGCAGGGCTTAACCGAAGCCAAGCTCAGCATGGAGGGTGTCGACAAGGTTGTGGAGTTAACCGTTGAGCACTACAAACGAGCCCAAATGGAGCCAGGTGAAGCCGTAGGAGTGGTCTCAGCCCAGTCCATAGGCGAGCCTGGAACCCAAATGACCCTCAGAACATTCCACTATGCGGGTGTAAGGGAGCAGAACGTGACCCTTGGCTTGCCAAGGCTGATAGAGATTGTAGACGCCAGAAGGGTGCCATCCACACCAATAATGGTCATCTATTTGGATGAAAAGCATAGGAAAAGCCGAGAAGCCGCTGTGAAGGTTGCCCGCAACATCCTATACACAACCCTTGAAAACGTTGCAGAGGCAATATATCAAGACCCAGTGCGCGAGGAAATCGTTGTGGAGCTCAGCAAAACCATGATGGAGGACCGGGGAGTCACCATTGAAGATTTGAAGGAGAGGGTGAAACTGGCCAACTGCACCGTGAAAATAAGCGGAAACCGCATTCACATAAAACCGAAAAAGCCTGAAGCCCTCAGAAAACTTTTGGACAAGGTTTCATCCATCTACATTAAAGGCGTACCTGGCATAAAGCGGGTTCTAGTTACAGAGGAGCATGGCGAGTGGGTTATTAGAACTGACGGTTCAAACCTGCCCAAGGTTCTTGAGATTTATGGAGTGGACGCCACTAGGACGACAACCAACAACATCCACGAGATAGCCAAAACCCTTGGAATAGAGGCGGCGCGGAACGCGCTAATACATGAGGCTAAAAGCGTTTTGGACGAGCAGGGCTTAGATGTCGACATACGCCACGTCATGCTTGTTGCCGATATGATGACTTTCACGGGTGAAGTACAACAAATTGGAAGGCATGGTGTAAGCGGCAAGAAAGCCAGCGTCCTAGCAAGGGCAGCCTTCGAAATAACGGTTCCAAACATCGTCGACGCGGCTGTTAGAGGAGAAGTTGACCCCCTGGATGGTGTAACTGAAAACGTTATAGTGGGGCAAGCCATACCCGTGGGCACGGGGCTTGTGGAGCTGTACATGTCAACATATGAGCCTAAAAGTGAGGGTGAATGATGGATATTGATAAGGCCATAGCCACTGCCGTTAAAACTGGCAAAGTCTATTTTGGCGCAAACACAGCCATAAAAAGCGCGAAAACGGGGAAAGCGAAAATGATTATAGTTGCCTCCAACTGCCCCAAGGAGATCCGTGGCGACCTCGAATACTACTGCAAGCTTTCCGGAATCCCCCTGATAGTTTATAGGGGCACCTCGGTGGATCTGGCCATGGTTTGTGGGAAACCATTCGTAGTTTCAGCGTTAACTATAAGAGAGCCCGGTGATTCAGACATTCTTAAACTAGTTGAGACTGCCGAAGCAGAAGCCGAGTTCAGTGGAGGGGGCTAATGACCAGCGGCATAAAATTCACAAGCACGGAGATGAAGTATATTGCGCTTTTCGAAAGCATAAGCGGCGCCAGCGTCAGAGATTGCATAGTCGATGAGGAACAAGGCCGCGTGATTTTCGTCGTTAAGGAAGGTGATCTCGGAGCAGCCATAGGAAAAGGTGGACGGAATATAAAACTTCTGGAACGCATTACGGGCAAAAAACATGAGGTAATTGAATATTCAGACGATCCCGTTCAATTCATTAAAAACGCCTTAAAACCAGCCACTGTGCACGAAGTTAGAATAACAGAAAGGCCGGACGGAAAAACAATAGCCGTGGTGTCGGTTCACCCAAGGGATAAGGGCGTTGCGATAGGTAAAAATGGCAGAAACGCTGAACGCCTCCGCATGCTAGTGAAACGATACTTCCAAATACAAAACGTCAGCATAGTCTAACCGCCCAAAGCATAAAGAGGGTTTAAGCTTGAAAAACAGGTTAGCTTCAATGATCTGTGCTTTGATGAGTGGTTTCTATGCAGGTGAAGATTCGCTTTTAAACCAGTTTTTGGGGAGTCCGCTTTTAGCCCTCGTTGCCATAATAATCATTGTCGTTATGGCCTTACTATACCGCAAAATTAGAAAGTAGAGAGGAAGGGTTTAATCCTTCAAGGCTGCTTTGACAGAAGGAGTTCTATCAACGCTTTTTGGTCTACTTCCGCCCTTGTCCGCCAGTCCAAGTACAATTGTTCGTTTTCGTCTTGGGATATGTACCCATACCGTATGTAGCGGTCTATATTTAGGCTTGCCTTCCAGCCGGGCAGCTTTTCGCGGAGCAGTTCCTCCACTTCCTTGCGGGGAGCCTTCCCCTTTTTCGAGATTATGTAGGCTATTGTTATGGCTAGTCCAGCCAAGTCGTCTATTCGCCACCCAATCATTTTCGCCTCTTTAGGTGTTAAGTCGCCTCGCAGCGTTATGTAGAATCTCGCCTTGTCCAGCTCTTCCAGCGTTGGCTTTTCAGACTGAGGTTTTTCCTCCTCAAAAACCATTTTAACTTGAAGGTCTAGGGGCTTTAAGTATTCGTCCAATATGCTGAGTACTTTCGGATAATCGGCGCCTAAAGTTTTGCGGAGCTCCCACCCTTTCACTCCGGGCCTTTTGTGTCTGCGGTAAAAGAGCATGTGGACGGCGCGTTTAATTTTGCTGGCGTAAATGGCTTTCCGCTTGCTCATTGGTTTTTGGTCCTTCCCTTCCGTTTTTCCCATTCCTCACGGGTTATGGCTATGGGAAGTGAAACCAGCTGTTTTCTGGCTGTTCGCGTGTGCTGTTTATCA
>JAWBRY010000040.1:0-4022 GCA_038843545.1 Bathyarchaeia archaeon | reverse complement strand
AAACTTGTCAAGAAGGCTCTGTAGACGGTTTCCTCGTAGGTTTCCGCCCCCACAAAATCCCAATACCGGATTTTACCGTCTTCACTTTTCTCCGCCACAACTTTCTTCAACTCATTCCAAAAGCTTTCTAATTCTTCCGTGAAGGCTTTATCCCGCAGAATCTTCAGCCTTAAAAGCTCTTCGCGGGAGGCAATGCCACCAGTTTCTTCAGGCGGCGGGAACCCTTTCCATCTATTCTTTAATGGTGGAAGGCTTTTCCAGTAAAGCATCGCCTCCTTGAGGCTGTGGAGGGAAATCTGCTCAAGCTCAACTATTGGACGCCAAGCTCCGAGAAAAACCTCCACGACGGCTTCATTGTCCAAGCTTTTTATCTTCTCCTCTAAAAGGAAGGGATCCGTGTAGAGGGATGTGGAGCGATGCTTAACCCATTCGCCTTGGAGCTTTATGACTGAGGCAAGGCGGTTTATGGCTTCAGCATCCAAGCAAAGGTCTTCGGGCTGCTCCCAGTCTGGGAAAAACTCCCTTACAACCCTTATTATTTCGTCTACATCAACCAGAAACGGGTCAAGGGCCCGCTCCTCAACAGCCTTACACATCTCAATTATCCTTTGAAGCCTCTCCCGCCCTATTTTAACGCGTTCCTTCTTAGAATGCATTAGGCAACCTCTTTAACTATGGATTTCCCCTCCACATTTTGAACGGTGATGACGTGGATGTTGTCTTGCGCAAATGTGACATGGCTTGGAGTTATCACCACATACTGGGCGTCTGAACTTTTAACCGTTGAAATCAGCATCTGAGCTATCAACTCGCGGTTTTTCGGGTCCATGTGAACATCGTACTCGTCCACCGCGCGGAAGGGCGAGCGCACGTGCTGCTGCAAAGCCAGCAGAAAGCTCATGGTGGCCGTTGTTCTCTCGCCTCCGCTTTGCGTGTAGGCGTTAAGCGGTACGGGTTTGCCGCCCCTAAAGCCAACCAGAATTTCAAGCCCAGCTGCCTCAATGTCTTGGTCGTTCACAAGCCTAACTTCGCCCACAGCCTGCATGTACGCCAAAATCCTCTGATATTCAAGGTTCACACGGTCTAGGAGGCTTTGGATCACCGTCCGCCAAGCCTGCATCCGAGTCTTAACCTCTTCCAAGGCTTTTTCACGGTTTTCAGCTACAAGCCTCGCCTTCTCCTTAAGCTCCAGGTAAAGCTGCGAATAAGACTCATACATGCGTTCAACATCCTCTGAGACTCCGGCTAAAGCGGCTAAATGCCCATCTGTAACGCGGATCTCGTCTAGAATTTCGCTGACGCTTTTTACAACGGCTATCCTTGGACCGGTTTCCTCAGCCCTTTTAACGGCTGCATCCAGCTGGGCCTTAGCATCATTAAGCGCATTCTCCAGCTCTTCAATGTTTGCCTTCGCGTTTTCCATCCTATAATTGAGCAGCGCAAGCTTAACCCGCATGTCTAGGATTTGGCTTTCAACCTTCCATATTTGCTCCTCAAGGATCCGAGCCTCTAATAGTTTCTTGTTCAACTCCTCATCCAGCTTGGAAATCTTAAGCCTCGAGTTTTCAATAAGCTCTCTTAGGCTTTCCGTTCTCAGAAGTTTCAAGCGTTGTCCGCCGCTATGGCCGGCTTCATTTTCTATGAGGGCTGTTTCTGCCATGATCTGTTCGCAAAGCAGAATTGTGGCTTGGCTTCCGGCTCTCTCCCGTTCAATGTTTATGACGTCGTTGAGGCTTTTCTTCCACTCGCTTTTCAATTTTTCAATATGGCCTTGTTGAGTTTGGAGCTGTTCATCGGCCGATTTGGCTTCCGCCTCGATCTGCCTAAGTAACGCCAGTTCCTTTTCACGCTTGGCCTCCAGCTCCTCCACGATGGTTTCGCGGCGGTTCACCTCAGCCCAGGCGAGCTCCCGCTCTAAAAAGCGCCTCTTCGCCATCAGCTGCTTCTTTTCCTGAAACCTCTCATACTGTTCCCGCCAATAGTTAAGCGTCTGCTCCGCCGACTCCAAAAGCTTGCTTATGGACTCTTCTTGGCTGAGTATGCGGGTAAGCTTTTTCTGGGCTTCAAGCACGTTTTCGCGGTAAGCCTCAAGCCCAACTGCAGCCTCAACCATGCGGAGCTTTTCCTGTGGAGAAAGCACCGTAAACTGCTCCACCATGTTCTGGTGCATGATAATCAGCATGTTGTTCGGGTCAACGCCCAGTTTAGCTAAAATCCGGTCCACATCCTGTTTCGAAGCCGCCCGGTTCTCAAGCTCAAACCAGTACTTGCCATCCCGCCTCAAACCCCGAGTCAAAAAAATCTGGTCCTTATTAAACTTTGGAACAGGGCGTTTCCCATCCCTCTTAGAATTGTCCAAGATAAGCGTCACGCGGGCTTGGTCTTTACCCCAGCGGATCAAATCGCTCAGTTTTCTAGATCTTTCAGTGTAGGATTGGCCGAAAGCTACGGAAATGGCCAGCAAAAGCGAGGACTTACCAGCACCGTTAGGGCCGCAAACCACGTTAACGCCGGGTTTAAAGGGCACCCTAGCATATTCATAGCTCATGAAGTTTTCAAGGATCACCTCGCTGATCAACACCAGCTTTGCCTCTATCCCTTTCCCACTGCAGTATAGAAAGAGGTTAAAAACCCTTATTAAAACAATTAGGCAACCAGCAATGGAGAAACCCTATTTTCCGTTTAGAAAAAGAGAGGGATGGTTTATCGTATCTTGATGGGGCCTATGCGTTTTTCACGGCGCCTTAGGAAGGCACTTTCTACGCCTGTTACGACGGCCATAACTGATACGCTTCCATGCATCTCCTTGTCAACCCTTGCACCCCAGACCACCTTTGCCTTCGGCGGTAGGGAGCGCTTAACTATTTCTGCCGCGTGGCTGACCTCGAAGAGGGTTAAGTCTTCGCCGCCTGAAACATGTATGAGTAAACCACGTGCCTTTGTCACGTCTTCTATGTCTAGGAGGCGCCCGTTTATCGCCTTTTCAACAGCCTGTTCCACCCGGCCTTCTCCTACGCCTTCGCCTACGCCTATGGAGGCTAGACCGGCTCCCTGCATTATGGCTCTAAGGTCTGCGTAGTCCAGGTTGATTAGGCTGGCCGTGGTTATCGTCTCAGTTATGCCCTTAATGAATTTTCCTATAGTGGTGTTTGCAACGCCCAAGGCTTCTCTGAACGGTAGGCTTCCGGCAATCTTAACAAGCCTGTTGTTGTCGATTACCACAACAGTGTCGCATGACTTTTTAAGGCTGTCCAACCCTTTCTTAGCTATTTCCATACGGGCAGTTTCAACCTCAAAAGGAAGCGTAACCACCCCTATAACCAGGTGGGGAACCGGCGACTCCGCAAATCTCTTACGTAGCTCTTCCGACAATGCGACTATTGCGCCTGTCCCTGTTCCTCCGCCCAGCCCGGCAACTAGGAATATTATGTTTGCGTCAGCGATTTCTTGAATAACTTTGTCAGCGCTTTCAAGCAGGGCTCTTGCCCCAAGTTCGGGGTAACCACCGCAACCAAGCCCCTTCGTGAGGTTTGCACCTATGAGAATTCGTCTGTCGGCTTTTGTTATCCTCAAGTGGTTTGCGTCTTGTGTTTACCGCTACAAGTTTTGCCCAACTATGCCCTTTTCCTTGATCCACGATATTATGTTTGATCCCGCCCCGCCGAGGCCCACCGCCATTATGGAAGGTTGAGCCAGCTTTGCAAATTGTTCAATTTCATCTTCTCTTGTGTAGATGGGGATTGGGGTTGGGGTTTCTGTTTGTGGAGTGACCGCCATTTCGTTTTCACCCTCTGTCTGTATAAAAGTGCGACGCACAAACTAATAAATATTACGTCTTACGAATTACGATATATCTTATTTTCCAGAATACCCCTTATAAACAATTCACATCACTCAAGTTCTGGGAGCAAAATGAACAAGCTTGAAATAATGGAAAAATTCATGTACACGTTCGTGGGAAACGGCCTCCACCTAATAATAAAGGAGCAGGACAACAGCTACCTTGTACACACGATTGAAAT
>JAWBRY010000039.1:6504-10910 GCA_038843545.1 Bathyarchaeia archaeon | reverse complement strand
GTAGTTTTATGGGGGTGTTTGGATGAGCGAAACTCCGACAGCGCCAAGGTTAAGCTTGTTCGAGATTGTGGTGTTGACAATAGTTAACGTTGGAGCCTTGGCTGTCATTTGGAAGTGGATTGTTCCAGAAATCCGCAAGAACATTATATTGGCTGCGAAAGGTGAAGTTTAATGCCCTATCCAGACGAGCTTAAACAAGCATTAATAAACCACATCCTAGCTAAGCGAATAAAGCTCGGCATAGAGGGTAAAATATACTCCCCTGAAGAATTGGCTGAACATGTCAGAGAAGAAAGCGAAATAGGGAAGAAGCTTATAGAAGCTGTTATTCGGGGGACAGTGGAGAGGCTTGGGAAGCAATGACGTTGTCCTCATCCGCACAACCTTTGATGATGCAACAAGAATATTAAACACCCGGGTCACTCCACAGCTTGTAACGTATTTAAAATCTCGTTTCTACAATGTTGTAGACCTTTACGAGGATAAAGCCTACAAGGAACAATTGCTTTACGCTTGCACACAATACATTCCGTCAGTTGTATGTGGTTTCAGCCATGGAACTGCTGTATCGCTGCTTTCACAGGACGGGACGCCAGCGTTAGACCTTGGAACGGCAGTATGGATGAACGGCAAAATAGTCTATTTGTTCGCTTGCCACTGTGGAAAGGAGCTTGCACAAGCCCTAATAGACAACGGTGCAAGGGCAGTATTCGCTTTTAACGATGTAGTTTATCTAATCCTCGACGAACAAAATAATGTTGTAGAGGGTTATTCTGAAACATGCTTAACCACTCCGCAGTTGATTGCTGAAGGATTAACAGTTCGAGAATGCTACTCGAAAACTATTGAAGTCTACAATAAATGGATAGACTATTACGAAAACAAGGGTGAAACATTGACCGCAGACCTTCTACGCTGGAACAGAGACCACTTCACATTAACGGGGAACGGTGAAAGCCGAATAGGGTTCAGCCTATACCTTTTCATAGGAATAACAGACGTTTTGACAATAGCCAACGTTTTAATATGGGGTATAGGTAATATAGCCTTGGAGCTTTGGAGAACCTATAAATACTTTAAGGGGGAATGAAATGACAATCACTGCATATAAATTAACAGTAGAATGCGAGCCGGAAGTTCACGCTCAAATATTTATAAACGACTTAGACACGAACCAAAAAACCCCGTACACCTTCACTTTGGCTGAAGGAATCTACAGAGTCAAGCTTTCCATCCCCTCAGGATACTTTTTCAGGGAATGGCGTTTAGACGGCTTAACAGTCACTAATAAACCTGAAGTTGAATTCAGGCTGGACAAAGATTCCACGTTAACAGCAATAATTGTAACCCAAACACAACAAGCAGTTCAAGCAACAGTTTCAGGTATAATCGCCCTACTAAGCGCTATCTTAGCCTTGTCAATACTAATTACTGTAGTATCGTTGGTGAAGGGGCTAAAATGGTAGTCTTCGAAGACGAATTCACAGAGCTAAGCGACAAATGGAAAAAAGTTGGAACACACACAAACTTCAGTATATCCGCTGAAAACAACAAATTAAAATTTACTTTTGGATGGATGGAAGACCCGAGCACGCCACATGTAAAGAGGGCTTGGGCTGGCGTGGTCTACGATGAGCCATTCGACCTTACAAGAAAAAGAGTTTCCATCACTATAGACATGACGCCTAAATTTAGACCTCTCGAAGGAGTTGGGCTCTACTATAATCGAATGGGTTTTATGGTTGGAAACAAAAAACTACCGCCCAACGTTGGACTACCAATTTCAGCGGATGGCTTACCTTGCGACCCATTTTTTAAGGCTATTGGATGCGTAACTAATTATATAGGTGGTATTCCAGCGGACGTTCTTGGGTTTAAGTTTGATGGTTACGATTATAACATTTTTGGAAGGGTGATGGCTGGCTACCCGCCTCTTGAAATGATGGGCGAATACGCTCCCAACAAAGTAAACCTAATTGAAACTGGAGCGCCTGTGGCTGAATATGTCCCGCACTTTGATTTGTCAAAAGCCTACCTGTACCTCGTGTTTTTCACAACTGAAGTGGCAAAAACGACTTCGGCTAGACTTTTGCCAGACTTCGGCTACGTTGACTACGTTAGGATTGACGTTTTGCCTCCCGAGCCTTTAACCGCATTTTTCGGTCAAACAATGGCTGTGACGCTTACAACTACTTTAATGATGATGAACGCAATGCTAATTATAAGAGGGTTGAGGCTGATACGATGGTGACTTTCAAGGACGATTTTGACACGTTGAATACTGAGATTTGGGACATTTTTGACTCAACCAACGGTCAAGCGTCTTTTTCAGTCAGCAACAGCAAGCTCACAATATCCGTCACGTCCGCTCAACAACAATTTGTGGATGCTGGCATCACGTTGAAAAACACGTTAAACCTGAACAACTCTGTAGTTGAAATTAAAATTGACGGTTTATCAGGAGTGACGGGTTATGACATAACAAGGATAGGTGTAGCAATAACTAATGTCCCATACAGATATTATTCTGGGGCTAACCCCATGCAACGGGGAGCCTACGCCCACACAATAGACCAAGTTGACAAGATTGTAATGGTGTGGGAAGTTATTGGCGATGCCAGATATGAAGCGTGGAGGAATTTTAAATCCTTTCCTGTAATAATTCGCATTTATATAAACCGTTCGGGACTATACTTTTACCACGTAATTGACGGGAAAGAATTTTTCTTCCATAACCTCGACGCGGATATTGATGTGGAAAACGCCTACCTATCTATATTTCTTCTCGGGAGCTTTGTCCAAAACGGAGGTGGGAGCGGAGTTGTTGACTACATCAGCATTTATGATGCGGAAGTACCTTCAACGCCACCTCTGCAAAAAGCTGTTAAAGACGTGAAGGTGCCCGACATACCGCCTGAGGTGGCGTATCCCTTATTAGTGAACATGATGCTTATATTTATTGGAAACGCAATTTTAGGAATGGCGGAGGCTCTTAAGAAATGACCGAGAAAGTTTACGAGTTTAATGAGTTAGACCCAAATTTCTGGTCAGTCTGGACAGGCTACGGCAGACGAAACATTTTTGAAATATCTGAAGGGAAATTTAAATTTGATGTCGCCTTTAGGCGAAGCATACACCAAGGATACGTTGTCCTTAGAACATCTAGACCATACAGTTTCATCAACAATCAATTTTCAATAGACTTTGAAGTGACGCCAGACAGCTTCGGAGCAATTTCCCTAATGTTTTCACCTGAAAAGGCTGAAGGAGGATGCGCGACCTTCGGCTTAAAAAACGCGGACGTTTTAAGTTTTGAGCTCCTTGAAACATGGTGTCAAATGCTTTCATACCGTATTCGTAACGGCGGAATCCAATTCTACCACGTAAAAGTGTTTGAAGAATTGAAATACTCCGGAACCCTGAAACTTATCAACTCACAAGGAACGGTTGCCTTTTTGATAGACAACAATACAGTAATGTCCATACCTGAAGAATTTAAGTATGGCTACATTTATATACAAATCCTCCCAGAGCTTACAAGCAGGGGCGAATTTAGAAGACTTGCGGGCAGTTTAGATAACTTCAGGATAGCCGATTATGAAACTGCATGTTTGAACCCTGAACTTGCAACGTTAATTCCCAACCTTAACCAGTTCACCAGAAGCACCCTTATGCTAGTCACGGTGCTCGGATTAGTTGGAGCGTTAAGGGGGATTGTTGGAAAAATATGAACGCTCTTGAGCAAGCTTCAATAGTGAAAACAAAGTATGAAAGCAAACTTCGCTCTCTGATGAACGTCACAGGCGTTGCTGTAGGCTACAAATCCGTAGGGGGAAAACTGACAAGTCAGGTAGCTATTATTGTCTACGTCAGAAGAAAACTGCCAATAGAACTTCTGCCAAAAGACCAAGTTGTGCCATCAGAAATTGAAGGCGTTCCGACGGACGTTGTAGAAGCCGAATTCACCGCACTTTCAACAAGCAGAACATCAAAAATCCGACCAGCAGTAGGCGGAATAAGCGTTGGGCACTACCAAGTCACTGCTGGGACAATCACAAACATATTCTACGACTTTGAAACTTTGGAACTGAAACTAACATCCAACAACCACGTAATAGCCCGTTCAGAACCCCTGCAAGAGGCGCATAAAGGCGACCCAATATATCAGCCTGGACCATACGATGGTGGAACAGCAAACGATACTATAGCCTACCTTGAAAGGTGGGTTCCCATCCATAACAACGTTACAATCGACGGCGCGGTGGGAAACCCAGTTAACCAAAACGACGTTTCTATTAACCACTACGATTTTGACACGGTAGTGTCGCCAGCAATTAGACCTAAACTAGGAGACCACGTGCTAAAAGGCGGAAGAACTACAGGGCTAACTGAGGGGGTTGTTTCCG
>JAWBRY010000039.1:0-6494 GCA_038843545.1 Bathyarchaeia archaeon | reverse complement strand
AACTATAGGGTTGCCGTAGTCACGCTTCGCGACCAAATCATAGTTAATGCTGTAAACCCACCTTTCGTTCAGGGTGGTGATAGTGGAAGCCTAGCTGTTCTAAAAGGAACAAGAAACCCTTATGGCGTTGTTTTCGCCGGCTCAGGGTATGGAGATGTAGGAGTTTTAAACTCCTTCATAAATTTCAGCAACCTTCTAAAAGTCGGGGTTCCATCGATACTCGAGCTATATGTTCAAACACCACAGGGCAACGTTCCAACTCCGCCGGCAGTTGTAGAAGTGTCCCCGCTTGATTTTGTCGCGTTTACCGACGAGCTTGGCAGGGTGTTTATTGGAAATCTGCTTGAAGGCGAGGTTTACGTTAAAATCGTCCATCCCGACTTCTCACCCTTTGAAGGAACAATTGTCGTCACATATCCCAAAACAAAATACACCGTTAAGCTAGAAGAAAAGCCTCCAACTCGGACGCTTGCTCAACAGACGATAGACGCCTTCGCCACATTACTGCCATACATTACCGCTTACCCGATAATTGAAGCCATTTTGAAACCTCAACTAATCTCAAACTTCAAAGCATTAAAGGAGGAGATAATGTGATAAAAGACGATTTTGAATATAGTGGAGACCCAAAACCTGAAATATGGGTTAAAGCTGGCAGCCCCTACGTCAGCGGAGGACTTTTAATCCTACCATCCGCCGCTGACATGGTTAGGTCACGCTCTCCCATACGTCTCGACAACGGAGCAACCATAAAAATCGACGCACGACAAGGAACAGTTATGGTGGAGCTATCAACATATTCCTTAACAAAACCTCCAAGCTCCATTGAAGGGCTACCTCACTACGGCATTTACATATATAGTAGGGAAGGGCAGGTTTCAGTCGTAAAGAACGGCAAAATGCTGTCATCTCTGCTCGGCGTTCACATGCCTGGAACAGTCGAAGTTGAAGTTTCCAGCCGCCAAATAGCTTTCTACGTTTCAGGGGTTGATGGTTGGGGTAGGGCGATTCCCCGAACAAAAATAGTGAGCGATGAAAACCAATTCCCAGATAAGGAAGCGTTCATTTATATGTATGGAGGGGGAGGGCAGGTTGATGCAGTCGTTGCACAGAGCGGCTACGAAAACCCAGCGTTCATGGTGCTGTCCGCAGTTTCAAGCATAACTATGATTCTGCCACTATTGCTGTTCATAATAATCGCCAGACAACTGAAAGGCATGTTTGCTGAAAGGGGAAAAATCTGATGAAAAGCCAGTTGATAGCGTTCGACGTTGACGGCGTTCTTAAAGGCTACGGCGGACCAGTTGGACCGTTAGAGCTTGAAGCTTTCAAGCAGAAATATTATGTTGGCATAATATCGGCGAGAGCAGACTACAAGGAAGTCGCCCAACTTTATAGGCTTGACTTCGCCTACAAATACGGAGAAAACGTCTTTGCGCAAATTAAGAGAGAATACTCAAACCTTAAAACATACGTTTACGTAACGGATGACGAGGAGCGATTTGCACCGGCTGAAGCTGCCGGATGGACTGCAATTAAACCAGAAGCCGTTGTAGGATACGGTGACAACATAATGCTGTTCAGTTTAAAAGTTATGTTGGCTGCAATAATGTACGTTGCAAACCTCCTAGACTATTACACGACAAAGAAAGCTTTGGAGAAAGGATTGAAGGAAGCAAACCCATTAGCGAGGGGGCTAATGAAGCTGGGATGGAGGAAATACCAGCTTGCAAAATGGCTCATACCAGTTGGCTATTCGGTTTACGCCATAACGTCCGACGACCCATACTATATAAATACTGCGGGCTTAGCCATAACCTCAGCAGTCTTCATTTACGCCGTCATAAACAACATAATGCTCATCCGTGGTATAGAAGCTTAGACTGAAACTCATCGATAATGGGCTGGATTGCCGCGGTTAACTCCTCTTCGGATAAAAGTCCTCTATAAGTTGTTCGCCAGCTGCGTAGCAAAGCGTCAAGGCTTCTTCTAAGGTCGGTCTGAATTTTCCTTAAAGCATCCTCCTTTTGTTTTTTCCAAGCGAAATACTTTTTGGCGGAATGCTCAGCCTCATCTGGGGTTCTGCCAATAGCCACTATTAATGGAGCGTCCCTGTCCAAAACGTAGTATATGTTTTTCAAAGGGATAGCCCAATATCGAAGCTTGTATAAAACATCTTCCTTAGTCATCCACTGTCCAAAAGCCACAAGCTTGTCAGCTAAATATTCAGGCAATTCGCTTGGCTTAGAACTTAAAACTTCAACCATTATGAAACCCTCTCTTCCCCCTTCTCCTTTTCAACCAACTCCCTATAAACTAAATCCAACTCCGGAGGAGGAGTAGACCAATATATAACATAAGAGTAATGGTAAACAAACCCATCAATATAGCGTTCCGTAGCTTCTTCAGCCGTTCTAAGTTTCAAACGCTTTCTTCCCATAAGCCATCAATAATGTTTTTAACCAACAAACAGAAATATTTTATGTTGAGCATGTCTAACGAGAAAACCTGCCCCTCTGCTGGATGAAACAAACTACTATTTGAGGGTGAATAAATGTTTAAGTACGAGATTTACTTTTACGATGAAACTGAGTATACAGTCGACGATGTTGACTTCTGGGTTCCAATCAAGGAGATTGAGATAACAAAGGACCCCTACAACTACCACTTCATAAGCTTAAAATTCACTCTAAGCCTAAAATGTCCAATTGGAAAATCCGGAGAAGCCGCAATATTCGTTAACGACGAGGAAAACCCACGCCTAACAATTCAATATGATAAACCGTTTCAGGACTACGTTATAAAAGAGGTAAACGTTTACGATTTAAAATTTGGAAAACATAAATTGACTCTGGCTTTAAAAGGCTCAATAACCAACATTCAGTTCAAAATCGAAGTACTAAGGTTCTACACTATGGTTGAACTGGTCGCAGACCTTATCCCGATAATGCTGCTGGCGCCAATATTAGCTTTGAAATAGCTACTCCACAGTTTCCTCTTCAGCCTTTTCTTCCTTCTTCGCTTTAAACGCTTTTCCAAGCTCGGTGAAAGCTGGCTTAATCTCAGCGAAGAGTCCCCTCAACTGAGGAATCAAAACCTTCCCAATAATGTAGATTGTCAACACTCCCGTAAATAATGCAACGATGCCTGAAGCCCATTCTGAATCAGTCATCCTGCTACACCCAAAAATTTTAGATTACAACTCCTATATTTATGTATTGGTGGAAGGGTTGCTCGAGAGCCTTGCCATACTCATGAACCTTGCAAACATAATAGACCTCTACACCACAAAAGTGGGGTTGTCGCTCGGGTTAAAAGAGGCAAACCCCTTCGCCGTCGCAATCATGCAGAAATACGGCTTTCAAGGATTGGCAACATACAAGATAATACTCCCAATGTTGACATCAACAATCGCCCTAACCACTGAATCACCATACGAGAAAGTAGCGGCAGCCTACACCCTTGCACTTTTAGGTTTAACCTACAGCATAGCATCGCTTAACAACGTGTTTGCAATAACGTTAAAACTTGTCAGAAAGACATAATTTTTTAGCTGGAAACCGCGACCAAAAAGGTTTCCAAAGGATGGTCCAAACCCTGCTTTCATACCTCAGCTTCAAAGTTTCCATCGGAACCCTTCTGTTAAAAAGAACCTGCTTAACCTTCCCCTTGTAGCGCTGGTCAAGCAATATTCTTGCAAGGTCATCTCCCAAGGCTGCTCTAAGCTCATAAAAGAAAGATTCACTTGTTTCTGGAAGGTCATAGGCTATGATGTGATAATGTTCTCCACCATCAGCGTCAACACTGCTTATGAAGACCTCAATGTTATCTGTGAACTGCCTAAGCCGGAAGTAAACCTTCAAAAGTTGAAGCTGACTTACCCTGTCAAGGTCTAACGCTACTCTCATAGTTTTTCACCCCTCGTCTCTTCAAGCCTCTTTTTCCATTCTTCAGCCCTACTTACAAACTCTTCAAGCGTTGTCTGTTTAATGGCTCTGGTATACAGCTCAGGATACCTCACGCGCCCCTCTTGAACTTTCATTCTAAGCCAGCGCTCATAGGCTCTAAGCCAGTATAAAACGCCAACGCCGCGAGACTCTAGTTTTTGGTCAACATACCTGTTCCAATTATCATACTCGTAATCCTTCTTCAAATCCGTCACTCTAAAGTAATAGTATTGATAGTCAAGCGCCGTCAGGTCTACTGTAGAAAAGCTCGCTTTCATCAATCGCTTTACACTCAAAGTTTGGAAACGGGAATACTTTCCTTTTAAGCAAAGCCTCAAGCCACTCGCTGTGAGCAATGATGCCTCCTTTAGAAACCCTTGAAATTATGCTGCTGGCAAAAAGGACAAGCCTCAGCTCGCCTTCAAGCCAAGGCAAAGGGTCAGTGTAAGCCATCTCTTCTGGGTTCCATACTGCATACATGTTCGGGTGTCGCGTAAACACTATCTTTCTACATTCAAGATAAAAGTAGTACGGCGGTCTAGCCCTTTCCTCCTTAAACTGGTAAGCAACTTCGACACGCCAGTACGGCTTGACAATTTTAGAGGCGAGGCGCCGTCGCTCCTCAAGCTCGCTTCTCCTAAGTCTAGTTATTTCAGCAACTGCACGCCTTATCATGTCAAGGTATTCGGTTTTCAGATGCCAACGGTAGAGAGCGGCAGCCCTTCCCCATTCCCTGTAAAGCCTCACTCTCTCCCGTTCTTTATCTTGAAGTTCGGCAAGTTCCCTTCTATACTCCCACTCAGGAACAACAATTTTGGGGCGAAACTCAGCCAAACAACCACCCAAAAAAGAAACGGTTTAAGTTTTTAAATACCAACTGCTGGACGCTACTTTTCCGCCGCCAACTCCATAAACGATTTCAATGTTCAGCCTCTTACAAGCCTCAATTTCGCTTTTAGGCATATTTTCCGGTGTTCTGTCTCCGCCTTTTGCTAGTATGATTTGGCAGTCTGGGTATTCCTTGCGAACCCTCTCCAACGCCTCAACTATTGTACCATCGCATTTTCGGGTGCAAACCCAGACATCATCAACAAAACTGAAAGCCTCTAAAATTTCAACCTTGTCGGCTGTTGTTAAAACAGCATATCCTTTGTGCTTACGGGAGCACCTTTGTCTGTGAACGTGGACAATCAATCTGTCGCCTAAACGCTTAGCCTCTCTTAAATAACGTATGTGCCCACGGTGAAAAATGTTGAAGTAGCCGCCAGCTAGAACCACAATCAGGGCTCATCGACCTCCAAGATATAGACTGGGTTAAGATGCGATGTTCGTTTACGCCAGTCGCTGCTAATTCTCTTATGCTTTTTTCTCTCTACACATTGAACAGCGAAAAACTTGCCGTCCAAGCTAACCCATACGATAACGCCTTTATGCCCGCAGGGAGACTTCACATATTCTCCGATTTTAGGAGGTTTGGGGTTCATTTCAGAGACTCTCTGTAAGTTTTGCCTTTATTTGTATAAGAAGATTTTCATACGCTCTGGCAAGACGGTCACAAGAGTCAGCGAAACTTAGTTCAGCGCTTCTTCCCTCATCTAAAATCGCCTTTGGAATTAGGTGCTCAGCGTTACACTTTGCAAGGGTTTCAGCAACCTCTTTGAATCCGCCCTGCTCTCTGTAATCGTTAGCCATCTTCCTTAGCCCATCGATGTTCGCCTCAAGCTCCTTGAACCACCTCTGAACAAGCTTCTTCTGAAGCCAACCAAACATCTCTACACCCATCTCCTAACTCTTCGATTTCTATGCCAAAAGCTTCTGAAGCGTTGAACATCCTCTTCAAACTCAAAAATTGTTGGGGGGTAGCTCCAAGGGTTGTTCCATGGTCGACTCTGCAACAGTCAATCGCCTCTACTTCCTCTTTACAGTTATCGTTATCTCCGCTCTTATGTACACCGTGTTTTGCTCCGCGCTCTTAAGCAGATAGTTCGTTGCAAACTCGTGGGCATCGTGCATGTCCCTGAACCCAGACTTCAACAGATTGCCTTTCTCATCGTAAACGCTGTAGTTGCTCTTTTCCTTAAACCTTTTAATCTCCACTCTCTCACCTCCTTTCCCTTTTATTTTCTCATAAACTTCATAGATTAAGGCAAGGGTCCATGGTAAACCGATAAGCAAACAGAGGCATGTAATGGCTCCTATGGCGAAGTCCCCCCAATTCACAGTTAACCCTTCCTCGTAGGCTTCAATCTCTTTAAAAGCTGCGGGCTCGCATCTTCTAGCAATAGGTCGTAAGCCATGGACATGTCGCCTGTTAGGGCTATGCTTTTCGCAATATATTGGCTTATCCATATTGGACTAAAATAGCCAACTGGAAAACTTTCAGAAGCAACAAAGAATCCTTTGTTCTTCCTTTTAGTCGGCTTAACTTTCACGCTAACCTCCGTCTTTGGCTCAAAATATTTGCATGGCAGGTCAACGTACACCTTTTTAACGCTGTGCATATAAGAGATGCACCAATTGCCTAGTTCAGCCCTAAAATTCGCACAT
>JAWBRY010000038.1:0-10948 GCA_038843545.1 Bathyarchaeia archaeon | reverse complement strand
ACGAGTATGAGGAGATGCTAAGGCGGAAAGCATTAAAAATTGAGGTTAGACATTACATGCAAAACCGCCGCATATACCATTTGCCTGACCTAAAGGTGGAGGTTGTCCACCCCATCGAGAACACGGAGTTCTGCATGCATTGCACCCGCCTTAGGGTTACAAGCGACGGAAAACTCAAACCATGTCTAATGAGGGACGATAATATGGTAGATGTTTTGACACCTATTCGTAATGGAGCAACAGACGAGGAGCTAGCTGTCCTTTTCAAGCTAGCTAACCAGCTTAGGGAGCCCTACTGCCGCGTGCCGAGCTAGATTAGGTCCACTATTCTTGCCTCAAGCTTATCCGTGTCCAGCAGGGCGATCGTGGATTTTCCGGTTAGGTAACCGCAAACCTCACCCGGATTAATAACCAAGGTTCTTCCTCTGCGGTAGGTTTCCGCTTTATGGGTGTGTCCGTGAACAACCACGTCGAAGGTTTCGCTTTCAATTAAGGCTTTTAAAAGCTCATCCTCGCTACCATGTAGCAAAGCGATTCTGATGTTGCCAATCCTCACTTCCGCAAAGTTTCCACGCATCTCAAGCATGGCGTTTTCACTGAACCGCTTTTTTAAAAGTTCCCGATCGCCATCGTTGTTGCCGAAAACACCTATCAACCTAGCCTTTAAATCTTTAAACCTTGGAATGACAAAGGGCGCCACATAGTCTCCGGCGTGAAGCACAAGCCCAACGCCTTCCTCGTTAAACCTTTTTATGGCCTTTTCCACCATGGGCAGGCAGTCATGGGTGTCCGACATCAAACCGACATTCATCAACTTCACCCCGTTTAGAGGGTTATCTACCCTCATGGTAAATAAGGATATTTCCCAAGCGCATCCTCAACAAAACGTGTATAGAAGAATCTTCTAGAAAATATTTCGAGAACAGTAATAGTGGGTTTACAGAAATACTGCTTAAACATTGCTGCACGCCTTTCTCATCATGAAAAATTGTTAGAGGAACATTGCGAAAATGAATGTTTGGAATCCCAACTCCCAGCAGAAGAGGCGGGACAAACTTTTCATAATTGCGGGGATCCTTGATATAGCCAAGGAAGGCGTTTTAAAAACCCAGATCATGTATAAGGCGAGCTTGAGCTTTGCACAGCTCAACGATTATTTGAAGCTTATGGAGAAGGCAAACCTAATCGACAGGAGGGTTGAAAACGGCAAGGAAATTTACAAGATTACCCAAAAGGGTTTAGAATTCCTCAGACACTATCAGGAGCTGATAAGGCTCCTCAAAGCTGAGGACGAGAACAGGAAAAACAACATTAGAATTCCGCCAGCCCAACTGTTGAAAAGAAACCATACTTAAACCCTTTATGACTTCGCGCCTCTAACGTTTTGTTTCTCTATGTACTTTTTAACTTTCTCCCTTAACGTTGGAAACTCGTCCAGCATGGCTTTAACCACTTGCCAGCGGATTTCGTCCTCTCTTAAGCTCATGAAAACCCCAAATATTACGTAGCGATACACAATATAAACTTTTACTTTTAAAAATGGAATATGCCGAAAATAGAAAAAGAGGGAAGGCTATTTAACAGCCAAAATGTTGACAGGCTTCTTAAGCAGCTTCAAGGCAGCAACAGCCACGCCGATAACCACTGTGGCGCCAACCAAAACCCACAACAGTTTTGGTAGTAGTGGGGCAACTTGCTCTGCGACTTCTACGCCTATGGATGGGTCATGTTCTAGGGTGTTGCTTCCAAAGTATGGATAACCAATAAACAATCGTAGATGATTTCCAGCTGTCATGTAGGATGCTGTGACGTTGACCACAGAAGCCTCACCAGTTGTAGAGTTTATAATAACGGCTGTGTTCACGAAATCAAAGAATCCCGCCAATGTCTGACTTTCATTTGCAAACCTCAGCCTGAACCGCTCATGCAGGCGGGTTCTAACATTAAACGCTGTCGCCTCATTGGATATCCTGTTTCTTACTTGGATCCTTTGCCCACCCGCAACGATGTCCGACACACCTGAGTTTACCTCAACAGGCTCTAATGTGGCGTTGGCAACACTTACAGACGGAGTTGATGGCGTTGTTTCAACATCCTGTTCCGCTGTTGAGAGCTTAGTGATATTGAGGGAGGCCATGTCCACCCATAACGCCAAACCCGCCTTCAGCTTGGGAACAGTATAGCCTAAGCTTTCAAGGTATTCAAACAAGTCTTTGAGCTTGTCGATGTTCCACTCCCAGTTCTTTACAATCAAGTCCATCTTGAGTTCTCCGGCTTTAACCATATATTCATATAGGCCATGCGCGCTTTCCGTGGCGTCTTTGGAGTAGAACCTGCAGCGAATAATTACGTTGCCCTCAGCAAATTCAAATCTTGGAGGTGCATCAACAAGTGTGAAGTTAAATGCGATGTAGGACACCTCATCCTTGGTAACATTTTTAACTTCTGATAGGCTCCAGCGGCAAGCACTGAAAGGTAGAAGGGCTGGGTGAAATCCTAAAACCCATCCCAAATAGCTGTTCATTATTCTGTTCCTAATCTGTGTTTGATGTGGACCTGAAGATGCATATTTCGCCATAAGCCTCTCACACACGGTGAGGGCGTTGGCTTCACACGCAAGGCTGTAGTGGTCGTGGTCCAGTGTTATGTATTCCACTAATCCCTTGTATTTGACAACGTAGACGTTGCTGGTATCGTTGGTGTACCACCATAGAAACATGGGCTTCTTGCCGCCGGCCGGAAACAGAATTGTTATCAAATCTGTTTCTATTTTGAACCACTTGCCATAAGGCCCGTAGCTGACGGTTAATCCTTCTCTATCAGTAGCATTCGCATCGTTTACGAGAGCTAACGGCGCGGTGATCGACAGCAGCAGTAAGGCTAGAGAAAACGCCTTCGACATTTTTCTCGCGTTTTTCATGCTTTTTCACCGAAAAAGACTATGTTAAACAGGCTTTTAAGAAAACCGCTTCCATAAAACTCGAATATTACTTATTGGAGTTCTAGAAACCTCGAACCTTAACAAGTCGACGGAACAGTAACGTTTATTCCATTGCCGTTTCACTAATACATGGTAAACTTCATGCCAGCATGCTGTGGCGGAATGATTAATGAAAAACGGGCATTGTTAAAAGTCTTTATTGCACTGTTTCTCATCTTAGCGTTGATTTGCGTTTGCTTGCTCGACTTGGTGGTAGCCCAGCCCAGACCTCCCCCTCCGCTGCCCTATTACTACATTAGGGGCGATGGAAGGGTTGAACCATCAACGGCGCCAATTCTGCGGATTAAGGAGAATGTATACGTGTTCACGGGCAACGTTACTGACCACACAATTATGGTTCAACGGGACAACATTGTTATTGACGGACTGAGTTTCTTCATTCAACAAACAGAAGAGGCGAAAAAGATCCCTAACGGGGCTATAATATCAATTTGATGCCGCCCTGGAATAGAAATTTGGAATAGGAAAAACGTGACAGTAAAGAGTTTTAATTTTAGAGGATGCATGACAGGTATTCGCCTCACAAACTCCACAAACATCGTTATCGCCGGAAACAATTTTACATACAACAATGTAGCCATAGTGTTAAACGAATCTCACAATAGCACCATAATTGGAACAACGTGATTAATAACTATGGCTATGATGAAGGCCACCGCGTCACATGCAATGCAATAATCATTTTTGGCGACAATAACCTCATGACCAAGAATAACATATGCTTGAACAACAGGGGCATTTTTTATAGATTTCGATGTTCGGACGGGTAAGACATCTTATGGCAACAGAATAATAATGAATTATATAGCCTCAAACAAAAACTACGGCATATACTTGTCCTCCAACTACAATGCTACAGTTGTCGGCAACATCATAGCAAACAACAAGTACGGTGTAATGGTTGGTTAGCACTGGTTATAGCACATTCTACCACAACAACTTCATAAATAACACCATTCAAGTCCATAGCAGCACACCTGTAGGGAAACCAAACGTCTGGGATAACGGCAGAGAAGGCAATTACTGGAGCGACTATAATGGGACGGATGCCAACGGTGACGGAATAGGCGACACTCCATACATAATTGAAAGGCAAACAGTATGGATTGAGCCTACAACCCAAACACCCATAATCTTTGGCGAAGACACCGAAGACCGTTACCCTCTCATGAAACCCGTCAAAATCGAGGTGACCCCCATTAAAGTGCCGTCGCATGAAAAGAGCTCAGTGAAAATTTTAGAGCCTTTCCCAGCAACGCTGATTGTAGCCGCCGTAGTGATAGCTGTAATCGGTGTAGCAGCCTTTTTAGGTCACTCCGCAAAATCAAGAAAACAGCCAGTAAAAGGTGAGTCATAAGCTCAAACAAAGGCTTTTGTATTTCTCCACAGCGGTAGCCATAAAAGGAAAGGCTGACGAATCGTTGTTTAGCGAGCTTTCCAAGCATGAGCTTCCTAATAGCAGGTCATTTAGCTAGATTCTCGAAGAAATTCAAAACATGCAGTGTTAGGAATTAAAAGTTAGAAAAATTGGGAGTTATTTTTTGGTTACATGCTTATGCCATGCTACGGCGATAATTATACCCACGACTATTATTATTATCATTAACAACACTTGTATCTCCCATGGAAGCGCTCGAGCTGGCCTTGTTCCAGGTTCCACTTCCCCTGGCTTCCACAGATATTCCCACCAAGCTCCGCCGGCTATCCAGCTTCGCCATATAACTACAATGAAAGCAATGATTACGAGAAGTATTATGAAGGCGTAGTAGAGGCGGGTTTTCTGTGGCGCCATTATTCCACCGCCTCCCCACCACTCCACAGCCACTTAGGCTCCATGAAGGATGGGAACAGTTTCAGGCATATAAGCAACGGAATTATCTCTTGCAAAACATAGATCGCGTATGTTCCACCCATATAAAATGCTATTAGTTCAGGCCAGAATGAGACAAGTCCTAGACCATATTCTGAGATGAATACAATGCTAAGGAAGCCCCAAAAAGCTTCTGCAAAAATTATCGTTACAATTAAAAGTCCATATCCAAGTGCTGCTTTTCCACCTTGTATAAATTTCCACGCCCGCTTAGTTACAGCACATACTGTGAGGGCTATTCCTGGATAATACCATATGTCCATCAACGGGATAGCTGAAGGCAATCCCATGAGAAAACCACTCACTATCCCAACGTAGGGGCCTCCTGCAAAAGCCGCAAGTATAATAACTGTCTCCCTGATGTCAAGCACGAATGGAGGGTACAATGGTATTACCAGCCCAAGCGCTCTCCAGGCAAAACCCATGCCGCCGAAAGCTGCCACCATGCCAACCTGCCGCGCAGTCAGAAAGGGCTTTCTTTGACTTTTCTCCTCAGCCATAATACTCCCTTTCGTCTATTTTTATCTCTATTAGGTTAAATATTTTTTGTTATTGATATGATGTCTGAAGAATCGCTAAATTAGCGGATGTTTAACCTTTGGACAGCCAGTTTTTAATAATATTTGTGACATTACTATGATGAGCCCATTTTAAGCCCCAAGGCCCAGCAACATACCCAAGTATTACTATGCCTATTAAAATACAGCAAAATGCATAATCGGCTTTCGTCAACCTAAGCTCCCTCATATATGTACGTTTCCTAATATTATAGCCAAATCCTCGCGACTCTATAGCGATGGCAATGTCACCCGTCCGTCTCATGGCACTGAATACCGATGGAACAAACATTTTCCTTAAAAGCGCATCAAACCTCTTAATTGGATTGCGAAACTCGTATCTCCACCCTCTTGACTGAAGAGCTTCTTTAATTTTTCTGTTTTCATCTATCATGACGGGAACATAGGCAAATCCTGTGCTTAATGCGACCCCAAACTCTGGTGGAAGACCCATTTTAACGAGTGCAAAAACCATGTCTCTCAATGGTGTTAACATTAGAACAGACCTAATAACCAAAAGTATTGTCAAGAATCTGAATAATGCACCCACCATATAAACCATTGCATCTAGGCTTATCGGCAGAGTTTCAGGAGGAATCAGGTAAAAGAAGATGTAGGGATTTACGAACTCAGATGCTGCTGGAGGAAATAAGAGGTTAAACAAGGCATAAACAGCAGCTACGGGCGAGATGGCTTTCACAAAGGATCCAATCTTGCTTAAGGGTATTTTGGCAAGTTTTATAATGACGAGTACAGATGTTAAAACGCATAGCAGGGCTATTGGATCAGTATCCAATAGAAGCACTAACGCAACAACTGCTCCCCAGTAGAACAGTTTAACCCTGGGATCGAGCCTATGTAATAGTGTTTTACCAGGAATATATTCGAAGGTCATCTTATCCCTCTATCAACTTAACTATTGTGTTGTACATTTCGTCAACTGTCAGCGCTGCACCAAATATATTCCTATATTCTGGTAGTTTTAGGGCAAGTCTTGTTATCTGCGGCGGCCTCAAATAAGTTTTCTCTAACAACTCACTCTGTGCAAATACTTCTTTAGGCGTGCCTTCACAGAGGATTTCCCCATTTCTGAGAACGATAACTTGTTCAGCATATTCAGCAACTAGGTTCATGTCATGTGTTATAACTATTATCGTCTTTCCCTCCTTGTTAAGCTCTTTAAAGATGTCCATCATTTCCTTGCTCATTTTATAATCTTGCCCTGTTGTGGGCTCATCGATAATTAATACATCGGGGTTCATTGTAAGAATGGATCCTACAGCTACCCTTTGCCTCTCCCCCTTGCTAAGCGAAAATGGTTTTTCATCTAAAACGTCTTTTAATCCTAATCTTTCAGCAACACTTTCAACCCTTTCTTTAATTTCTCTGTCTGGAAAACCAAGATTTATAGGTCCGAATTCAAGTTCTTTCCTAACAGTTTCGTTACATAACTGGTGGTCTGGATTCTGGAAAACATAGCCAACCTTCCTAGCCAATTCGGGTATTGAAGCCTTCTTTGTGTCGATGCCAAATACTGTTACGTTTCCCTTAGTGGGCTTTAATAAACCATTAAAATGCTTTACCAGCGTGGTTTTACCAGATCCGTTCTGTCCAATTATAGCTACAAATTCGCCTTCATATATACTTAAGTTTACACCGCGTAGGGCTGTAACTCCTCCGGGGTAAACATACCAGAGGTCTTCAACTCTAATTATTTCCCCATCTTTCCTCTTATCAACGGCATGGTGTGGTTGGGGCCTTAATTTTGTCTCCTTTTGCTTTAAAATCTCTTGTAGAGTTTTGCCAATAATCTCTACAGCATCATCCAATGTTAGCGGGAGTTCCTTGAGGTTAACGTGTTTTTTGAGTTTTGATGCTAATAGTGTGACTTGTGGGGGCTTTAACCCTATCTTCTCCATGTATTCAACGTTTTCCAATAACTCTTTAACACTTCCTTGCAAAACAATTTTGCCGTCATTCATCACGATAAGTCTGTCAACTAACGGTAACAGTTCCTCCATTTTATGCTCCACAATAATCATCGTTTTCTTTTCAGTTCTTGATAATTCAACCAAAAGGTTTATGATTTGATAACTGCCGAGGGGATCCAGGTTGGATGTGGGTTCGTCAAGCACGTAGATTTCAGGTTTCATAGCTATAACAGACGCAAGTGCGCATGCTTGTTGCTCGCCGCCAGATAAACTATGCGGGTTTCTCTCTTCATATCCCTTAAGCCTAACCGCCTCAAGGGCGTACTCAACTCTTTGCCTTATTTCCGCAGGCTCAACGCCTAAGTTTTCAGGACCGAAGGCAACTTCGTCCATCACCGTTGGGCAGACTAGTTGACTGGCAGGATCTTGAAAGAGTAGGCCAACCGTGTGGGAAAGGGAACCTATCGTTGTTTTCTTGGTGTCTATGCCGTTTACTAGAACAGTTCCGTTAAATTTGCCTCTAAAGTAGTGGGGTATTAAACCATTTAATAGACGACATAGGGTAGTCTTTCCCGCACCGGAAGGCCCCGTTATCATTATGACTTCTCCCTTTTTCACTTTTAAATCAATGTCTTGGATTGCTGGTTTCTTGCTACCTAAATATGTAAAAGTAACATTGTTGATTTCAACAGCGTACTCTGATGTCATCGTGCCTACATCTCCTTTTCATCTATTCACTTCTATGATTTAAATACTCTTTCCTTAGAGTTTAATAATACCATCAGCAGCTTTTGCTTTTATCGTAAATGGTTAAACTCGGCAAATTCGTCGAGGAATATGGCCATTCGCTCTACGGCTGCATTTATTATTTTTTCGCCTTTTTCTTTTGTAGCTAATGTGGGGTCACCAATGGAACCTGTGGATGTGTGGTCGCTCCAGTCTAGAGAAACATGTACTGCAAGTTCAAGACCTGGTTTAACGTAGGGCAATTTAACATCCTTCATTTCAGCTTTCTTTAAAGCATCCTTCCTTACCCTATCGGGATAAATGGCAAGTGCTATTGAAGTTTCAAATTCACAGGCATGGCCCCACACATCACTCTGGATTGTCGATTTAATTACATCTGGTATCAATTCCCAATAATTTACTAACGCAGCCTTCATTTGGAGAACCTCTTTTATTTGCCTTAAGGCTATTGTGAGGGCTGGGGCGTTCCCACCATGTCCATTTATGAGAACAACCCTTTTAATCCCGTGAGCCTTAAGGCTTTTACATATATCCATAGTCAAGGCTATCAATGTTTGTGGAGACAGCGTGAGGGTGCCTGGAAAGGGCATGTGATGGTCCGACACCCCTAAAACGATGGGGGGAACTATGATGATCTCAGCCTTAGCCTTCTCGGCAGCCATTTTGGCAAGTTCAAACGCTGTCGCTGCATCGTTTATAAGCGGGAGGTGGGGGCCATGTTGCTCGATGCTTCCAACGGGTATAACAGCGAGTTTTGCCGTTTTAAAAGTCTCTTTCGCCTCAATCCACGTTAAATCTTGAAGAAGTTTATACATACGAGGTCTCTTAACATTTAATTTTTTAAGGTATTTTAATCTTATGCAGCTTTTTGTGAAAATAAACAAAATTTCATGGCATTCCAAAACCGTCAATAACTTATGAAACGTTACATTGAGCATGCACAAGCTTATGTTTAGCATACATTAAGCGGTACAAACACCAAAAGTTTATGTGAACTTCCCGAGGACAAATAGAGCTGCTATGTTTATGTATGTGGCTGTTAGGCTTATGATTATGCCCTTGTCTAACCTTAAGCCTTTTCCATGACAGACCGCCGCCGAAACCAAGAGTATGCTCCAAATCTGTAAAACCACTAATGTGATGTCCCTCACAGTTTTCGCTAGTTCCAAGCTGTAAACGTTGAGGACTTCCAGAACTGTTGGAATCGAGACATAAATGTAGGGGTAAACAGCCAGTGGGAGCGCCGCCAACCCAATACACGTAAAGAGTTGCATATCATTTCCAACTCGTCTGAATAGGGCTATGGTTAAGGCTTCGGTGAACAGGAACAAGCCTATCCAGTTGAGGGTGAAGAGCACACCTATGCTTGTAGGGCTGCGCATTGATCCTTCAAAATAGAAGAATAGGACTGGTTCGAGCTTCGCTATCGAGGAGCCAAAAGCTCCTAAGAGGAACATGGCTACGGAGACTGGTAAAAGCTTGTATGGCTTGGCTGTTAAGGCGAATATGGGTGACAGAAAAAGCCATTTAGCTGCTTGGTGGCTTAGGGTTTCGCTTATTGCAAGGCTCGCCGGGACATTTCCATCCTTCAAAACTCTGTAGAGCATTTGCCCCCTAAAATTTAACCTGTACTTGCGCTGTTTATCTTGCTCTATGAAGTCGGAAAGCATGTCTAAATGATAGTAAACGGTTCCAACGCCCACGCCTAGCGTTTCGCGTAGCTCTTTAAACCCGATCTTCTCCTGGCTGCCTAAAATCTCGATGATCTTTCGCCTTGTGGGATCCTTGAGGAGAGCATAATACCGTGAAAGATCTTCCATAAATAGTTCTCCGTCTTTCCTAAGAATTCAGAAACTGTCACAAGCCCTATTTAAACCTTCTAAACACCGGATCTATATTAATCGCATAATGAATCTTGCCCGTGTCCCTTCATGGAAATATTCTCCCACGGGAATACTTGCTTTATCCCTTAATGCCTAAAGAGCTTCAACGGGGAAGGGAGAGTGCAAGCCCATCCTAAAAGCATTTTCAAGCCCTCTGTCTCCATAGTTGTTCTAGTCTACAATAATGAAAAGTTTATTCCAGCATGCCTAACAAGCCTTTTCGAAAGCGCAGCTCAATATGGGGGATTCTGCGAGATCATAGTTGTGGACGATGGAAGCACCGATCACACTTATGAAATGGCTTGGGCAACCATACAAAAGTGTAGGCGTAAGTGTCCTCATGTTAATGGCAAAGTGGTAAGGCACATGGCGAGGCTTGGTAGAAACCAAGCATTAAAAACAGGCGTCAACAAAGCCTTTGGTACAATAATAGCCATCGTGGAACCCCAAGTATTATGGAAACCCCAAGCTCTCAAAGAGTTTATAGGAACTTTTGAAAGATATGGCAAAAATCCATCCAACTCTACAATAACCCTGTACAAGGCGGACGCATTGAGGAGACTGCTGTGGAAAACTTGCTGATTTAAAACAAGAATGTATATTAAGGGCTGTAGAAACATTTATATCCGCTTAGAAAAGCATCTATCTTGCTGAATAAGGTTGCCCGCATTTCCGGCGGCGGCCCAACCCCAACCGCAAAGGCGTTTAAACGCCTAAGGGATGAGGATGGTTGGCCTCCACTTGCGGGCACAAAAATGTGGACCTGACGGTAACCATGTTAGGTCTGAAATGGGCTTTGGCTATGTGGATCTCCCCTCCAGATCAGTCGGCTTTGCGGCCGTATGCCAATAAGCTATCCGGCTGGTCGCCGGGATAACTCCGGTTGATCCTGCCGGACCCCACTGCTATCGGGGTGGGACTAAGACATGCTAGTCGTGCGCCTCCAAGCCACGGTGGAG
>JAWBRY010000037.1:4392-11313 GCA_038843545.1 Bathyarchaeia archaeon | reverse complement strand
GCGTGCCATCCTGAGCAAGCTCCTACTTCTAGGACTTTGTGGCCTACTTCCAGTTGGAGGGCTTCATTCATGATGGCTACCATGTTTCGCCTAGCTGGGCTGAAGCCCAAAGCTATGTGGCGCTGAAATTGTCTGCCCAAACCCGATTGGAAGTGGAGTGTCCACAGCGCTATATTGCCGCATGTTTTCTGGCAGAAATTTTGCACGAGGCACCATGCGCATGGCTCTAATGACCTTTGGAGTGTGGAGGATTCCTTCCCTTATTAAGTTTTCAATTAGTCTTTCCCATTCTCTTTCCAAGCTTTACACCAAACTAAAATGTGTAATTGAGCATTTAATACGTTTGCATTTTAAAATTGAGTTTAAATGCTATTTTACGGTCACTGATTTTGCAAGGTTTCTGGGTTTGTCTGGATCATATCCCCTCTCTATGGCCATGTAGTACGCAAAAAGCTGTAGGGGGACAACGAAGGGTATAGGTGACAAGACATCTGGAACTCCTTTTGGTATCTCCACATAATCGTCAGCTAGTCTTTTAACTTCTTCATCGCCCTCCTCTATTATGGCTATTATGGAAGCCCCCCTCGCCTTCATTTCCATGATGTTTCCCACAGTGGTTTTGTGCGTATCATCTTTTGGACATACAAAAACCACCGGAAAACCCTCTTCCACAAGGCTTATTGGGCCGTGTTTGCTTTCACCCGCTGGAAATGCTATGGAAGGGACGTAGGCTATTTCCATAAGCTTAAGTCTACCTTCGTAGGCTGTGGCTGTGCTTATTCCACGTCCTAAGAAAAAGAAAACTTTTGCATTTCTGTATTTTTTCGCTATAGCCTTAACCTTTTCTTCTTGGGTCTTGATGACTGTTTCAACGATGTCTGGAAGCTTTTTCAACTTTGCCTCTATGAAATCCATTTCGTCTTGAGATATTTTTCCCCTCTTTTTGGCAAGTCTGAGGGCTAGTTGCGCAAGGACTGAAAGTTGAGATGTAAAGGTTTTTGTGGCGGCAACGCCTATTTCTGGCCCGGATTGTTGGCATATGTAAACGCGGGAAACCCTTGTTAACGTTGAGCCAATGACGTTTGTTAAACCCAAGATTGTGGCGGCTCTTAGACGAGCAGTGTTTACTGCTGCAAGGGTGTCCGCAGTTTCTCCAGATTGACTCACCGCTAAAATTGTGCTGTCAATGTTTACGGATTTGCCATGTTGCTCAATGAATTCCGACGCGATCACAGGATACGTAGCCAAATAGGCAAGTTTAGAAAACATGTAGGAAGCTGCTAAGCAAGCGTGATATGAGGTCCCACATGCAACCAAGAAAACTTCCTTGGCGCGGTCTAGAAACGTTGCCATTAAATCTAAATAATGTTCCTGAAGCCGCAACGTGTTACGCAAACATGCAGGCTGTTCGTGGATCTCTTTTAACATGAAGTGTGGGTAACCTTGTTTGATGGCCATTTCAGGTGTCCAATCAATTATTTTTGGTTCCCGCACAACCGGGCTTGCATCTGAAATCTTTCTTATCTCGAAGCCTTCAGAAGTTAGAACCACAAGCTCTCCGTCTTCAACTATGACCGCTTTGTTGGTTAATGGTAGGAAAGCCGGAATATCAGAAGCACAATAGAACCCGTTGTCCGCCAACCCCAGGACAAGGGGGCTTTCGTTTCTAGCGCATACAATTTTGTCCGGCTCTTTTGTGGAAATCACCGCGATGGCGTATGAACCTTCAATCCTTCTTAAAGCCTCAAAAACAGCATCTACAAGGCTCAAAAATTGCTTGTTTTTTAATGCTTCCTCTATTAAATGGGCAACGACCTCCGTATCTGTTTTTGAAACAAAAATGTGTCCTTTATTCTCCAGTTCAAGCTTTAGCTCTGCAAAGTTTTCAATAATACCATTATGAACTAAAGCTATTTGCCCAGTGCAATCAACGTGCGGATGCGCATTAACCTGCAGAGGGGCTCCATGCGTCGCCCATCTCGTGTGGCCTATTCCTATACTTCCAGGCAAGTCGTCGAGGTTGTGGATTCTATGAACATCCTCTATTTTGCCGCTGTCCTTTTTTACGTAAAGTTTCCCTTCATGTATTGTTGCCTCTCCAACCGAGTCATAACCCCTGTACTCCAACCTCTTTAAGGCTTGATGTATTACTGGCGCGGCGTCTCCGTTTTTCAGAACGCAGCCGAATATTCCACACATTGAACGTTTCCTCGTTGGTTACGGCTATTTGGGCTTCTTAATCTAATAAGTATTTTTAAACAGAATTTTTTCTGTTTCAAAATTTTTTGTAACTTTTTCGGGTTTTCAGACCTTTTTCAATCATTTTCGGATATGTCTTGTTTGGTGATGTTTGGAAAATTTTTGTAACGGTTTTATTGTATGATTTTCCTTGCGAGTTCAGCGCCAAAAACCATGTTCTTCAGCTTTATGAAGCTTACTTCCCACGTTCGTGTTCGCAACCCGCAGTCTGTGCTTACAAATATTCTTTTTGGATCGCCTACAATTTTTGTGGCGTGGAGGATTCTATCCCTAACAAGCTCCGGCGGTTCGATGAAGTTCGTGTGTACGTCTATTACGCCTAAACCATAGTTTCCCCTGTAGCCATATTCCTCAAAAAACTTTAAGTCTTTATAGCCGGTTCTTACTTCACCAACTCCGAGTTGTTTGCTGTCTCTGTTGGCGAACTCGAGGGCTAGTTGGCTGCAGTTTTTCAGTTGACTTGCATATTTGGCTAGTACCTTGTAGTTGCTGTAGCAGTTATGGAGGCTGAACGTGCAGTTAAACCCCTTAACTGTTTCGTTGAAGGATTCTACAAAAAGCTGCATTTCATCGTCTGAAGGATTTGTCGTTGCAGCTGGTTCATCTATCTGAATCCACTTGGCTCCTGCTTCAATTAATTTACTTATCTCCGGCCTTACAACCTCCTTTATCAAGTCGAAGAGGAGGTTTCGTCTTGCATTGATTTTCCTTTGTTTGAAGCTTCTTGTTTGGCTTGCGGCTTTTCGCTCATAATACTCGTTAAAGGTCCAGTCTGCAAGTGTGTAAGGTCCGGTGAATGGCACTTTGACAATTTTCTCGGTGTTTTCTTTTGTGAATGTGAATTCTTCCACGTAGAAGGGTTTGACGTATTTTGGTTTGCTTATGCATGCAGCCTTATTAAAGTATCTGTAGTCGAAGGATTTAACGTAACCAAGAAACTTGAACCCTTCCACACGTCGTATAACATGCTCATACATTTCCGACCGCCACTGCTCCCCGTCGAAGATTATGTCTAGCCCGGCTTTTTCGAAGAAGCGTATGGCGTATAACGCAGACCATTGGAGTATTGCCCTTCTATTCTCCGCCGTTTTTTCGCGGCTTTTTAGAATTTCTATGAGAGTTTCTATGTTTTCTATGCTGAGTTTGCGCCCCCATTCGACGGCTTCAGCGATTTCCTCTCTTGACAAGGGTTCTCCTTTGTAGGCCTTAACTCTCCATGTGGGCTTGGCGAGGCTTCCTATTTCTTGTGTGGGGAATAATTTATCCATTAACATTGCCCTCTTCAAGGCGTTTTGCTACACGACCTAAAACCCTCATTTTTTCTTCGGCTCTCTCCCATGGCAAAAACTCCAGATCGCAGTTTGGGCATAAGAAAACGTCTTGAATTTTTGATGGGTAAATAGCCTCAATTATCTCGCTTGCAACCTTCAAAATTTCCTCTTCGTCTTCAATTAGAGAGCTGCGGGCGTCCAACAATCCGAGGGCAACACCTTTATTATCGAAAGAGTATTCTTTAAGCTCTTCCACACTTGTTTCGTATAGGTCTATTCCTAAATCGTCCACGGGAATTTCCAGGGCTTCCGGGAGAACATTCGCGAAATCGCCGAAGAATGTTTGGAGGCACGTCCTTATACGAGTGTTTTTTAGGGCTGTTTGTAAGGCCTCTTTAACGTCTACCAGCGTGTCTTTTGGAATTGTTTCTTTGAATGGGTTGTAAACTAGGGCTGGGTCACTTAGTTGAATGTACTTGAATCCGGCTTCAGCTAGGCTTTTGATTTCTTCGTTTAGAACCTCTGCATATGCAAACATTAGTTCTCTTTCGCTTTTGTAGAATTTATTTTCTGAAAGTCTTGAAAAGGTGTATGGTGCCGGTAAGATAGCTTTCCATGGGAGATTTTTAGGCATAAGCTCGGTGTACGTTATTTTTGCAATAATGTTTTTTGTTCGGCGAATAACGCCGGTTATTATTGGTTTTCTGTAGAATGTGTTGTTGTTGAACCATCTGGCGAGTCCTCCAGCTTTTAAACCTTCAAGGTTTTCGGTGAAGGGTCTTAGCAGGTCGTGCCATTTGAGCATGCCGTCTGTTACATAATTCAGTCCGGCTTGCACCTGTGCTTCTATGACATTTTTTGTGGCCTCTTTGAAGGCTTTTTCTAATGTTTCTTCGCTTGCTTTCTTTCTGTCGTAGGCCCTTGTGATTTCGATGAGTTCTTTTGATCTAGGGAGGGCTCCGGCAACGTAACACCCAATCATTTGTACGCCAGCTCTGGTCGTTTTTGGATAAAACTTAGCGGGAAGTTAGTTAAATTTTCCTTGCGGTGGGCTTTCTGTTCGATTGCTATGATTAAGGTTTTAATAGTGGAGTGGCTTTATGGCTATTGAACCGCCATGACTGGAAAGCTGCTGTTGTATGATGACGGAAAAAGGCGTATGGTTAAGGAGATCATGGTTTTTGATGATCCTCGAAAGCTGAAGCTTGTTCTTGGTGGGCTTAGCTGGAAAATTTTGAATATGCTTTTTAAGAAGGAAATGTATCCGCTTCAGATAGCTAGAGAGCTCGGTGTTCACGAGCAAAAGGTCTACTACCACGTTAGAAAGCTTGCTAAGGCTGGAGCCATAGCCGTTGTGCGGCAGGAGGGGAAAAAGGGCGCGATAGCCAAATATTACCGTGCGACATCACCAGCGTTTGGCGTGGAGATCCCATATGGATATAAGCCCATAGAATGGACCTTGCCAGCCTGGGTTGGCGAATCTCTAAAAAAGTTTTTCAGCGAGTTTTTGCGGGAAGATGGGGTTTTCGATGGGAAGATAGTTGTTGGCAGCCCATTGCCCCATGGACCTTTCAGAACAAGCGCTAGGGATGGGCATTATGCTTCGCATTTAGCCTTCTTTCTTGGACGGTTTGCCCGCATGCCAGAAGATTTTGTTGTCAAGTTGGATGTGGATGTTAAGGCTGAAAAGGAGGAGAAAAACAACCTAATTCTTGTGGGCGGACCTGGAACAAACTTGTTGACGCAGGAGCTTAACGACTATTTGCCTATAAAGTTTAATATGCAGCCGTCTGAGCAAGGCTTTCTATTCGGCGGGCTTGTTTCAGGTAAAACTGGGCGGGTTTACACGGCTGACAGTGTTGGGCTTGTGGCTAAAATTGTTAACCCGTGGGATTCAAGCAAGCGGGTCATTGTTTTAGCTGGGAATAAGGCTGTGGGTACAAAAGCATGCGTTTTGGCTTTGACAAACTTTTGGATGAAAACCCTGGAAAAATATAGGGACCGTGAACCTTTTGCGGCTGTTATCCAAGGCCTTGACTTGGACGGCGATGGCAAGGTTGATTCAATAGAGGTTTTGGAGTAGATTTAGCTGTGTGATTGATTTATGAGGGCTGTGGAGGTCATCAACGCTTTTGGACATGAAAACATTAGAGCTGCCCATAGAACTACGCTTGAAATAACTAAGGAAAGGGAGCTTTCTGTTAGGGGGGACTGCATTATTGCGGTTTCAGCTGATAAGGGTTTTCCAGATTTTAAACCTGAGTTTAAGGAATTTCTGCGTAAAGATGGTGCAAGGTTGGTGGTGCAGATTAATGTCGACGGGATGACTGAAACGGTTTCTGCTTTTGGAAGTTCAAGGCTCGTTTTTGGACATCCGACGGATTTGGTTGTTAGGAAAAGCAATCACATTTGCGAAAGAACTTTGGCGGTAAGGGCGGATAAGGCGGCGTGTGATCTTTCAAGGGAGCTTGTGGCGGCGCTGCGGAATCCCATGCAGAGGGTGAAAATAATTTTAACCGTTGAGGTTTAGCTTACCTCAGCGTCTAGGACTGCTTGCCACTCATAGGGGGCCGTTTCGCGCCCAAATCTTGAAAAAGGGGTATTCTTAACGATTCTTCCATGTTTTTCCACTTCTGCTGTGAACCTTGCTTTTAGGGCTTCTAATCCCTCAGAGCCCTTCACAAAGCTGTAGAAGTGGATAACTCCGCCCTCGGGTTTTAAGGCCTCGCATGCGGCTTCCACGAATTCCATGGCCTTTTCCGGCAGGTTCATTATCACTCGGTCTGCTGTTCCGCGAAGTTGCTGTTTAACAATTTGTCTTGCGTCGCCTAGGATTGGGTGGACTTTTCCGTTTACACGGTTTAGCCTAACATTCTTTTTTAGGAGTTCTACGGCGTGGGGGTTTATGTCTATGGCGTAAACCTTAACGTTGCTATGGGTTTTTGCGATTAATATTGCGAAGGGTCCAACCCCGGTGAACATATCTATAACCGTTTCGCCCTCTTTAACGGCGGATGCCACTCGCATGTGCTCGTGGGACAAACGGGGCGAGAAGTAGGCTTTTGCCAGGTCCACGTGGAATTGGCATCCATGTTCTCTGTGGATGGTTTCGGTTTTTGGCTGTCCAGCAATCACGTTAAACTCTCTTAGGCGGTATTCGCCTTTAACAGCTCCAGCTTTAGCTAAAACCGTTTTCACATTCTTGTGCACTTGAAGTATAGCGTTTCCTATCTCCATCTTGTAGGCTTCAAGTTCCGGCGGAATTTCGATGATGGCTATGTCTCCAACAAAGTCTATGGCGCGTGGTAGACAAGCCAGCAAGTGTGGGGGCATTTTATCTTCTAAGGCTTCATAAATTGTTTTAGGCTGTTTTCGCCGTTCAGGAAAAGTG
>JAWBRY010000037.1:0-4382 GCA_038843545.1 Bathyarchaeia archaeon | reverse complement strand
TACGTTGAAACTTCAAAGGCTTGGACTTTTTCCCCGAATTTTCCAAGCTCTTCTGGTCGGAGATTTCGGTTTAACGGCACATAAATGTGGTTGTTGTCCCTTTTGATTTCCAGCTCCTTGTCGATTACTCCGAGCATGTGGGCTATTGTTATGGCCTTCTCGCCATAAGCCTTCGGTATTTTGAGGCAAGGCGCTGTTTTGGCCACGGTTAAACGCCCTTACTGCTACTCTATTATTTTGAAAAAGTCTCTTTCGGTTATTATGCCCACAAGTTTTTCGTTTCGGGCAACGGGGAGGGCGCCGAGGTTTTTCTCCATCATTATTCCCGCTGCTTGTCCAACATCTGCATCCGGCTCAATGGTTAAAACTTCCTTTGTGGCTATTTGGAAAGCTGGGGTGTTTAACACTTGCGTTATTGCTCCTGATTGGAGGTATTTGAAAACTTCACCGGTTCCGAAAAACCGTATTATGTCCATGGCTGTTATTATGCCGGCAACTCTGCCTTCAACAATTATTGGGAGTCTTCTAAAGCCGTCGGTGACCATTATTTTCTCAGCCTCAAAAATCGTTGTGAGGGGTGTGGCTGTAACTACATGGCTTGTCATCAGATGGGAAACTTTCACCCCGCTTATACGGCTTGCAAACATGCGGGCTATATCCCTTTCGGTTATTATCGCTTTAACACGGTTTTCTTCGTCGACGACGGGCAAGCCTCCGACGTTTTTCTCTTTCATCACTTGTATTGCTTCACTGATTTTTGCTGTGGTTTTGACAGCGAAAACTTTCTTGGTCATTATCGATTTTATAGGCTCGTTTATGGCTCTGAAAATGTTTCCGGAAAACTTTTGCTGGATTATTTCAAATTTTCTGCCCCCGCCCAAGTAGTCTATTATGTCTGTGGCGGTAACTATTCCTTCAAGGGCTTTTGTTCCAGGGTCGGCTATGGGTATTCTTCGAAACCCCTCATTCGCCATTATTTTTATGGCGTCGTAGATGGGCGTTGTTGGCGCCATGGTTATAACAGGGCTTTTGGCTATGTGGAGTATTTCGCCCTCCCGTTTTTTGGCTTTGGAGCCTTTAAGGGACATCGGCCCCTTACCCCTTAAGGTTCGCCTAAAGGCTTCCCTGCTCATCTACTCCTTCTCCACAATCATTGTTTTAGAATGAGTCTGGCTATGTCTTCACGGTCTACCATGCCTATTATTTTTCTTTCCTTATCGACAACCGGGATTCGTCCAATATCCTTTGAAACCATCACTTTTGCGACGCTTATGGCTTTTACTGTGGGCTGCACGGCTATAACGTTTGTCTTCATTATTGCCGAAATCTTTGTTGATAATTTGTGTCTGCCTTTACTAGATTCGAAGGTTGGCAGTAGGGCTCCGCTTTCAAGAAGGTCTTTTTGGGTCACGATTCCAACAAGCTTGTCCTTGACGACTACGGGAAGACCAGCTAGTGCTTTCTCTTGCATTAGGCGCCAAACGTTGTCTATTCCGTCGTCTAGGGTGCACGTTAAAACATTCGTTGACATAATTTCGGAGACTGGCTTGGCCAGTTTTTCCGGGCTTGTTTTTATAATGTTTTCTATGAAGTTTTCCAAGCCTAAAACCCCCCTCAAAATTTTTCCGTACGGGTTTCTACGACAGGTATGCACCACTCGTCTAGGCGTATCATTTCCCGAACTGTTTGGTAGGCGTCATCTTTTAGGGTGGCTATGTGCTTAGGCTGGGTCATTATGCCTTTGACTTTTATCGGCGAGACCGACGATGATATGGCCATTACTGAGTTCCTGGAAACCACGCCCGCAAGCCTTTTTTCAGCATTTACCACTGGGAGAATTCTCAGGGAGAAGTTGCGGATGAGCGCTCGGGCCTTTGTCACAAGTTCATCTTCATAAATGGATGGGTGCTTTTGGTTTGCTATATCTCCGACACGCAAGCAGTCTCCCCTTTTACTCCCTGATTCCTAGTTCTGCTCTGCAGTCTTCGCATAGGAACTTGCCGTCCACCTCTTTCAAGTTGTCCGACCATCCGCTGCATTGATCGCAGTACCCGCTGAGGGATGTTTCCTCATCGCTTGCCTCTACCTCTTCGGCTTGTGTTTGTGCTATGTTTTCACCCTCGATTAGGGCTTTTTCCTGTATGATTTCTATGAGTTCAGGCATCACCGCCAAAATGTCCTTGCTTGAAATTAGCCCTATCAATTCTCCCCTGTAGACTACGCCTAGCCTTCTAATGTTTAGTCTGCTCATTTTTCTGGCTGCTTCGCTTATCGTTTCTGTTGGCTCTATTGTTATTAGGGGGGAGGTCATGACCTCTTTGGCCTTAACCATGTCAGGTTTTAGGTTTTTTGCAAGCACTCTTGCGACGAGATCTCTTTCCGTTATTATTCCTATGGGTTTTCCCTGCTTGTCTGTCACTATTATGCAGCCGAGTTCATGTTTTTCCATCAGTTCTGCAACGTGGTTTGCCGGGGCTTCCTCGTCCACAGTTATGACTGGACTGCTCATGACATCTCTCACAAGCATTCTCGACCTTAAACCTATTTCAGCCATTAATTTTCCAACCGGAGCGCCCGATTTTTTGTTGTTTGCTGTTCAACAAACTCAGATTAGAAAGAGACATTTAAAACTTGCCATATTCTGCGTTTTGCGTGGCTTTGATGGGAAACTTATTATCGGAGCGTTTCTCTTATTGGGGTTGAAGGAAATATGCTTAGAACTAACGTGGATAAACTTGTCAAGATTTCGGTTGTAGGTGAAGTTGCAAGCCCGGTTTATGGAAGAAGCATCTACAACGTTTCAGCCGATGGGGTTCCATTGGTTTTGCCGGGCGTCGGCGGCATAACCTACAACGTGCGGGTTGGCGATCCTGCCTGCGGCTGGGAGGCGGATCACGTTGAACCGGGTGTGAGCATAGAGAACAAGGAGAATGATCCGAGTTTTGGGCGGGGCGCTAACACGGCTTTGAATGTGCTTTCATGTGTTGGAAATGAGGCTGTTGTTGTTTCAGGCGACGCGAAAGGCGCGAAGGGTGTTGTCACTGGCAAGCACGGCGGCATTGAGCATGTGCTTGTGGATTTCCAGCCGGAGGTTCTTGAAAAGCTTATGTTGGGCGACAAGGTTCTCGTGAAGGCTTTCGGCGTTGGCTTGAAGCTTCTGGACTTTCCGGACATAAAAGTCATGAATATGGACCCGCGCTTCTTGGAGGCTTTAGACCCAAAGCCCGTGGGCGACAAGCTTGAGGTCCCCGTGACTCATGCGATTCCGGCGGCGATTATGGGTTCGGGGCTTGGCGCAAACCAGACGTATTCCGGCGACTATGACATTCAACTTTTCGACGAGGCGACGAGGCGCGAGTATGGGCTTGACGACTTGAGGCTTGGCGATTTGGTGGCGATTTTAGATGCGGACCACTCTTACGGGCGAATTTACCGTAGGGGAGCAGTTTCGGTTGGCATTGTGGTTCATACTGACTGCGTGACTTCTGGGCATGGCCCGGGTGTGACGACGCTTTTCACTTCATCAAAGGGCAAAATAATTCCAAGGATAGATTCGAAGGCTAACATTGCCTATTTGCTTAAGCTGAGGACAGATATATAAGCAAGAACAGCACTTCTATTGTTGAAAGGCTTTAGTGGGATGTTTGTTATGCCGTATAAGCGGAAGAGCCGTGGAAGGTCGAAGGGCGCGAAGGGCAGAAGTGGCTTCGTCCACTGTGCAAACTGCGGTGAGCTTGTGCCGAGAGACAAAGCAAAAAAGGTTACGCGTCGTCTTTCCCTTGTTGATCCAGCCTTGGCTAGGGAGCTCCGCCAGAAAGGCGCCTATATTTCCGCGCCTGTGGACACCAAGTACTATTGCGTTTCCTGCGCCGTGCACTATGGCATCGTGAAGGTTCGCGCAAGAGAAGAACGCAAACTCCGCATGAGCAGGAAGGTTTAGGCGCTTTTCTCCCCCTTCTTTAAGGCTTTGTAGGCGTAATAGCCTCTTTGAAGCACTGTCAGGTTTGCGAGAACCGCTAACACTACCACGCCGGCTTCTAGGGCGCTTTTCCAGAAAATCTCGATGAGGCTGGCTGCCGCAATTATAATTATGCGTTCGGCTCTTTCAGCCAAGCCGACCCCCTCCATTTTGACGCTGGCTGCCTCGGCTCTGGCGCGGGCATAGCTCACCAGCAAAGAGCCTACCAACGCCGCCAACCCCCAGTGGAATGTGCAGAATCCGCCGAGCATTATGCCCGCGTAGACGGCTGCATCTGCGTATCTGTCCAAGAGCGAGTCTAGGAAGCCGCCGAAGGGTGTTGTTTTTTGGCATAGTCTCGCCAAGGCGCCGTCCAGCATGTCGCAGTATCCCGAAAGTAGTAGTAGAACGATGGCTAAAGAGA
>JAWBRY010000036.1:0-11408 GCA_038843545.1 Bathyarchaeia archaeon | reverse complement strand
TTTTGAACCAATAATGGAAGTCATGGTAAACTTAATGTTTCTTATGATGGTGATGAGTTTATTAATGGGTATGATGAGTAGTTTTATGGGGGTCTTCAGATGAGTGAAACTCCAACAGCTCCAAGTTTAAGCCTGTTCGAGATTGTAGTGTTGACAATTGTTAACGTCGGAGCATTAGTTGTCATTTGGAAGTGGATTGTCCCAGAAATTCGAAAGAACATTATATTGGCTGTGAAAGGTGAAGTTTAATGCCCTATCCAGATGAGCTTAAACAAGCATTAATAAACCATATCTTGGTTAAACGCTTAAAGCTTGGCATAGAGGGCAAAATATACTCCCCTGAAGAATTGGCTAAACATGTCAGGGAAGAAACTGAAATAGGGAAGAGGCTAATAGAAGCTGTCATTCGGGGGACAGTGGAGAGGCTTGGGAAGCAATGACATAGTCCTCATTCGCACAACTTTTGATGATGCAACAAGAATATTAAACACTCAAGTCACTCCACAGCTTGTAACGTATTTAAAATCCCGATTCTACAACGTTGTAGACCTTTACGAGGATAAAGCCTACAAGGAGCAATTGCTTTACGCTTGCATACAATACATTCCGTCAGTTGTATGCGGTTTCAGCCATGGAACAGCGGTGTCGCTGCTTTCACAGGACGGGACGCCAGCGTTGGACCTTGGAACGGCAGTATGGATGAACGGCAAAATAGTCTATTTGTTCGCTTGCCACTGTGGAAAGGAGCTTGCACAAGCCCTAATAGACAACGGTGCAAGGGCAGTGTTCGCCTTCAACGATGTAGTTTATTTAATCCTTGACGAAAAAAATAATGTTGTAGAGGGATATTCTGAAATATGCTTGACCACTCCGCAGTTGATTGCTGAAGGATTAACGGTTCAAGAATGCTACTCCAAAACTATTGAAGTCTACAATAAATGGATAGACTGTTACGAAAACAGGGGGGAAACGTTAATCGCGGACCTCCTGCGCTGGAACAGAGACCACTTCACGCTTAAAGGAGATGGTGAAAGCCGAATAGGGTTGAGCCTATACCTTTTCGTGGGGCTAACAGACGTTCTTTCTATGGCAAACGTTTTATTATGGGGAATAGGTAACATAGCTTTGGAGGCGTATAGGGCTTACAAAATATGGAAGGGAAGCTGATGGCAGAGACAGTCTTTGAAGAGGAATTCAACACCTTTAACCCAGACTTGTGGGAAGTTAAAGGCGACCATGAAAACTTCAACTATACGGTGTCTGATAGCTGGATACACTTAATGTTTCAGCCATTATTAACCCAACCTGGTCGAGTGTACAGGTGGGCTTCAGTATCATCTCGAGCGCCGTTTGACTTAACTAATAGGGTTGTGGAGCTAAGGTTCGATTTATTGCCTAAAAAGCTTACCTATGAACTTCCAATGTTTGGCTACTATATTGGCGTTATGCTTGCCAACAAGAAGGACATAGTTGGACACCCGATGCTTACGCCCGACGTGGACCTTCAGGCAGTTGCATATCTCCTACAAATGTTTTGCCAAACCCCCCAATACAAGTTCGGTTTTGTCATAGACCGTGGCACTTCGACCAGCTATACAGGAGGGATTTTCGTCAGCTTTCCCCCCTCAACATACCAAGTTAGGGTTGGGCTTACGAAAGTAATAACATACGAAGAGGGAATTGAGGACCTAACTTTGCCATTACCCTTCGACCCGACTAGAACCTACATTCACTTGCTTGTTTTATACACGGAGGTTCGCCTCGATGGACACGTTGCAGCTCCATCTAGAGGGTCCTTCGACTTTTTAAGGATACTTACGAGTCCGACCCCAATAGAGTACCCTAAACCTGAAACAGTAGTTATGAGTCAGGTTTCATCTGTTTTGCCCGTTATTATGGCTGTTATGTTGATAACTATGTTAATGTCCATGCTGAGAGGTGTAATGCGTGGTTAAATTTACCGAACCCTTTGACACGATAGACCCAGCCAAGTGGGCGATTTGGACCGGGGCAGGCACGCTTAACAAATATGAAATTGTTAATGGAAGATTGCACTGTCAAAGCCTTTTTGAAGGGTATAACGGATACATTGTTCTAAGCTCAACAAAGCCGTACTTGATGATGAACAACGGGGTTGAAATAGAATTTGAAATGGCTAAAACTTCAGTGGGCTTCATAGCTCTTTCAATAGCTCCATACAATATTAGGAGAGGTCAACCTTTATATGTTCTTAGAAACTACGACGCTATCCTCTTTCGCATAGACCACCTTGGGAATCATACCGTTGATTTTTGGAATGCACGGGGAGGCGTGGTTAGCGTTCAGCGAATTCCAGTATCCAGCGACATCTTTTCAGGCAAACTTGCAATTCGCAACAGGAACAGGGAGAATTCCTTCTTTTTTAATGGTCAGAAATTCGGCTCAATTTCTGAGCTTCCTAACATGAACACCGCAATTTTTGTGGTTGCAGAACCAATGGGCGGATACACGCCCGGAGTTGTAGATGTATATGTGGACAATTTAACAATAGAAGATATAAGCATCGGAATGCTGAGTGAACAATGGGTAGGGTTTCTAAACCTAATGATGGTTGTAATAATGATGTCAGTAATATCGTCAATAATTAAACAGGTAAAAAAGGTGCGTGAAAAATGAGTGAAGAAGTAAGTCGGATGGCTCTTGTAATTGAAAAACATAAACAACGTTTACTTAGCCTAGCCAACGTGACAGGGGTGGGTATTGGATACAAAAAAGTTAAAGGAGTTAAAACGGACATTCTGTCAATAGTTGTTTTCGTGCGGAAAAAGCTTCCGTTAAACCAGCTTGCACCAAAAGACATAGTGCCTCCAACAGTTGAAGGTGTGCCAACAGACGTCGTTGAAGCCGAGTTTGTGACGATGCAACTTCCTCCGAGAACATCTAAAATTAGACCGGCAATAGGTGGAATAAGCGTTGGACACTACTTAATAACCGCTGGAACAATAACTGACATATTGACCGACTACCTGTCAAAGCAAAAGGTTGTTGCTTCAAACAACCATGTTCTGGCAAACTGTGCACCTTATGGAAGAGCAGAAAAAGGAGACAGAATATATCAGCCCGGACCCTATGATGGCGGCACAGTAAATGATACAATCGCCACGCTTGAAAGATGGAAACCTCTCGGCTCCCGTAACGTGGTTGATGGAGCAATAGGTATGCCTTTAAACCAAAATGATGTCTCTCCAAACCACTACGACTTTGGGGTTGTTTCCGGTCCATACTTTACACCGGCTATTGGGATTCACGTTCAGAAAGGCGGAAGGACAACTGGATTGACTGAAGGGATAGTTTCAGTTATAAATGCCACGGTTGCGGTTGGCGGTTATGGCATGGGGGGCACTCTATACTTTGACCATCAAATCATAATTGAATCCGAAACGGTTTTCATACAGGGAGGAGATAGTGGAAGCTTGCTTGTTGAAAAAAATTCAAAGAGACCGTGTGGAGTGTGCTTTGCAGGAACGTCTGATGGACGTTTGGCGGTTGCCAACGACTTCAGCAAATTCTCCGACGCCCTAAAAGCCGGGTACCTACCACTTATCTACGGCAAAATAGTCCATGAAGGCAAACCTGTTGAAGGAGCCTTTGTAAAAGTTGATGAGCTTAACGCCATGACCACCACAGACTCTGAAGGCAATTTTATGATTGGCAACCTCGGATTTGGACAAAAATATACGCTCACGGTCTATCACCCGAACTATGAACAGTTAACCAAAACTTTTTTTGCAGATGTAGACTACATTAATGTTGGGAGCCTTGAGTTGAAGCCTCTGCGACCTCGAACTGACGTTACATTAGGGTTAATGGATTTCGTCTCGTCATCACTCGCTATCGTAGTCTTCGGTTACGTTGTTGCTCCCACAATAATATCTCACGTTAAAAGCAGTTTGGAGGAAGCATTAGAGGTGATAAAATGATTCGAGACGGGTTTGATAAGGCAGGCGCGCCAGACCCTGCAATATGGATTCCAATAGGTAATCCAATCGTTTCCGGCGGGGCTCTGTACTTAAAATCTTCATCCGATGGTGTACGTGGAAAGACAAGGTTCGCAATGGATGCAAGCGCGAGAGTAACCGTTAAAGTGTCCAGCGGTTCAGGAGACATTTTCATAACACCATACGAAATAAACGAGAGACCGGACACTTACTACCCGCCAATACCATACTACCGAATACGTTACGTGCATTTAGGATACGACTACAAAGTAACGGTGTCAGACCACGAGCGCGAATATGTGAGTGCATGGGTTCCGCGAGCATTGACAGCTAAAGTTCAATGTTCAGGCTCCAAAATGGTTATAACTGCTGTAGGAGCCGACGCGACGGGAAACCCAATCACCGTTAACCTAGCGGAAATCGAAAATAGATTCTACAATTTAGATGTAGCTTTGTACCTGTTTGGCGGCGCAACAAACATCGATTATGTGGAGGCTGGAAGCGGACGTGAACTTCAAGCCCTTATGATGACTGAGCAAATATTTCCAGTAATAATGACTACCGTAGCCCTCGTCGTTATTGTTCTCACATTAAGGCACTTAATAAGGGGGCTGAGAGGTATTGCCATACACTGAAGTAACCAGTTTCAACATTCAAAGCGAAGCCGCCACGGGTGAAGTAGTATACTTTGAAGTTGCCGTAAAGCTTCTTTCAACGCCCCCCGACTGGTCAAACTTAACGATAGCTCTTAGATACGATGACGGTCCAGCCGACAGCCTGACTGTTGAGATTATGGCAAACATATTTCATGTTGAAAGGGGGAGGCAAGCCGAATTCGTGACAAACCTCCCCCAGCCCGGCGGTGAAGCCGTTATAGCTGGTCGAATACTGAACTTTCCAACTCCTGGAACATACGTTCTGACAGCCAGAGCTGGACATGTGAATGGGGTTTTCAGCGAAGATTCCAAACTGACGCGGGAAATAATTGTTAAAGAAGTTCAGGTGCCGCCAATAACGGACTCGATGGTGGAGGCTGCGAGGTTCATAAACATGGTTGGCGTAATCATGTTCATGTTTATGATGGTGATGCTTTTAACCAGCTTAATTAGGGAGCTAAAGCTATAGAATGGCTTTAATAGACCTAATAAAAGATTGCCTGAACACTATAAACTTTTCCTCTATAACAAATGTAGAGGTTTTGCATTGCGGTTTACTTTTTAATAAGTTTGGTTTAACCGCAATCGACTCTTTAATGGAATACTTTGCCAACAACAACGATTGGAAATCTGTATGTAAACTTAAAAGATATGCAGAAATAAACCTATACAGCAGCACAACAATTGACGGTGCAGTTAAATCAGCTATAGACAACATAAACAAGGTTGATGGTCTCCCAATCACCGAAGACTCCCTATTCAACGTAAGTCAACGACCACTCATCAACCTTCCAATATGGGCTATAAAACTTGAATATGGAAGGGAAAAGTGGACTGGAAGCGACATGTTCAACAGCCTATCCCAATGTTTGAACGTTGAGAATAAACCTTTCCGAAGCTGCAACCCATCAACTCGTGAAGTTTTCCATGGAACCTATGGCGTTGAATGGTATATTGAGGCGGCGCAAACATTAGACTGCTTCCTAAACCTCCACTCTCAAGGAGTTGAAGGCGCAATTGACAAGGCTTTGCAGATTTGGAACTGGCTAAATGACCAATTATATACTGGAACATATTACAAGTACGCTGAAAACTACGGGGGATTCGAAGGAAACCTTAACTTCCCAATAATTATTGCAAAACTAAACGCGAAACATAAACTTGAAAACTTCAACAATGTAATAAACGATATTGACACACGACTCCTTGCCAACGGCTGGGAAAGCCCACAATGGATTAACTACGCTATAGCTGGACACAACACACTTGACCAAACACCTAGACTAAGACAAACAGCGTGCGCATTTATAGCGCTTCACACCTTATATCCACTTTTTCCGCAACCAATGAAAACAAGGCTCGCTTCAATCATCAGCGGGACGCCAAAAGCGTGGGTGGGCTTAACTGAAAGCTCAGGGCTGTTCGACGCTGATACAAAGAGGTTTAAGATGTGCCCAGAAGACACACCATCCGACGTCGCCTCTTCAATTGGATGCATAACCCTGTTCCTACAAGGAATCCTTCCAGACACAGGCTCCCTTGCAATACCCTTGCTTGAAGAGTTTGAAGCTGATACGATTTCCATGATGCCCTGTTCAATGTTCAGATTTAATGTTGAAACCCGCCAAGTGACGATTCCCGTTTTTGCAGGCTCATTAGCCTTCCAATATGGAACCGACATAATTAGCCACGACTTTGAGTACGACGGCATCTGGAGGTTAACGTTCAGCGACGACTGGAACCATATTATAAAGGTTGAATATGTTAGCAACCTGCCAACACAATACGCATTTGTTAAAACACCATCCGCTCCCCCAACATCCCAGATTGCACAAATATTTCAAACACTCGTCGCAATAATGATGGTGTTCGTGCTGTTTTCGATACTTTCATTACTTACTGAAAGAGACTGGCTGGGAGGTGGTAGAAACGAATACAAGCAAAAACCTCCTTATAGCGTTCGATATTGACGGCACATTAAAAGGCTATGGCGGTCCAGTAAGCCCATTCGAGATTGAAAGCCTAAAAAGAAAATACTTTGTAGGAGTCATATCGGCGCGAGGCGACTACAAAGAAGTTTCAAAAGCTTTAAGGATGGAGTTCGCCTATCAATACTCGCCAAACGTTTTCGCTAAGATTAAAAAAGACTTTCCAAATATGAAAACATATATTTACGTAACAGACAATATAGAGCGGTTTACGGTAGCTGAGTCTGCAGGGTGGCTGTCCATCGAGCCTACGGCTGTCGTTGGATATGGCAACAACACAACTCTTCTAACCTTAAAAGTCGTGTTAGCTGCAATAATGAACGTGGCAAGCTTGCTGGACTATTACACTACAAAAAAGGCTTTGGAGAAAGGGCTAAAAGAAGCTAACCCCCTTGCTCGGATGTTAATGCGTTGGGGATGGAGAAAATACCAACTGTTTAAATGGCTTCTCCCGATAGGATACGCAGCCTACGCAATGACATCGGAAGACCCATACTACCTTAACACGGCTGGATTGGCAATAGCCTCTGCCACATTCATATACGCAACGATAAACAACCTACTGCTCATAGCCGGTAGAGAACGCGAGACCGAAACTCGTCAAGAACAGGCTCAATAACGGAGGCTAACTCCTCATCAGACAAAATCCTATACCTTTTTCGGCAGTCGCTTAAAAACTCGTTTAAAATGTTTTTAAGCCTATTGTGCACCTCGTTTAAAGCCTGCTTCTTCAACTTTTTCCATTCAAAATACGCTTTAGCGCTTGCTTCGGCTTCTTGCGCTGTCCTTCCAACAGCAACTATCTGTGAAATCTCATCGTCCATAACGTAGTAGAGGGCTTTTAACGGTATAGCCCAGTAGCGAAGCTTACTTTGAACCTCATCCTTCGACATCCACTTTCCAAAAACCACAAGCCTGTCAGCCAGATATTCCGGAAGCTCTAACGGCTTGCAACTTAAAACATAAACCATTACGAAGCCTCCTCTCCCTTCCTCTCCTTTTCAACCATTTCCCTATAAACTAAATCCAGCTCCGGAGGCGGAGTGGACAAGTATATAACGTGAGTGTAATGGTAAACAAAACCCTCAGTGTAACGCTCCGCAGCCTCGTCAGCAGTCCTAAGCTTCAAACGCTTTCTTCCCATAAACTCCACAATACCTTTTTAAAACCGATGAAAAACAAATATTTTGCGGTGTGACTATTCAATGTTTAAGCACGAGATATACTTCTATGATGAAACGGAACGCACAGTTGAAGAGGCTGATTTCTGGGTTCCAATAAAGCAAGTTGAAATAACAAAGGACGCCTACAACTACCACTTCATAAACTTAAAATTCACTCTAAGCCTAAAATGTCCAATTGGAAAATCCGGGGAAGCTGCGATATTCATAAACGACGAGGAAAACCCCCGCCTAACAATTAAATATGATAAACCGTTTCAAGACTACGTTATAAAAGAGATAAACGTTTACGATTTAAACTTTGGAAAACACAAATTGACCCTCGCTTTAAAAGGCTCAATAACCAACATTCAGTTCAAAATCGAAGTATTAAGGTTCTACACTATGGTTGAACTGCTCGCAGACCTTGTCCCGATAATGTTGCTGGCGCCGATATTCGCTTTGAAATAGCTATTACTCCGCAGTTTCCTCTTCAGCCTTTTCTTCTTTCTTCACTTTAAACGCTTTTCCAAGCTCGGTGAAAGCTGGCTTAATCTCAGCGAAAAGCCCCTTCAACTGAGGAATCAAAACCTTCCCAACGATGTAGATTGTCAACACTCCCGTTACTAATGCAACAATACCTGAAGTCCATTCTGAATCAGTCATTCCCCGACACCCAAAAAATTTAGATTGCAACTCCTATATTTATGTATTGGTGCGATAGGTTGCTGGAGAGCCTTGCAATACTAATGAACCTTGCCAACATAATAGACCTCTACACCACGAAAGTGGGGCTGTCGCTTGGGCTTAAAGAGGCAAACCCCTTCGCCGTTGCAATCATGCAGAAATACGGCTTTCAGGGAATGGCAACATATAAGATAATATTTCCAATGCTGACATCAACAATCGCCCTAACTGCTGAGTCGCCATACGAGAAAGCAGCGGCAGCCTACACCCTTGCACTTTTAGGCTTAACCTACAGCATAGCATCTTTAAACAACGTTTTTGCAATAACGTTAAAACTTTCCAGAAAAACATAACTTTTTCGCTGGTAGCCGCATCCAAAAAGGTTTCCAAAGGATGCTCCAAACTCTGCTTTCATACCTCGGCTTCAAAGTTTCCATCGGAACCCTTCTGTTAAAAAGAACCTGCTTAACCTTTCCCTTGTAATGCTGGTCAATCCATATCCTTGCAGGGTCATCTCCCAGAGCTGCTCTAAGCTCATAAAAGAAAGATTCACTTGTCTCTGGAAGGTCATAGGCTATAACGTGGTAATGTTCCCCGCCATCATCGTCAACACTGCTGATGAAGACTTCAATATTATCCGTGAACTGCCTCAGCCAAAAGTAAACCTTCAAAAGCTGAAGCTGACTTACCCTGTCAAGGTCTAACGCCACCCTCAAAGCTTTCCACCCCTCATCTCTTCAAGCCTTTTTTTCCATTCTTCAGCCCTGCTTACAAACTCTTCAAGCGTCGTCTGTTTAATGGCTTTCGTGTATAGCTCCGGATGTTTCACACGCCCTTCTTGAACTTTCATTCTAAGCCAGCGTTCATAGGCTCCAAGCCAAGATAAAACGCCCGCGCCTCGGGACTCTAGTTTTTGGTCAACATACCTGTTCCAATTATCATACTCGTAATCCTTCTTCAAATCCGTCACTCTAAAGTAATAGTATTGATAGTCAAGGGAAGCCTTAACTGTAGCGCCGTCAGGTCTACTGTAGAAAAGCTCGCTTTCATCAATCGCTTTACACTCAAAGTTTGGAAACGGGAACACTTTCCTTTTAAGCAAAGACTCAAGCCACTCGCTGTGAGCAATAATGCCTCCTTTAGAAACCCTTGAAATTATGCTGCTGGCAAAAAGGACAAGCCTCAACTCGCCTTCAAGCCAAGGCAAAGGGTCAGTATAAGCCATCTCTTCTGGGTTCCATACTGCATACATGTCCGGGTGTCGCGTAAACACTATCTTTCTACATTCAAGATAAAAGTAGTATGGCGGTCTAGCCCTTTCCTCCTTAAACTGGTAGGCAACTTCAACACGCCAGTACGGCTTGACAATTTTGGAGGCAAGACGCCGACGCTCCTCAAGCTCGCTCCTCCTAAGCCTAGTTATTTCAGCAACTGCGCGCCTTATCATATCAAGGTATTCAGTTTTCAGGTGCCAACGGTAAAGAGCGGCAGCCCTTCCCCACTCCCTGTAAAGCCTCATCCTCTCCCGTTCTTTATCCTGAAGTTCAGCAAGTTCCCTTCTATACTCCCATTCAGGAACAACAATTTTAGGCTCACTCACTCCTTCCACCCACGACACTCTTAATCAGCCAACTGCTCGACTCAACCTTACCGCCGCCAACCCCGTAAATTATTTTTATTCCAAGCCTGTTGCAAACCTCTATTTCAGCCTTAGGCATGTTTTCAGGAGTCCTATCTCCGCCCTTAGCTAAAATTAAGTTGCGGCTTGGATGTTCCCTTTTAAGCCTCTCCAAAGCCTCTACGATAGTTCCATCGCATCCCTCGCTGCAAACCCAAACCTCGTCCACAAAACTGAAAGCCTTTAAAATTTCAACCTTGTCAACAGTTGGGAGAACAGCGTAGCCTTTGTTCTTAAGCGTGCATTCGTAGGTGTGAACATGAACTATGAGCTTGTCGCCCAACTTTTTTGCCTCACGCAAATAATAAACATGTCCCCTATGAAATATGTTAAAAAAGCCACTAGCTAACACCACGCTCAATGACGGACACCTCCATAAGGTAGACTGGCTTAAACCTTACCCTAAAATCGCCGACAGGCTTCTTAATCACCCGCTCATGCACCTCCATGCATTGAACAGCCACAGTTTTTCCATCCTCACTCACCCACACCACCACGCCTTTATGCTTACACGGAGTTTTACACTTGTCTCCAACCTTCATTTTTCAATCACCAATACAAAAAAGAAAGGGGTGTTATATTGAAATTTGCCTTCTGATGTACGTTAGAAGGTTTTCGTATGCCCTTGCAAGTTGGTCGCATGCGTCTGCAAATCGTATCTCAGCCTGTCTCCCATCGTCAAGAAGCTGTTTTGGTATAAGCTCCTGTCTTCCAGACTGTGCAAGAGTTTCTGCAACCTCTTTGAATCCGCCCTGCTCCCTATAGTCATTCCCCATTTTCCTCAGCCCGTCAATATTCGCCTCAAGCTCCTTAATCCACCTTTGAACAAGCCTTTTCTGAAGCCAGCCAAACATTTCTACACCCACCTTTAAAGGATTATGTAGACTGCTTCAAGTTTGCCGTCGGCGTTTTCTCGCAGAAAAGCCTTAATTAAGCCTTTCTGAACAAGCCTCCACATTACGCTTTTAACAGCGTTTTTTTCAGCCCCACTTCGCTGCACAATCTCGCTGAAGCTAAGAGGATGGTCAGTAGTCCTCAAAAGCTCAATTATCTTAGACTCAAGGTTTTCCATCATTTCCTCTTCACAGTTATTGTTATCTCCGCTTTGATGCATACCGTGTTCTGCTCTGGACTCTTAAGCAGATAGTTCGTTGCAAACTCGTGGGCATCATGCAAATCTTTGAATCCAGACTTCAACAAGTTGCCCTTCTCGTCGTAAACGCTGTAGTTGCTTTTTTCCTTAACCCTCTTAATCTCCACCC
>JAWBRY010000035.1:0-11507 GCA_038843545.1 Bathyarchaeia archaeon | reverse complement strand
TTGCTATTTTTTAAAATTTTTTAGCAAATTATGATAGATTTGCGGTTTTTTTTTAAGAAATTTCCTATAATTTAATCAAAGATTCTATATTTTTTGTCTGTTTTTCAATGAATATGCTTATTCTTAAATAATAAAACGTTTTTAAACGCTTTGTGATTAATTTTATGTGTAAAATGATTTAGAAATGTTGACTTATTTATCCGATTAATTCAACAGTTGTTCCTAAGGCTTGTCCGGGAAGTCCTCTTCTGAATCTAGCTCTGACAAGTCCCCTCTTGCCATGTAGGTCTACAATTTTCCCGATTATCTTAGTTTCCCCGTTTTTCCATGCCACCTCTCGTCCAATTAGCCGGCTAGCTTCGGAAGCCGATTTAACGTGGGGGAACTGGATTATGCACTCTTTTGACCTTTGCGTTTTAGGTCCAGCCCTGTAGTTAACAACTATCCCTCGAATTTGTGTCATAACCTTACCCTTGTTTGCAAATTTGAATCAAAAGTGGGTTTTTATTCGTTTCGCTTTTTATACTGGCATTTTGCATTAATGATACCTAAATGATGGTTTCTTTGGAAACCTGAGGGTCATTAGCGGTTACAAATTTGCTTCTTCACACAATTTCTGGTAAAACCGTCATCTCATTTTTCACAATGAAACTTCATCGCTACAATTTGAAGTTTCCTTTATCCCTCTTTAGGATTCTAACTTTTTCTGGGAGCTTTTTGCTTTCCCAGTCTTTCCAGCTTAATTCCTTGAAAACCCATTTTTTGCCAAGGTGGGCTGCCACTATGGCATGTTTAAATTGGCTGTCTATGGGAATAAGTTCTTCCAGAAACCGGAAAAGCTTTTCTATTTGCTGTTTCGGAAAATAAGCATAATAATCGGCGTTTTTAACTTCGAAGGCATAGACGTTTTCGCCTTTCCTTGCTATCACGTCCGGCAGGGGGTTTAAACTTGGATTGCTTACCGGAATACGGACGGCGCTATAGCCGTTTTTCTGCAACAATTTTACAAGAACATTTTCGCTATAGAAACCCCTTTTACGCCATCTTCGAATGGCATCTTTGTCAATTTCTCTGGCCATTGACCAACACTGAAATTTAAGATTGATGGATGGGGGCTAAAGCTGTTTCGCGTTTTAAGATTGCCTAAAGCCTTGGTTTTCGGCGTGTTTGAACAGGAACTTTGATCGTTGTTTCCTCCACAAGGCATTCCCTTAAATAGTCGTTTAGGGTGGCCGCTGGCACAACCTCAATTTTGTAATCTTTTGGATCTATTGAATGCTCATAGTTCTTTTTAGGGATAACAACCTTTTTGAAGCCCCAAGCCTCCGCAGCCTTGATTTTTTCGTGAACTCCACCAACCGCAGTTACTTGTATCGTGTCGCCTACGCCTAAGTTTATTTCGCCTGTAACGGCCACATCCTGCCTTATTGGTTTGCCCTCAATTAGCGAACACAATAGTATTGCCATTGTAACACCAGCTGATGGGCCGTCCACGCCATAGGACTGGGCGAAGTCTATGTGAGTGAAGTAGTCTTGGGCTATGTCTATACCATATTTTTGGAGGATTACGCTGCGGACTTTGGCTATGCTGTCGGCTATGAAGCTTTGCCCCTTGGCTATGCCGGTCACCTTATAGTAGCCCTTAATTGGATAGTTTCTCGGTAGGTCGCTCCGCTTAACCATGGTGGCCTTAACACATAAAACACTGCCAGTCATCTCGCCGCTATAGGGATCTCGAACAACCGCCAAACCATGTATTTGTCCAAGCTTAACGCCTTCAGGCTTTATCTCGAGAAGTTTACCCCTCTCGTTCATCTCGTGCTCCAATATTTGCCTCTGAATCGTCTTGCAGTGGTGCTCAATGGCTTCAAGCACATGACGCCTCTCAACAACCCTGCAGCCCTCGTTCATGGCCAAAGTAGCCGCCGTCTTGATAATTGAAATTAATGGCCTAAAACGGGTTGTTAGGGCGTCTTTTTTGTTGCTTCGCCTTCTGCCTTCCTCAATTATTTCTTCGCAGGCTTCGCGGCTGAAGGGTATTAGGTTGAAGCGGCTAATTTCTTGGGCGATGAACTGCACGTACTTGCGCCTGTTCTCCACGGTGTTAGGCATATCATTATTCATCCTCACAACTTTTCCATAGCCGTAAATTCTATCCATCAAGGCTGGGTGGATCTGGTTTATGCTGTCAAAGTTTCCAGCACCCATAAGGAAGGTTATGGCTGGAACCGGTTCGGTGGAAACAGCCATCGCTGCCGTGTCTCCTCCATGCCACCGTCCCCTCATGGTTATGGGCAGCTGGCCGTCTTCAAGCACCGTCAAAAGCGTAATGGCTTCGTCAGGGTCAAGGTTCTTAATCTCATCAATATATAATATGCCAAAAGAAGCCCTGTGAACGTCTCCGGCGGTGACCCGCTGATGCTCCGGTGTACCAAGCCCGCCAGTTTGATAGGGGTCCCATGCAATTGAGCCGAAAAGCTGAGCGCTCCTGTGGCCGGTCGCGTCAACGAAGGGCGCCCGTCCAGAACTGTTGTCTACTAGGAGTTTTGGTATGTCGCTTTGCTGGGCGCCTCCAATACCTTTTAGGGTTCCTAAACCGCCGATCCTTGAAAACCACCATATGAAGACTCCGAAGAAGATTAGGCTTCCACCTGGAATGAAGGTTAACGGTACCAGACCGACCACTCTATCTATGAAGTAGCTTGTGAAGCTGTGGTTATAGTATTCTTGTAAAGGTTGTCCGAGAAACATTGGGTTTGCATTCCATGTTTGCCAGGCTTGATACATGAAATAGAAGCCCAAACCCATCAGGAACAGGCCCATGAGAACTAGAAATATCTGCAGCGCCTTCAACCCAACCTTTGTGATAAATTTCCTTTTAAGCTCTTTAAGCTGCTCCTTTTGAATAATCTTCTTTCCTTCCCCGGCAACGTGGATGGAGATTCTCGGCTGGCTTGGAAGAACAGGGTTTTTCCAGCATAAAACATCAAAAAGTTTAATGCCCTTCTCTTTGTAGATTTGGGTTAATTTTTCAGCTAGGGCCCTTCCAATAAGCGACTTTCCAGTGCCAGGGTCTCCCAAAAGCAGGAGATATGGACCTGGGCTTATGAGGTTTTTAGCTGAAGGTTTGGGCTTTTCAGGGCTGCTCCAGCTTTCATACCATTTTATTTTTTCCAGATGCTTAAGTTTATGAACCCATTCGTCGAGGCAGAGGAAACACTCTTTCAAGGCTTGATCTTGGCCAATAACCCAGTTTATTAAGTTGTCATCTACTGGGAAACCTTCAGTGCTTTGGAAGTTCCCCCAATCCCACTTAGTACTAACTTTTCTTCCATTAACCGTACGCTCCAGAATCTCCACATCGTCCCCAAAATAGTCGTCAACAGGCAAGCATCAACACCCTTTTCACGCTTTTCAGCCTTCCAGCCCCTTCTCGCCCTTGTCCAAAAATGGCTTAACAAGCAATTATAGGGTTATTTCAGAAACGATAATATGAAGAAACCAAAAACATAGCGGTCCTAATTTCGATAAACGAAAAACCTCTTTTCAAACAAAAAACTCATAAAAGGATTTTTAATAAAGAAAAGGGAAGAAAAGAAGTCGAAGACAAGTGAATAGGAACAGCAGCCTACACAGGCTGTTTATGACGAAGGAACATGAAACGAAAAACCTCGCTAAAAGCTTTAAACAGCAAAAGGAGCCTTTTAATGCTTCTTCAATCCGCCCTAAGAACCAAAGGCATGGACTTGACCAAGGCTTCCTCAAGAAACAGATGAAAATCTCCATGAAAACCGAAGCCGCTGAGGTTCGATAAAGCTTCGAGAGCTTTTCCTCAAACCCGGAGCTGCTTACGACTAACCATGAACGCCGTTTTTGTTTGGGGAGGAAAAGCCTTGACGCTTCGTTGTTAATGCTTTTGTATACAGAAACTGGCGGCGGTTGAGCGTCATAATGTTCGTGTTGCTGTTTTTTACATGTTGAAAAGGCCCCTTTTTCTGACCTATTTTCCGTCAGTGTGTGAACTTGAATTGGATAGTGTAGGCTGAATAGCCGATATTTTTAGGTTTTTCATGTTCATCCTCTGCTTTATAGTTGCATAGGTTGAAATAGTATTACTTTTTCATTATATATTTAACCAGAACTCACCAGTATACAAAAGCATCAACCAAGACAGTTTTCACGGCTTTGATCTGGGAATTATTCGCGAATTTATTGCTAAAGACGATTGAGAGCATTCCAAAAAGTTTTCAAAGTGGCAACTGTATAAACGAATTATATGGCAGAAACGTTGGGGCTAGTAATGGTGAAAGGCTTGTCAGACTTTAAAGTCTACAATACAACTTATACTTTTTCCACAAAAGGTGAGGTTGAATTTATAGACTTAACGGACAAAGTTCAGGAAGCGGTTTCCCGCTCAGGTATAAAAAATGGTGTAGTGCACGTTTTTGCACCCCATGCAACTGGAGTCCTAATTTTAACTGAAAGTGAGTATGGCCTTTTAAATGACATTAAGGCTTTGCTGGAAAAGTTGGTTCCGAAGGGTGCAGGCTACATGCACCCCTCAAACGCTCACTCACACTTGCGGTCGGTTCTGTTTCCACCTGACAAAACCCTGCCTGTTATAGACGGTAGGGTGGAGTTTGGAACATGGCAGTCGCTGTTGTTTGTGGAAACGGATGTACATCCGAGGAGGAGAACGGTGATAATTCAAGTGATGGGCGAAACAAGCAAGTGAGAAAAATACTTGGAGAGGTGTGAAAAAGCAAGAGAAGAAAACAAAAGCTTGGGCATCATAGTAACCGTCACAATTGGCAAAGCATTTTACGGAACGCTAACCGTCTACCCAATTAGCTACTGGCAAGTTTTGTTATTTTTCTTCAATCAGCTTTTTGAGTTCCTCTATTTGTTTTGTTATTTCTGTGAGCTCTGCTTCTAGCTCTTTCTTGTAGTTTTGTAAAACTTTTAGTTCCTCTGATGGTTCTGTTGGATAGTAGTATGGAGCCCTTGCCCATGCCGGGGGCCACGGGTGTCTTGGACACCACCATCCTCTCGGCCAATACCATGCCCTTCGCATATAATTCCTCCTATTTCGTGATATATCTCAAAAAGAGTCAAGTATTTATATTTTGTGATACATCCCATAATTATGCAGCATCAATGGCGCTTTCGACACAGACACGGCAAAATCGGAAGACATCCAAAACCAGTGGCAATAACGGTAGCGGATCTTCCAGAAAAGTTTGAACCAACCCCAAAGAAAAACATAGAGCCAATCCTTCTGGAAACAGCGGAAATAGAAGCCCTCAAGCTTATGGAACTGGAAAAACTAACTTTTGAGCAAGCTGCCGTGAGAATGAAAGTTTCAAGAAACACCGTTTGGAGACTTGCAGAAAGAGCGCGGGAGAAACTTGCAAGAGCCATCATAGAAGGCAGGGAAATTCTCATACAGCATGAATAGACTTCGCAACAAACATGTCTTTTTAACGAAGCTTTTTCAAGAATTTGATAAGATCTTTCCTACATAAAATTCATTTCATTCTTAAATTTCAATAATCATGATAAAAATTTACATTTCGAATTTTTACACCTACGAAGAAAGCACTTTCATGTATGAGGTTTTCCTTTAAAACTGCTCGTAACTATCGTCGATGTTGAAATTTTCATGTGGTTCGACGTGATGTAATGAAGAGGAATGCTCCTTTTTCAAGGATTTTTAGTTGCTATTTCTGGTATATTTAAGGTTCGTTTATTTTCGACGCTTCCGAAATGCTTTATAGCTGGTTGTTATATTGAATTACGAGTGCTCGTAAAATGAGGAATGGAATTTGACTGTTCAAGAGCTTTCTCACGAGGCTGAGGAGTATATAGAAGCCATTTACAAGCTCCAACAGAGAAGGGGAGTTGCTAGAACTAAAGAGCTAGCTAAAGAATTGAGGGTTGTGCCTGGCTCCATTACAAACACCATTGCACATCTTAAAAGGCATGGTTTAGTGGAGCACAAGCCCTACAAAGGGGTGAGGCTTACATCAAAAGGTGAAGGGCTGGCCCTAAGCATTATTAGGAGGCATAGGCTTGCGGAGAGGCTGCTAACAGACCTTTTGGAGGCTGAGTGGAGTGGTGTGCATGAAACCGCCTGCAGGCTTGAACATGCCTTAACGGAGGATGTGCTCTCTCTTCTAGAGAGGCGTTTAGGCTTTCCCAGGTTTTGTCCCCACGGGAACCCTATACCGACGGAAAGCGGCGAAATGAGGGATGTTGAATGCATGCCACTAACCACTGTAAGGGAAAACCAAACATGCACTGTTGTCAAGCTTGTTGACGAAAAAAGGGAAATGCTTGCGGCACTGGCTTCCAAGGGGATAAAACCAAACGTTCCAATTCACATAATCAAAGCAGGGCAGAACAGCCTTATCTTGTGTGTGGCTGGAAGGAAGCAGCTGGTAAGCCGCAGGGAAGCCGAAAACATATGGGTCAGAATAATAGAGGAGGAGGCAAATGTTCAGAAATAAAAGGAAGATTCAGAACTTGGGGGCCTACGGAAACGGGAAGGAGCCTTGCGCATTAACGGATTTAGCTGAAGGTGAAGTGGGTGTTGTGGTTAAAGCTGTGGGAGGTTTCGGTCTGGTTAGGAGGTTAGCTGAGATGGGTTTGACTCCAGGCGCCGAGGTGAAGCTTCTTAAAAAGGGTTCTTTCGGCGGACCCGTTGAGGTTGAAGTTAGAGGTGTGGCCCTTGCATTAGGGCGGGGTATAGCCTCAAGGGTGCTGGTCAAACCGCTGAGGAAAGAAAGCCATGTCTAAACGGTTGCGGGTAGCCCTCGCTGGAAACGCCAACGTCGGCAAAAGCATCATATTCAACCAGCTTACAGGCCTAAACCAAGTTGTAGGGAACTGGCCCGGCAAAACAGTGGAGCGAGCTGAAGGTACACTGCATTTTAAGGGATATAACATTCACATTATTGATCTGCCTGGAATTTATTCGCTTTCCGCCTTCTCCATTGAAGAAATTGTTTCGCGGGATTATATTGCCGTCGAGAAGCCAGACGTTATAATTAACGTTGTCGATGCCTCAGCCTTGGAGCGCAACCTCTACCTCACACTACAACTCCTAGAGCTTGAAACCCCAATGGTTATGGCTCTAAACCAAGTGGATTTTGCGGCTAAAAAGGGCATCCGCATAAACGTGGAAAGGCTTTCCGAAATATTGGGGATACCGGTTGTCCCTACAGTCGCCATAACTGGAAGCGGCATAAATGAGTTGTTGACGGCGGTTATTACGGTTGCAAGTGGAGAAAGGAGCTTTAAACCCTTAAAGATTCGGTTTGGAGCTGAAATCGAGGAAAGAGTGCAGAAGATTCAAGAGGTTGTCGAGAGGAAACTTCCATATCTTTGCACTGTTTATCCGGCCAGGTGGATTGCCATCAAACTTTTGGAAAAAGATGAGGATGTCATCGGAAAGATAAGGAGCTACAAAGGTGGAGAAGATGTCTTGGGTTATGTGGAAAAACTTGCATTTGAGCTGGAGGAGATGCATAGTGAACCATCTCCAGTTATACTGGCCTCTGAAAGGTACTCGATAGCAAACAAAATAGCCAAAGAAGTGACCATTATTGAAAAACCTCCAAGGATAAGCTTGGAGCAAAAGCTCGACGCTATCACAACCCACAAAGTCCTAGGCTATCCAGTTTTAGTGGGCGTCATTTTGGCTATGTTCTCGCTCATTTTTATCGGCGGAAGCCTCTTATCAACGGTTCTCGAATCTTTGCTTGGCAACGTCGAGGCGTATATTGAGGGGGCTTTGGCCTTCCTACCCCAAGAAGCCGTAAAATTAGTTGTAGATGGCGTTTTTGGCGGGATCGTGGCTGGGGTAACGGTTGCGCTGCCCTACATTGTACCATTCTACCTAATCCTCGCCCTTTTAGAGGACAGTGGCTACCTGCCAAAGGCTGCCTTTCTAATGGACAATCTGATGCATAAGATAGGCCTCCATGGAAAAGCATTCATACCGTTGATTCTGGGCTATGGCTGCAGCGTTCCGGCATGCATCGGATGCAGAATTATGGAGACAAACCGTGAACGTCTGATAGCAGCCTTTGTTGTAACTCTGATTCCATGCGCCGCCAGAACGGTGATCATTTTGGGTCTTGTTGGGAGGTATGTGGGCTTACATGCCGCTTTAGCACTTTATATCTTGGACTTGGCCTTGGTCCTGCTTTTGGGAAGATTGGCCTTCAAAGTTTTGCCCGGAGAACCTGTAGGCTTGATCATGGAAATGCCCCCATACAAGAAGCCCTTTTTGAAGGCTGTTTTAACGAAGACGTGGAGCCGAACAAAAGACTTTGTCTACATCGCCTTCCCAATAATAATTGCCGGAAACTTCACAATAACAGCGCTTAATGTTATGGGCTTTATAGACTATGTCGCCGCCGGGGCTAAACCGCTTATAAGCGGCTGGCTCGGGCTTCCGGAAGCGGCGGGCATCCCACTAATTTTCGGCGTGCTACGTAAAGAACTAGCCCTAATACTTTTGTCAGAGCTCGTTCCATTAGAGTCACTTTCAACCGTTCAAATGATTGTTTTCGCTCTAGTTACAATGATTTACATACCATGCATAGCGACAATCGCGGCGTTTTTCAGAGAGTTTGGATGGAAAAAGGCATTGGCGATAACATTAGTGGACGTGATGTTAGCCTTATTCCTTGGAGGATTAGCCTACAGAATCCTTTCATTGGTTTTGGTCTAATCTCTAGATTCTCTTATAACTTAACGGTGATTTTCGATTCAGATTATTGGTTGATAAAGTTTTTGACATGTCGAACTTAAAATCAGCGTACAATATGACTAGTCGCCTTCCGGAGGCTCTGAGAACATTGCACGGTGAAGGATTTGGACGAATTTGACAAGATTTTGGTGATGGTTATTGATGAGACGTTGCGGTATTCGCTTGGAGGTAGAACTGTGGAAATTTTCTATGAGTATCTGAGGAGGAAGGGTTTTTCTTTGTCACGTATCCCGCGTAACCCGGACATTTTCTTTGAAGAGTTGAGGAATGTTCTGGAGTTTGAGGATCCTGGAAAGCGTTTCCGCCAAGTTTCAAGCATCGGTGTGGTCTCCATACTGGAGAGGGCAATAATAAAAGTTTTGTGTCAAAAGTTTGGCCTAGAGTTTAATGAGAAGGGTCCAATAGTCTTCTCTGAATGGGTTAAGAAAGTTAGGGAGGCGTACGCCATGCAGTTTTCAAAATTAAAATCGAGTGTCGGGAAAGGGAGGTGAGAAGGTTTCATGGGAAAGGCGAACATTCTGGTAGTGGATGACGATGAGGACATACGCAAAACACTGCGGCTAATTCTTGAAAGCGAAGGTTACACCGTAGATGAGGCGCAGTCGGGAAAGGAGGCTGTCGAAAAGTCGAAGGAAAAAGTTTACAACATAGCCCTCATTGACATAGTTCTCCCAGACATTCAAGGAACACAACTGCTGAAAAATCTCGAGGAGACAGTACCAAAGATGATTAAGATAATGGTTACGGGTTACCCAAACTTAGAGAACGCTGTTGAGGCTCTAAATTATGGCGCAGACGCCTACCTAATAAAGCCAGTAAACTTCTCCGAGCTGATCAGAGTTATAGAGGAAAAGCTTGCTAAACAAATGATGGATGAGACGCTAACCGTGGAAAAGATAGCCGCCTTCGTGAAAGCCAGAACTAAAAGGCTTCTTCAAAAAATGGAAGAAGAAAAGCAGTTATAAGAGCGTATAACCGTCAGCTTTCTGTTAATTTTGTTTTTAGGATATTTTGAGGAAATATATCAAAATTTAAATGTTTTAGATGGCAATATATTTTTAAATATAACGTCTGGAGGAGGCGTTTATGGCGAATGTTGTTTTGACAGCTGACCGCACACTAATGAGCGACTACCACCATAACGAGTTTATAGGTTTTGGAACATGCGCCCCTCCAAACGTTATACCTGACTGGCTTTACAGTTTCCTATTTTTCCCACCCATGAAAAATGTGAGAGGGATTCCGGTGGCGGCACCCTATGGGCTTAGGAAGATTGAGGCCCAACTTGTAATTGAGGGCTTTGACGTTTTAACCGTTGACCCCGACCACCTTGGAAATTATTTGGACAATGCAAAGGTTTTATGCATACATGTCATGGATCCTTTTGGACTTGGACCTGCCTCCAGCACCTTCGCTGCGATTCTAAAAAAGGAGCCTTTCCTCGCCCAACATTTTAGGCGTCTGCTGGAGAAGCCTGAAATAAAAAGGGCTAAGAGGCGAGGGCTAAAAATCATTGTTGGAGGGCCCGGTGTTTGGCAGTTCCGCTATAGAATGAAATTTGTTGAGGAGCATGGTATTGACTGTATAGTTGACGGTGAAGCTGAGAAGGTTGTAGGTAAACTTGTCCGGGCTGCCATTAACGGCGGAGAACTGCCCAAGTATTACGAGGTAGATGTTGAAGAAATCCCAAGCCTGGAGGAAATCCCAAACATTTTAAACCCGTCCGTTAATGGCTTGGTGGAGATTGGACGCGGCTGCTGTAGGGGATGCAAGTTCTGCAGCGTAACCCTTCGCCCCCTACGATGGTACCCCATCGAAAAAATCTTGGCAGAGATAGACGTAAACGCGAAGAACGGCTACACTTACACGGCTTGCCTCCACGCCGAGGATGTTATGCTTTACGGCTCAAAAAACACTGCACCAGACGATGAAAAACTGGTTAGGCTTCATGAGGCTGTTGTCAAAAAATGCGAAAGCGGCCTAAGCTGGAGCCACTGTTCTCTGGCCACAGTAACACTGAAACCAAAACTCTTCCAAAAAGTGGCTGAAATCATACTGCAAAAACAGCCATGGTGGGGCACGGAAGTCGGCATCGAAACAGGCTCGCCTAAGCTTGCCGAAAAAGTCATGCCGGCAAAAGCGCATCCATTCAAACCCGAAGAGTGGCCGGAAGTAGTCCGCACGGGAATGGGGTTGATGCATGACAACAACCTCATCCCAGCATGCACACTCATCGTGGGAGTACCCGAAGAAACAGAAGACGACATAATCAAAACCATAGAGCTTGTAGAAGACCTCAAACACATCAGAAGCCTAATCGTCCCCCTCTTCTTCGTGCCATTGGGCAAACTGAAAAATGAGCAATGGTTCAAAGAAACCCAAATGACAAAACTTCACCAAGAACTATTAATAAAATGCCTAAAACACGACTTCCACTGGATAGACGACCTAATAGGCAGATCCTTCGAAGGGAAATGGTACGCAAAGCCACTCCGAGCCCTATACACGATGTTTGTAAAGGTAATCGAGCACAAAGCCAGAAAAGCCGGCATCACCTAGCAGAATAAACTTAAATACAACATTAAAACTCAAACCTTCTAGGAAACACTAGCCGCCGTAGCTCAGACTGGTAGAGCGGCTGGCTGTTAACCAGTCGGTCGTCGGTTCAAGTCCGACCGGCGGCGCTTTTACTGAACCGGCGACACTTTTCATTTTCTTTTTCTGAAGA
>JAWBRY010000034.1:11348-12289 GCA_038843545.1 Bathyarchaeia archaeon | reverse complement strand
TAATTTTAATAGGATCTTGCAAAGTAAACCAGCTCGCTGGCTTTGCCGCCACAGTAAATGCAGTTGGAAACAGGCTGCTCCTTCTCAAACGGAATAATTCTAATGGTGGCGCCTGTCTCCTCCTTTATTTTCCTTTCACATTCCCGGCTGCCGCACCATGAAGCCCTAATGAAGCCTCCCCTGGTCTGCAGCGCTTCCTTGAATTCATCATAGCTTTTGACTGTTGCAATGTGGTCTTCAAGGAATTTTTTAGCCTTGTTGAAGAGGTTTTGTTGTATGTCGTCTAAAAGTTTTTTAACGGCTTCCACAACCTCCTCATCCTTAACAATCATTTTTTCGAAGGTGTCCCTTCTGGCTAAGGTTACCTGTCCCCGCGCCAAATCTTTGGGGCCTATTTCAATTCTTACGGGCACGCCTTTAAGTTCCCAATCGTTGAACTTCCAGCCTGGCGTGTACTCCTTTCTGTCGTCAAGCACCGTTGAAATTCCAGCCTTATCCAGTTTGTCGTAGACTTCACGGGCTTTAGTGAGGATTGCGCTTGTATCGGCGGTTTTGTATGGTATCGGCACGATTACAGCTTGTATTGGGGCTATTTTTGGCGGTATTATTAGGCCTTTGTCGTCGCCGTGCACCATTACCATGGCGCCTATGATGCGGGTGGATATCCCCCAAGATGTTTGCCACACATAATGTTCCTTTTCATCTTCGCCGATGAATTTTATGTCGAAAACCTTTGAGAAGTTCTGTCCGAGATTGTGAGAAGTGCCCATTTGCAGGGCTTTGCCGTCTGGCATTATGGCCTCCAATGTAGTGGTGTAGAGGGCTCCGGCGAACTTTTCGCTTTCAGATTTCCGTCCGACAAGCACTGGAATAGCCAAATAGTTTTCCATTATGTCCTTGTACTCGTTTAGTATCAGCATAACCTCTTGATCGGCTTCCTC
>JAWBRY010000034.1:8628-11338 GCA_038843545.1 Bathyarchaeia archaeon | reverse complement strand
ACCTTACAACGCTGCACCACTGGTTGATTTTGATGGGTAGGTCTCGCCAGCTTCTAATCCACTTGGCAAACGTCGCATAAATTATTGTTTCAGAAGTCGGCCTTATAGCGAGGCGCTCTTCCAATGGTGTGTCTCCGCCTATGGTGACCCATGCAACTTCCGGCTCGAAGCCGGCGAAGTGTTCAGCCTCTTTTCTTAGGAAGCTTTCAGGTATGAAAAGGGGGAAATACACATTTCTATGTCCTGTCCGCTTGATTTTTTCGTTGAATATTTGCTGGATTTTCTCCCATATGGCGTAGGAAAGCTCTCTGAAAACCATGCAGCCCTTCACCGGAGCGTAGTCGGCCAGTCCGGATTTTAGGATTACTTGCGTATACCACTCTGAAAGGTCTTCAGACTTCTTAACACTGACGCCCAAATCGGACATCGCGTTCACTCTCCAGCTCTTGATTGCACGTTGAATATAATCCTAGCGGGGTTTCTGCGTTTAAGATGGGGCGCGTTTTCGGAGAATTTGGCAACGTGGAATGCAACCGCCCATTTTTAACCACTCGCAAATAGAGACACGAATTTCGTTATTTAAAGTTTCTTCTATTGTATTGTATAGGAATTAAGGGCAAGTGTTTTAACCGGTGGGTGTTTAGAGATTGAATGTCAGGCGTTTAAAGCGTGGTTCGGTTGAAGGCCCTTCTCATAATTGGGGATGGAATGGCTGACAGACCATTAAAAGAGCTTGGCTGGAGAACCCCCCTAGAGGCTGCCAACAAACCTTCAATGAACCATTTGGCAAGCGTTGGGGTCTGCGGCATGATAGACCCTATTGCGCCTGGAATACCCCCTGGCAGCGACACAGCTACACTTGCATTGTTGGGCTATGACGCTTTAAAGGTTTACACTGGGAGAGGGGCCCTTGAAGCTCTTGGCTGGGGGATAGAAGTTGCTGAAGGCGATGTATGCCTCCGGTGCAACTTCGCAACGGTCGACGAGAAAATGATGGTTTTGGATAGGAGAGCCGGCAGAATAGCCAGCGTCGACGCGTCCAGACTTGCTGAAAACTTAAAGAGGGTTGAGCTTTCCAAGCCCAAAGTGGAGTTTATTTTTGAGAGCACCATTGAGCATCGTGCTGTTTTAGTTTTGCGTGATTCAAAATTGTCCCCAGCCGTAAGCGACTCGGATCCAGCCGTTGAAGGGAAAGAGGTTTTGAAGGTTAAGCCTTTAGACAGCAGTGCGGAAGCCGAGTTTACGGCTGAAGTCCTTAACGAACTTGCCCAGAAGTTCCATGAAATTCTTAAAACACACCCTGTGAACAAAGAGAGGGCGGCCCGCGGGCTGCCTCCGGCAAACTTCGTCCTCTTCAGGGGGGCTGGAACCATACCACGGATCAAGCCTTTAAACGAACTTTACGGGGTGAGGGCTTCATGTATAGCTGCAACTGCGCTTATACGTGGTGTTTGTAGGGCGGCTGGGATGCAGCTTCTTCATGTTGAAGGGGCAACGGGAACCGTGAAGACGGATTATATGGCGAAAGCTAAAGCCGCCGTCAAGGCTTTGGAAAACAACGACTTTGTCTTTTTGCATGTGAAGGCACCAGACGCCGCCAGCCACGATGGAAACATCAAACAAAAGGTTGAGGTTATAGAAAGGATTGACGAGATGCTCTCCTACATACTTAACAAGGTTGAGTTAAGCGAAACATACGTAGCTTTAACAGCAGACCATACAACTTCATGTATAACGAGAAATCATGAAGGTGACCCTGTGCCCTTAGCCATAATAGGGCCTTATACCCGCAGCGATGACGTGAATGAATTCGGCGAGAGGACTTGCGCTAAAGGGGGTCTTGGAAGACTAAAGGGAAAACACATCATGTCAATCCTCATGAACCTTCTGGGCAAAGTTAAAAAGTTTGGAGCTTAGACGCTATTGGACGGGCATTAAACGCCACTCTCTGTAATCCGTAACCACTTTGATGTAGCCTTTAAGCATGTTGTCCACTTCAGCATCTCCCGTATCCACTCTTAAAACTCCACCTTCTAAATCACGGAGCTTCCTCTTCGTGGATGCAACGATAATTCGCTGTTTACCCACCCTCTTAATGATTTCAGGGCTTATCTGCTGGTTTCCCCTGCCAAGCAGTATTCCCTGTTTACCAATGGGCGACAAGATTATCCAAGTGTTCTGCCAGTCATCCACATTTTCCAGAATCTTTCTTTCGTCAACGTCCAGAATCACTGTGCCGTTTTTGTAAATATCCACGCCCAGCAGGGTCTTGGGAACGCGTAGCAGATCCGCTATACACTTCACGGTGGTTCCCGGACCCAGAATGTATGCGGCGTTGGGCTGCATCTCCTCAATTATGAATCTGGCTATCGCCATCTGGTTTTCCTTCTCATCAACGGTGTCGGGGCTTAACTGTTTGCTTCCCTGAATCTTCAATGGAACAAATGGGGTCTTCAAGTAGCCGTAAAGCTTAACGGAGAAAGCGTCGCTCCTAATAGCCGCCTCATCAGCATCCATCACCTCAAAATCTTCTATCTCCGCCTCTCCCAACAAAAAAGCCAACATGACCTCCGCAGCGTCCGACGGGTTCACTGCAAAAACACCACTATAAATTTTTACGCCGGATGGAACTCCTAAAACTGGTATTTCAGCAGCTTCTGCCTTCATAGCATCTAAAATGTCTTTGGCTGTACCGTCTCCGCCTACAAAA
>JAWBRY010000034.1:6273-8618 GCA_038843545.1 Bathyarchaeia archaeon | reverse complement strand
TATCAAGTCCACGTTTGCTCCGCATAAAAGTTTAACCGCTTGCTTAGTGTCCTCCGCTGTGGTTTCCTCCCCAATCTCCATAGGCAAAACTTTGACCGGAAGGTTTGCCTCTTCAGCTTCCTTCTCGCCCATAATTCCCGGGCAAGTTAAAATTTCAACAAGTTTCTCTTCTAAAACAACCTCTTTAAGCTCTCTAAGAAACTCTACAGCCCTTCTTGGCGCTATTGGGGTGGCGCCCTTGGCGATGGCCTCCTTGACAACCCCATCGGTTCCTTTAAGGCCAACCTTTCCACCCATGCCGGCGATGGGGTTGACGATGAAGCCTATTCGCATAAACCATTCCAATTGGAGTATTACGGCGCAACTATTAAACCGTTAAGAGATTTATAGAGTTAACATGATGGGAACATTTTCGATTTTGGCGTTATCCAAAGACCGTAGGGTTATGGGCGTTGCTGTAGCTTCGGGTTCGACAGCCGTGGGTTCAAGGGTTCCCCATGCAATGCCCGGAGTTGGTGTAATTGCAACCCAAGCTTACACAAACGTGGCATATGGAACCGAAGGCCTAAAACTTTTGGCTAAAGGTTTCCCACCGGGAAGTGTTCTTGAAAAGCTTATGGCGGAAGACCCACAAAAAGAAGCAAGGCAAATAGCCATAATGGATTTCACTGGAAGAAAGGCTGTTTATACGGGTGCCCATGCCCCAAAATGGTGCGGAGAAATTGTGGGTGAAGACTACGTGGTTGTCGGCAATCTTTTAAGAAACCTGAGAGTTCTCGAAAGCATGGCAGTCCGTTTCGAAAACACGGAGGGAACTTTTGCATTAAGGCTTTTAGAGGCTTTAAAGGCTGGAAGCAAAAGTGGAGGGGATAAACGGGGCGAGAAGTCCGCCGCCATAATAGTTGTGGACAAGGCTAACGTGCTGTTAAACCTAAGAGTTGACGAAAGCCAAAATCCAGTTCAAAAGCTTCTAGCATCTGCCTTATATACCACAAACCTTGAAAACGAACTCTAAAAGCGAGGCTAAATTCGATGTGCAGGAAAACAATGAAGAAAATTCTTGTGATTGGAGCCACAGGCCAAATAGGCTCTGAATTAACGTTGGAATTGCGGAAAAGGTTTGGAGGCGAAAACGTTGTGGCGGCTGGACATAGAAAGAAGCCCGGCGAGAAAATCCTTAACAGCGGGTCCTTCGTGTACTTAGATGCCACAAATAAGGAGGCGCTGGAGAGGGTTGTGGAGGAATACGACATTGACACCGTCTACCATCTGGCTGCAGTTTTATCTGCCGCAGGAGAGGAAAACCCGCAAAAGGCTTGGAGAGTTAACATGGAAAGCCTTTACAACGTGCTGGAGGTTGCAAGGGAAAAAGGCCTCACAAGGGTTTTTTGGCCGAGCTCCATAGCGGTTTTTGGACCAGAAGCCCCCATGGTTAACACTCCCCAGAACGCGGTTTTAACACCGAGAACCATTTACGGCGTGAGCAAAGCCGCCGGCGAACTCCTCTGCAGCTACTATTTTCACCACTACGGCATTGATGTTAGAAGCGTACGTTACCCAGGGATTATAAGCATCGAAAAACCATCCGGAATGGGAACAACAGACTATGCCGTTGAAATTTTTTACGAGGCTATTAGACGTAAGAGGTATACTTGCTACCTGAAGGCTGATAGGGTTCTCCCAATGATGTACATGCCGGACTGCATAAACGCAGCCCTAAAACTGATGGAGGCAGACCCGTCAAGGATCAAATGCCGTACAAGCTATAACGTGGCGGCCATGAGTTTCTCGCCAGCTGAACTCGTGGCCGAAATTAGGAAGTATATTCCTGATTTCATCTGCGAGTATAAGCCTGACTTTCGACAGAAGATTGCAGAATCTTGGCCCATGACTATAGACGACGGTGCAGCTCGGGAAGACTGGGGGTGGGAACCCCAATACGACTTGGCCGCCATGGTTAAGGACATGATTGAAAAACTTTCGAGGCGTTTCGCGGGAGGAAAGCTCTAACTGATTTTGGAAGATTTCGGGATAGGAAATGTTATAATGGAAACCGGGCTAGACTCTAGTGGGTGAAGATTATTGGTTGAGAGGCATCCAACCCGCTATTTGGCTGAGGAGTTTGAAAGGCTTGTTCGTGAAAACCTTAACTGGGAGCTTAAGGTTCTGGAGTCTGCATGTGAGCCCATATGCATCGTTAACGGTAAAGAGGTTTTGATGCTCTGCGCCAACAACTATCTAAACCTTGCAACCCACCCGAAAGTTGTTAACACTATGGTTGAGGCAACCCGCAAGTATGGCGCGGGAGCGGGAAGCGACAGATCCATTGCGGGCAACATGATATT
>JAWBRY010000034.1:0-6263 GCA_038843545.1 Bathyarchaeia archaeon | reverse complement strand
AGGAGCTGGACCGCCGCCTAGCCAAGTTCAAAAGGGCGCCAGCTTCGCTCACGTTTCAGACGGGGTTTATGGTTAACGAGGGGCTCATTCCACAGCTTGCGGATAAAGGCGACCTCATTGTTTCAGATGAACTGAACCACGGCTCCATAATTGACGGTTGCAGGCTCAGCAGGGCCGACAGAGCCGTATACAAACACAAAGACGTGGAAGACTTGGCGCGGATTTTGGAAGAAGCCGAAAAGCACAACCCGCCCTACAACCACATTTGGATAATAACAGACGGCGTTTTCAGCATGGACGGAGACCTAGCACCACTCCCGGAAATAGCCAAGATCGCAAAGGAGCATGGCGCCGGCGTTTATGTGGATGACGCCCACGGTGAAGGTGTACTGGGCGAAGGTGGACGGGGAATTGTAAGCCATTACGGGCTTAAACGAGACGAGGTTCACGTGGAGATGGGAACCTTCTCAAAGGCTTTCGGCGTCATAGGCGGACATATCACTGGCAGTGAAGAGCTGCGCAACTTCGCCTACAACAAGGTTAGAACCTGGCTGTTAAGCGGCGCCGTCCCACCTGGAGTGGCAGCTGCATGCATAGCGGCGATAGATGTCCTTGAAACAGAGCCGGAACACGTCCGCCGAGTATGGGAGAACCGCAACCATTTGCTGGATGTGCTGCAGGACGCGGGATTTGACACGGGCAACACTGAAACACCCATAATCCCGGTTATGTGCGGCAAAAGCAAGGCTGCAAGAGATTTAGCCGACTACTTATGGTCAAAGGGCATATTCGTCTTGCCAATCTTCTATCCAATGGTGCCGAGAGAAAAAGCGAGAATCCGCGTCCAAGTATGCGCCAAACACACAACCGAACAGCTGGATAGGGCAGCGGAAGCCTTCAAGGAAGGCGGCAAAAAACTAGGAATCATCTAAACCCTTAAAGCTTCATTTCCATCTATATTTTTAACGCAATGCTAAAAAGCATGGCTGAAGAAAAACAACGACTTCGAGAGAAAATCTGGCGGGAAATGGAAAAGTCTGGGGTGGCGACTTTTCCGCTTCCATGCTGGGGGAGAATACCAAATTTTGTGGGGGCGGATGAAGCGGCTGAAAGGCTTCGTCAACTTGAAGAGTGGAAAAGGGCAAAAGTTGTTTTTGTCAACCCGGACTTGCCCCAGCGAAAGGTTCGGGAAAACGCCTTAAAAGATGGAAAAATCCTAATAATGGCCTCCCCAAGGCTTGAAAAAGGCTTTATCCTAGTAGAGCCGTCGAAAGTGCGAGGAAAAGAGCAGCTAGCCTCAACAATAAAAGGCGCATTCAAGTACGGCGTTACAGCGCAAGATTTTCCAAAACCAGACTTAATCGTGGAAGGCTCTGTTGCCGTTGACCTTGAAGGGCATAGGCTTGGAAAGGGACACGGCTACGGAGACATAGAAATAGAAATCTTAAGGAAAAGGTTTGGGGAAATCCCGGTTGCCACAACAGTCCACGATATACAAGTGGTGGATAAAGTACCTTTTGAAGCGAAAGATGAGAGAGTGTCCATAATAGTTACGCCAACAAGAATTATCCGTGTAGCCATGCAGCCACAGAAAACTAGAGAGGGCTAATGTTTTTGCTTCGTCGCTAAGCCAAAATGTTGATTTTCAGCGAAGTTTTTCCAAGGCTTCGTCCACGTCGTTTAGTCCAAGCCTTTTCAGCGTTTCAGATTTTGGTACACCCTTTTCATCCCAGCCCACAAGCGCGTAGTATTTGCGTTTCTCCTCCTCCACACGGGCTTTCTCAACAGTTTTGCCCTTAAACGGTCCAGACGGTAAAGGCTCATAGAACCGTGGTGGGTTGTCATCGTGGATTTCCGGATTCCACTTTAAGTCTGGTCCGCCCAGCAGTAGCATAGCCCTCTGCAAATGTATTATTTTCATGGCTTTCGTGTTAATCCACTCTTCCTTTGTCAGTTCTATGCCAGTTACTGCCTTATAGAAGTCGAAGACCAAGGTGCTGGGTAAGCCGAAAACGTTGAAGTAGCAGTAAACGCCTGAATCGTGGAAGGTTATCATAAATTCGCTCCTAAAATCGTCTAGAGGCATGTGTGCCACTGACGTGTGGTCTCCACCTTGAACGGAGCAGGCGTACGAGTATATTTCCGGAAAGTCTTTCCCACTGCGAATGCCGTGGGCGCCGACGCCAATGCCCTTAACATGCACGGCGTAGGGCATGACATCCACGCATTTCAGCTCGCAGATTTTCAATGCAGCTCGATAAGTTCCTTCAGCCAAAATGTTGCCCACACCCTCTCTATAGGCGATTTTCCTAGCCAAAGCAGCAAAAGCCTCGGCGTCACCCCATTTAAGCTCAATGCCATCCAAATCCTCCCTCGTCAAAATTCCCCTTTGATAGAGTTCAGCTGCAAAACCTAAGACATTGCCGGTCTGTATGCCGCAAAGCCCCAGATCATCAATGACGGAAGCTAGGTAAACATTTTCTTCTGGGGTGAATATGCCCAAGTTTGTGCCCAAGTAAGCCTGCAGCTCATAGTCGGGGTTGTCGGTTATTGCACTCCTAAACTTTCCAGCCCTCACGACAGCCAGTTTGAGGCATGTGGTTGGACAGCCAAAGTCGCCCCAATACTGTTTTATCCATACACGGTTTTCAAACTTGTCAACGCCGAAGCTTTTCTCGTCGTGCCATTCTTCCTGCCAGTTCCGCACTGGTTCAGAGCTTAATTTTGCGCCCACATCGTATCCGGACGCCCCGGTCCCCCAGCGCCTCCAAAGTTCACTTTCATAAGCGTTGTTGCAAACCTCCTGCGTAAGCCGTTGGACAGCTTCCATGTCGGCGACTTCCGGCAACGGTCCAGTGCCCTTTACAGCAATGGCCTTGAGCTTTTTGGCACCCATGACCGCGCCGTATCCGCCGTAGCCAGCGGCATGCGACCATTTAGCAGCTACAACAGCCGTCCGCACCATGTTCTCTCCAGCCGGACCGATGTAGAGGATGGCGGGCTCTCTCCACTCGCCTTTCCCTGGATAACGTTGTTTCAGAAGTGTTCTGCATTCCTTAACTAGGGTGGCGACCGTCCGCTTGGCGTCCATACCCCAAATTTGGGATGCATCCCTAACCTCAACATCTTCGTCCTTTATGAAGAGGTAAACGGGCTTCTCAGCTTCTCCCGAAACAATAATGCCGTCATAGCCAGCGCATCTCAATTCAACACCAAACTCGCCGCCAACTGTTGAACCGACAACTCCATTACTCTGCGGAGACTTGCCTGAAACACAAATCCTGCTGCCCGGGAAAAACCCTGTAAGTGGGCCGGCCAAAAACAAGAGGAGGTTTTCCGGTCCAAGCGGATCCACGGTTTCCCATCGGCTGCCAAGTCTATCCCAGAGAATTTTTGCAGCTAACCCTCTGCCGCCCACGTAATTCCTCAAAACTTCATCGCTGAACCGCACTTCTTTGATGCTCCCCGTTGATAAGTCAACTTCAAGAAACTTTCCAGCATACCCACAAATCATAGCAGGTTTTCTCCCCCCTCCCCGTAGATTTTGGCGGTTAAGTCCCGGGCAATTTCTTCCGGGGTGCGGGCATAAAGCCTATAGGAATGCGTTCTTCTAGGCACCACTTGGAGAACGTTCCACAACCCTTTCCGGCATACCTTGACGCATTGGGGTTCCCCGCCGCATAAGTCGCAAATTAAAACTTTGTTTTCCGCTGGGTGCATGTGGGGAATCCGGCCTGGACAAGTCTCAATGCACTTTCCACAACCAATGCAGGTGTTTGCGTCTACGAGTACAGCGCCTGTCTCCCTACTCACCGATAGGGCTTTGGTTGGACAAGCCTCTACACATGGATAGTCCTCGCACTGGGTGCAGAAGTGGGGAAACTCAATGCCCGGAGCAAGCATGAAAACTCTTATCCGGGAAGCTTCAGGCCATATGCGTTTTTCATGGAAAAGCGAACACGCTATTTCGCATTTTCTGCAGCCGCTGCACTTTGAAAGGTCTCGGGCAATCCATATAGCTTCGCGTTTCTCAGCCAACGGCAAAACCTCCAGCAAAGGCTTGAATCTTTTGGTAAACAAAGTTCAATTTAAAATTTGGCATAAGCGTTTCCGGCCTATGGCAAGCTCTTTAAAACCCAGCCCATCTTAAGTAGGAGAGAGGCGGAACCTTGGAGGCGGAAAATCTTTTCCAACAACTCGCCCAATGGCTGCAAAACTTTTCCATTCAATATGGGTATTTGGGCATTTTCTTGGTAAGCCTGCTTGGATCCATGTCAATTTTCTTCCCGGTTCCATACACGGTCGTACTTTTCACAATGAGTTCCATTGAAACATTCAACCCAATCTTAATAGCTTTTGCCTCCGGCTTAGGCTCCGCCATCGGCGAGTTTTCAGGCTACTTGCTCGGATTGGGCGGCAGAAAAATTATAAGTGAAAAAGGCAGACGCAACGTCGAGTTCCTCTTGAAAGTTTTCGGGCGGTACGGCGCCCTAGCCATTTTCGTGTTTGCGTTGACGCCGTTGCCAGATGACCTGCTGTTTATCCCTCTTGGAGTGATGCGCTACGGCTTTTTGCGGGCGTTTATTCCAGCTTTTCTGGGAAAACTTTGCATGAGCCTAATCATAGTTTACAGCGCCCGCTTCACGGTAGGGATAATCCGCGAAATCTTCGGAATAGAAGGCGACTGGGCTTCAGCCATGATAGGCACGGTTATCGGCCTAATCCTCCTAGCAATAATCTTCATCCTCATGTTTAAAGTGGACTGGGAGAAAGCCCTCGAAAAACGCATGAAACCTAGAGGGGAGGGGCTAGAGAAAATAAAAGTGAAAACAGCACCATTTTCCAAAAACGTAATAGGGAGAAAACACAGATCTTGGGTTGGCGGAAAACTTGAAGGTTATAGCCGACCTCCACATTCATGGACGCTACAGCCGGGCAACAAGCCAAAGCATGCGCGTTGAGGAAATCGCCCGCTTCGCCAAAATCAAAGGTTTAAATCTTATTGGCACCGGAGACTTCACCCACCCAAAGTGGTTGAAGGAACTGCAGGAAACACTCATATTTGACGCGGACTCTGGACTCTACAAGGTTGCCAGCAACCCAGACTTTCCGGTTTATTTTATGATAACAACAGAAGTCAGCACCATATTCACCTTTGAAGGAGAAGTCAAGAAAATCCATCATGTGATTTTAACGCCCAGCATAGAAACAGCCATCCAAATCAACGAGCGTCTAGCCAAATACGGAGACCTAACAGTTGACGGCCGTCCAATGCTTGACATGAGTGCACCCCAACTTGTCGAGGAGGTTATGGAAGTCTCCAGCGAAAACATGGTTTTTCCAGCCCACGCTTGGACGCCATGGTTCAGCATTTTCGGCGCTTTCAGCGGCTTCGACAGCGTTGAAGACTGCTACCAAGACATGACAAAACACATTCACGCCCTAGAAACTGGACTATCCTCAGACCCTCCCATGAACTGGCGGCTAAGCAAACTCGACAAATATACGCTAGTTTCAAACAGCGACAGCCACAGCTACTGGCCATGGCGCATGGGAAGAGAGGCCAACGTCTTCGAACTGAAAAAACTAAGCTACCGAGAGACCATAGACGCCATCCGAACAAAAGACAAGACACGGTTTAAGTTCACCATCGAAACAAACCCAGCCTATGGGAAATACCATTGGACAGGCCACAGAAACTGTCACGTTTCGCTCTCTCCGAGAGAAGCCATTAAACTTGGCAACACATGCCCAGTCTGCCGCAAAAAACTGACAAAGGGCGTTGAACAACGCGTCGAAGAACTCGCAGACCGCCCAGAGGGATTCATCCCGGAAAACGCCATAGGATACATGCATCTGCTACCCTTATCCGAAATAATCGCATCAGTCCTAGGCACCGACTCACCCTCAACACAGCAAGTTTGGAGCTTTTACAACAAGCTTGTCCAAAAGTTCGGCGACGAATACACGGTGTTAATTGACGCGTCAAAACAAGCTCTTGAAAACACAGTAAACCAGAAAATCGCCGAGGCAATAGTTAGAGTTAGAGAAGGAAGAATAAAGGTTATACCCGGCTATGATGGGGTCTATGGACAACCCATAATATTTGAGGAAGACCAAAACATAAGGATCCGAAGGGAAAAAGTTCAACAGTTAAATCTCACAGACTTCATGTAACCCCAAAACTTTCCATAAAAGTTCTGTATATATGTTTTACAAAGAAACAACAAAACTTATTAAGTCGCAATACACACGATAAATTG
>JAWBRY010000033.1:6606-12354 GCA_038843545.1 Bathyarchaeia archaeon | reverse complement strand
AGAAATACTTGAACAGGCGGAAGACAAGCTGGAAAAATGGCGTGTCATAATCCAGTCTATGACCCCAGAAGAAAGGGAAAACCCGAAAATCCTTAACGCTTCACGTATTAGAAGGGTGGCGCGGGGCTCTGGGACAAGTGAAAAGGATGTTAAGGAGCTTTTGAAGCAGTATGTTATGATGCGGAAAATGCTTAAAATGATGCGGAGAAAGAAGCGCTTGCCTTTATTTGGGAAGGGTTTACCCATCGACGTAGGCTAGACATATGCAAACGCAAAGTGAAAGGTTAATTCCTGTGAGTGTTCTGGAAAAGGCTTTACAAATGCTTGAACATCATCCCCTATGCGACCACTGTTTGGGTAGACAATTTGCTTTCCTAGCCCATGAAACAGATAATGCGGAAAAAGGGAAAGCGCTAAAAACCCTGCTGCTAATGGAAGCCCAAGCACTAGCGTACGTGAAAAATGCCGAAGGCACGCGAATCCTAAAAATCCTAGCGACCAACGGCTTCTTCAAACCAGCTGAGGAATTTTTGCGTAAAATGCGGAAACGGTTGCCAAGGAAAAAATCCGCTGAAACATGTTTCTTGTGTGGAAACAGCTTTGAAAGGATCGATGAGCTTGCCAAAAAAGCCGTTGGGGAGCTCAACGAATACGAGTTTTCAACGTTCATGGTTGGCATAGAGCTTCCCGGGGACGTGGAAGAACGTGAAGACGAATTTAAAGCAAGGTTCAACGTTGAATTCGGCGAAAATATCCGCCTAGAGTTTGGAAGGATTCTGGGTAGAAAAATCGCCCTCTACAGCGGCAAAAAACTGGACTACTACAAACCAGACATTGTTGCGCTGTTAAATCCCATAACGGAGGAAATACGCCTTCAAATAAACCCCCTCTACATAGCCGGCCGCTACAAAAAACTTGTCAGGGGCATCCCCCAATCCAAATGGGTTTGCACGAAGTGCAAGGGCAAGGGATGCGAAAAATGCAACTGGACTGGGAAAATGTACCCAGAATCCGTAGAAGAACTGATAAGCCCACCATTTTTAGAAGCAACAGGCGGCGTGAAGACTTCTTTTCACGCTTCCGGAAGAGAGGATGTGGATGCAAGGATGCTGGGTAGGGGTAGACCCTTCGTCATAGAGATTTCGCAGCCCAAGAAACGCTTCATAGACCTCAAAAAACTTGAGGAAGCCGTAAACACTTACGCCAAAGGCAAGGTTGAAGTTTTCAACCTTCAAATTGTAGACAAGGATTATGTTAGAATGGTTAAGAAGGGGGAGGCTGCCCAAAAAGAATACCTGGTTCTCATGGAATTCGAGAAAGAAGTTTCAGATGAAGACTTGAAGCTGCTGGAGGAAAAATTGACAAACACCGTTGTCAAGCAGAGGACACCTCTCCGTGTTTTGCATAGGCGGGCGGACCTGACACGGGAAAAGTACATATATAACGTTAAAGTAAAAAAATTGTCGCCTAAACGGGCTGAAATGAGAGTTCGCTGTCAAGGAGGCCTATACGTAAAAGAGTTGGTGTCAGGCGATGAAGGCCGCACAACACCAAGTGTTTCAGAGATTCTCGGCCAGAGAGCGAAGGCCATAAAACTTGATGTTTTAAGCGTGATTATGTAGTTTGGAGGAAGTGAAATGAGAAAGTCAAAGGGGTATCGGGCGGGAACGCGTAAACTCCTCAAAAAGAAGCCAAGAGAGCGTGGAAAAATAAAAATCGGCAGGCTGCTCTGCGACTATCAGCCCGGAAGCGCTGTTGTAATTAAATTAGATCCAAGTGTTCAAAAGGGCATGCCTCATAGGCGCTACCATGGGCACGTCGGAAAAGTGGTCGGCAAACGTGGAAGAAGCTACATTGTAAATGTCACGCAGGGGGATGCCGTTAAACAGATCATCGTCAGACCCGAGCATCTGGAGCCTTACGGAGGCAGCTAAGTTTTGGAGAGGGTTGAAGAGAAAACCGTTAAAGAAAAGCTTCTCACAATACCGCAGGTTAAAAAGATATTGGATGAGCTCGGCGAGGAAAATCTTGACCAATTCCAAAGGCGGGTTTTAGATTATGCGGGTAAATTTTCTAAAGTTGACGCTGAAACTGCTGAAATGCTCGTGGAAAAACTCATCAAGGAATTCGGTTTAGAAGAAGCTGAAGCAGTTCAAGTTGTTAACTGCATGCCAACTTGTGTTGAAGAACTAAGGGTTTTCCTTGGTGGAGGGCGCAAAATTATTGAAGCTTCAAAGTTAGAAGCTTTGGTTAAACTTTTAAACGAACATAGATTGAAATAGCTCTAAAAGTTCTTACATAAGTTTTAACCGAAAGTGAAAGCCATGGAAAGGGCGGACAAAATGGAGAAGAGGTACGAGGAATACGCTTACGTTCTTGACTTTCTGCCCCATGGCCGCCCCGGGGTTAGGATTGCCGGGAGGGCGGGTTACCGAGCGGGAGCCCTTGTCCAGCTTGTTGGTGAAGAGTTTTTCACATTGTTGGAAGCATTGGTTAAGGATGGTGTAACTCTAAAACCTCATGACCGAGTCTATGTTGGGAAGGAGGCCCGTGAGGAGATTACCTACATTATTGGACGGATTGGCTATGATGAGTTGACGGCCGCCGCGAAGGTGGAGCTTCCGGCAGTTATCAGCCGCATCGTGTTGAACCGTGAGAAGTGGTTTGTAAACTTTTTCAATACGGCTCAAGCCATCACTCCACGGATGCATGCTTTAGAGCTTATCCCGGGCATTGGCAAGAAGTATATGTGGCAGGTCATCCGCGAACGTGAAAAGAAGCCCTTTGAAAGTTTTGAGGATCTTCAAAGGCGTACTCAAATACCAAATCCTGTTAAGCTTTTGACTAAGAGGATTTTGGAGGAGCTTGCCGGCGAAAGCAAGTATCGGCTTTTCACAAGGGCCCGTTGAATATGAGTCTTTTAGAAGAAACGAAGTGTCTTCTTCGAAGGTATCGAATATTCCCGAAGAGGCGTTTAAGCCAACATTTCACCGTTGACCCCACGATTTTTCAGCTTATGGCTGAATATGCTGCACTCACAGATGACGATGTAGTATTGGACATTGGGGCTGGGTTCGGCTTCTTAACCCGTTTTTTGGCTGGGAAATGTCGGGCAGTTTTGGCTGTTGAATTGGATCCAAAAGTGGCGGCGGCTCTGCGGGTGCTACTTAAAGACGTCTCAAACGTGGTTGTGGTGGAGGGCGACGTGTTAAAAGTTGAGCTTCCCCCTTTCAACAAAGTTATTGCGATACCTCCTTACGGCATTTCCTCCCACCTTATCCAGTGGCTTTTCGGTAAACCCATCCACTGTGCTGTTCTTGTACTGCAAAGGGAATTTGCCCAAAGACTTGTGGCGCCGATAGGAAGTGAAAATTATGGTTGGCTAACAGTTTTGACATACTATTATTTTAACGTTGAACTCCTCAACGAGGTTCCTAGAAATGCGTTTTATCCCCAACCGGAGGTTGACTCAGTAATCGCTCTATTGAAGCCTAAACGCCCACACCCTTTCAATGTTAATGACGAAGAAAAGTTCAAAAGGTTTGTGCAAACCATGTTTACCCAGCGAAATAGAAAGGTGAAAAACGCTGTTCAAGTATTTATCAAGAAAGGGCTCGCCTCTGTTGGAAAGAGTGTGCCAACGGGCGGTTCGATTCCATTTCAGGATAAGCGTGTCCGTGAACTAGCCCCAGAAGATTTCGGTGTTTTGACAAATGTCTTCACAAGCTAAAAAGGTGTTTTTCGCCAATCATATCTTCCATGTATGGCCGGGCGTGTACGAGCCTGCAGAGGACTCCTTTCTCTTCGCGGATAATCTAACGGTAAAACAGGGCGAATACGTTTTAGACATGGGCACCGGCTGTGGCATTCTTGGCATCATCGCCGCGGAAAAGGCTTCCCGTGTAGTCGCTATTGATATAAATCCAAACGCAGTGCGATGCGCCAAAGAAAATGTAAGGCAAAGCATGGTGGCGGACAAAATATTTTTTATTCAAGGCGACTTATTTGCCCCATTAAAGACTGGAGAAAAATTTGATTTAATCCTTTTCAACGCTCCATACCTACCCTCTGAGCCGTGGGAAGGCCTTGCGTGGGTTGAACGTGCATGGGCTGGAGGAGTTAACGGACGATCAGTTCTAAATAGGTTCCTCCAAGATTTTCCAGAATATTTAAAGGCTGATGGCCGTGTTTTACTTATGCAGTCCACTTCCGCTGATTTAGAGGCGACTCTTAAAGCGCTTGAGGCTCAGGGTTTTGAAGCAAGAATAATTGCTGAACGCAGTGTCCCGTTCTTTGAAACAATAGTGAATATAGGGGACAGACGCTTCCAAGGCGTCCATTTTCCTTGCCAAAATCCAGTCGAAAAAGTATATAACCAAAACCTTAACTATTGCTAGAAAACTCGCCAGGAGTGTATCTGCATGTGCATAATTGGGAAAGATAAATTGAAGGAACTCATAGAAAACTACAAGTGCATATACCCGTATGACTACAGCCTGCTGGATGGAGACAGCTACGTTCTAACAGTCAAGGATGAAACAGTTCTGCATTATCTTGAACACAAAAACCTAATATCCTACGAGATAGTATTTACGCCGCCAAACTATGTCGCGCATTTAACCGCCAAAAGCAAGTATGGCAGGATGGGCTTGTCATTTCTGAACGCTGCGAAGGTTCACAGCGGTTTCGTTGGTAGGCTCGCCCTTGAAGTTGTAAACCTAAGTAATGACCGCTGCCCAATAACCATTAAGCGTGGGGACCCCTTCATGCACATTGAATTCATAAAAAGGGAAGGTGAACCATCCCCATATGTTGGTGAATATCAGTTTCAATATCTCACAGACGAAGAGGTTCAGATGTATATTCCAATCTTGAAGAGGGTTTTCCCAAACTATGAGGAGCTCGCTAAAATATGGTTCAAAAATAAGCGTGTAACCTGACATGCAACAAATTAGGCTCCAAATTTTCATGATTAATGGGCTCCTTTAATCAGACAAAGTGTTTAAATAAGCTATTTACATGTGTGGTATTGAGAGGGAATGTGATGCGTGCGCGCAACTACAGAGAGGTGAAGGGGCAGCCTTATACTAGAAGGGAGTATGTTAAGGGGTTCCCCCAACCAAAAATAACCAAGTTTACTATGGGGGATCCCAACGCCAAATTTGAATATGAGGTTAGGTTGGTAGCTTTGGAGAGAGCCCAGATTAGGCATAATGCCCTAGAAGCTGCTAGAGTAGCCGCAAACCGTCTTCTCATGGATAAGCTTTCAAACAACTATTTCATGCAGGTGCATCCATACCCCCACGTGATTCTTAGAGAGAATAAGATGATTTTTGGCGCGCATGCGGACCGTTTGCAGGATGGTATGCGGAAGGCTTTCGGAAAACCCATAGGCACTGCGGCTAGGGTGGAACCCAATCAGGCCGTTATAACCGTGAGGGTTAACGCCAACGGTGTTGAGGTTGCGAAGGAGGCGTTAAGGCGGGGGGCTGCAAAACTTCCAGTGCCATGCAGAATAGTTGTTGAAAAGGCAACTGTTGAGGAAGTAAAGGTGCCGTGACCGAAATGGAAACGGGCACGGAATTGGTTATATGGTTTGAAAACCTCAGAAAGTCAGACATCCCCCTTGTGGGCGGGAAGAATGCGAACCTAGGCGAAATGATGAATGCTGGTATACCGGTTCCTCCAGGTTTTGCTGTTACAGCCAATGCTTACAGAAGGTTTATAGAGGAGACGGGCATAGCTGAT
>JAWBRY010000033.1:5165-6596 GCA_038843545.1 Bathyarchaeia archaeon | reverse complement strand
GAATTTACGGGATAATTAAGGAGACCGTAAGGGATCCCGGTGAACCCAAACAGTATGAGGAGGCTTCCCAAAAGATTCGCGCATTAATTGAATCTACGCCTATGCCAAAGGATATTGAAGGCGCCATACGGGAGGCTTACCGTGAGCTTTGTAAAAGGCTGAAGGCTGAAGCTGTTCCGGTGGCTGTTAGGTCAAGCGCCACTGCGGAGGATCTGCCTGATGCATCTTTTGCTGGGCAGCAGGAAACCTATCTAAACGTTGTCGGCGAAGATGAAGTTGTCGGGAAAACTGTTAAATGTTGGTCAAGTCTCTTCACACCCCGCGCCATATTTTACAGAACTCAGAAGGGCTTTGCACATGAAAAGGTTTTCATAAGTGTCGGGGTTCAGAAGATGGTTAATGCTAAGGCCGCCGGCGTAATGTTCTCTATAAACCCCGTAACTGGAAACCCAAACCAAATAGTCATCGAGGGTAACTTCGGTTTAGGCGAATCCGTTGTCTCTGGAGCTGTAACCCCAGACGAGTTTATCGTTGACAAGCAGAGTATGAAAATTGTTGAGAGACGCATCGCCACCAAGAAAGTGATGGCTGTTCAAGATTATGCCACCGGTAAAACCATTTATGTTGAAGTGCCGGCTAAAGAACAGAACAAGCCTTGCTTAACGGACGAGGAAGTTTTAAAGCTTGCAGAATTGGCTGTGAGGATAGAAAAGCATTATGGTCAACCCCAGGACATTGAATGGGCCATTGACCACGACCTAAGCTTTCCAGAAAACATTTTCATTGTGCAGTCGAGACCTGAAACAGTGTGGAGCATGAAAGCTGCTGAGCTGCCCGAACGGAAAATTGAAGCCCAGGTAAAGTCCCTTGAGAAGTTAAAGGTTGTTGTAAAAGGAATACCGGCGGGTAGAAGGGGCATAGGTGCTGGTGTAGCAAGGGTTGTTTTGAACCCCGAAGAAGCTGCAAAAGTCATGGGGAAGGGGGACATTCTAGTTACGGAGATGACGAACCCGGACTATGTGCCTTTCATGAAGCTTGCGGGAGCTATAGTGACTGATAAGGGAGGCGTAACTTGCCACGCGGCCATTGTCAGCCGAGAGCTCGGCATACCATGTGTTGTTGGAACCGAAAATGCCACGAAGCTTATGGTTTCGGGTGAAGAGTACACGGTGGACGCGCGCAGCGGGGTTGTTTATGAAGGCGTTGTTTCCACGCTGATGGAAGGGGAGCCCAGCAGGGCTTTCGGTGGGTATGCCTCACCAGCAGTGGGTGTAAATGTTTTTCAGTATGTTCCAGTGACAGCCACTAAAATCTACATGAACCTGGGGGTCCCGGAAAAAATCGAGGAGTACAAGCACCTGCCCTTTGAAGGAATTGGGCTCATGCGCATAGAGTTCATTCTAGCCAGCTATATTGGTGAGCATCCACTCT
>JAWBRY010000033.1:0-5155 GCA_038843545.1 Bathyarchaeia archaeon | reverse complement strand
AGAGCCATACAGCCCCGTCCTGTTGTTGTCCGTTTCAGCGACTTCAAAACCAATGAATACCGCGAGTTGAAGGGTGGCGAAAAATACGAAATATTTGAGGCAAATCCAATGTTAGGTTGGCGGGGTTGCAGCCGCTACATAAGCCCATGGTATGAGAAGGCTTTTCGTCTGGAATGCCAGGCCATCAAAAAATGCCGGGAAGAATGGGGGCTAAAGAATGTCTGGGTCATGCTTCCAGTCGTGCGCACCCTGTGGGAAGCCAGAAGGGTTCTGGAAATCATGCGCGAAGAGGGCTTGGAGAGGTCAAAAGACTTTAAGGTCTGGTTTATGGCTGAAACGCCTTCAATCGCCATATTGGCCGACGAGTTTTCAAAGTTATGCGACGGGTTCTCAATAGGATCAAACGACATGACCCAAGGCATACTGATGATTGACAGGGATTCTGAACGCCTCAATCAAATGGGGTACTTTGACGAGCGGGATCCGGCTGTCAAGCGTATAATCGCCCACCTTATACGCGTGGCGCATGAAAACGGCTGCGCAGTGTCCATATGTGGCGAGGCACCCTCAAACCTGCCGGATTTCACAGAGTTCCTTGTAAGAGTTGGCATTGACAGCATTTCAGTGAATCCAGACGCGGTGGTGGCGACAAAACAGCTTGTGGCAAGTATAGAGCAGAAAATAATTCTTGAGAGGCTTGCGGAGCAGCATGAGCGGGCTCTGGGCCGTCAAACTTCAAGGCCGAAAAATGACTGGGAATGGGCTCCTGAATGGGGTGAAACCTAAAATAACTAGATTTCCGCTAAGAATGTAGGGAAGCTTTGAGAGGGTCTTTTTGGAACCTTTTGATTTTGAAGAGGAAAGGCTGAAACAGGAAATTATGAGGTATGAGGCAAAACGGGTTCTCATACAGCTTCCAGACGGCTTAAAAAGTGAGGGACCTAGACTTGCGAAAATCGTGGAGAAGACTGGTGCTTTACCCATAGTTTCTGCAGATCCATGTTATGGCGCATGTGATTTAGCAACAGCCGAGGCTGAAAGCCTCGGCGTGGACCTTGTTGTTCACTATGGACATGCAAAGCTTCTGAAATACGAGAAGGTTCCAACAATATACATTGAAGCGCGGGCAACGCTGAGCGTGGCTGAGGTTGTTGAAAAGGCTTTGCCCCTAATGGAGGCATGGCGCAAGGTTGGGTTAGCCACAACAGTTCAGCATGTCCAAACCCTAGACGAGGCGAAAGAGATTCTCGTACGGGCTGGAAAAACGGTGGTTGTTGGCGACGCTGGACGTTTAAACTATCCGGGGCAAGTGGTGGGCTGCGACTACAGCAACGCTAAGTCCATTGTAGACGAGGTTGACGGCTTCCTCTTTATAGGAGGCGGTCGGTTCCACGCTTTGGGTTTGGCCCTCTCCACGTTTAAGCCCACGGTGGTCGCCGACCCCTTCGAGAAAAGGGCGTACCCCATAACTGAAGAGGCTGAGCGGGTTCAAAGGCAGAGATGGGCAAGCGTACAGGAGGCGCAGAAGGCGAAAACTTTCGCCGTGCTGGTAGGCCTTAAGCCTGGACAGAAAAGGTTTGAAGAAGCCCTTGCCATTAGAGAGAAGCTTGAAAAAAGTGGGAAAGACGCCTATCTCTTTGTCGTTAGAGAAATAACACCTGAAACCGTCATGAATTTTCCAACGGTGGATGCATACGTCAACACTGCATGTCCCCGCGTTTCAATAGACATGCCTTCCAAGTTCAGCAAGCCAATGCTCATCATAAACGAAGCCCTCGTGGTTGTCGGCGAGACTTCATGGAAAGAACTCTGCAGAAGGGGTTTCCTCTAACCTTTAGGAAAGGTTTATTGAGCTGTTTAGTTATTTCACATAAACCATTGCAGCCGGGAGGACGCGGTGAACTCAAAGTTTCAGAAACGTGATAGCGGTCAAATAGTGCTTCCAGGAGAGCCCCTAGGCGTTATTGAAGAGTTTATTCCAGACTCCGGCACTTATGTTAAGGATGGGGTTATTTACTCCAAGATTGTTGGAAGAGCGCTTATAGACTACCTTAACAAGAGGGTTTCTGTTTCCCCAATAACCGAGAGGGCAAAAGTGCCTAAAGTTGGGAGCATTGTGATAGGACAGGTTTCAAATGTGCAAACGCAGACGGCGGCTGTTCGAATATTCAAAATTGGCAAGCACATGCTCTCCGGTTTTTTCACGGGTTTGCTTCACATTGCAGATGCCCATGTGCACTTTACGGACCTCATGTTTGATATATGCAAGCCCGGCGACATAGTTAGGGCCAAAATCATAAGCGAAAAGAACAGAACGTATCACTTGACAACTAAAGACAGAAGTTTAGGTGTGATCTACGCCTTCTGCTCCAAATGTGGAGATGTCCTCCAGCTGAAGGGACATGGAAGCTTGGTGTGCCCGCGGTGTGGAAACGTTGAAAAGCGTAAAATAGCCATAGATTACGGCAAGGGAATAATTTGAAGATGGTGGTGTTGCAGGTTGAAGGTTAACGTGTTAAAGAGAACGGGGAACGAGCTTAAAATTGAAGTAGAAGGGGCTGGCCACACGCTTTGCAACCTTCTACAGAATAAACTCCTTGAAGACGAGAATGTCGACATGGCAGGCTATGACATTCCTCACCCATTAGCTTCAAACCCGATTATTTACGTGCGGACGAAGGGTGAAACAACTCCGGAAGAGGCCCTAAAAAGGGCTTTGGAGAAGCTCCTCGAAATAAGTGAAGAATTCAGCAGGGAGTTGGAGGAAGCCTTTAGAAAATAATTTTCTCCTTTATCTTTGAAAGAAGCTCGGTGAAACCCTCTATTGAATTTTCAGCCTTCAAAAGGGTTTCCACACATTCCCGTAGTGTGACATACTTTCTTAACCAAGCATAGACTATGAGGGCTTCCGAGGCGTCGGCCATCATGTGGCTTGAAACTCTGGAGGGCATACAATCCCGCAAACCGGCTTTTCGAAAAGCCTCTGCGAGAACTGCACCTTTAACCCTTGTCCCTGAGGGCCTCCCCTTCTTTTCCGACAACACCAGTGAATATGCAAAGTTTATGAAGGCGTCTCCAAGCGCTGCCAGCCCGTGATCAGTTAAAACCTCTGTTAGCCTTGTGTAATTTTTCATAAAATGGAAGTTGTTCCTAAAATTCTTCATTATGCATCCTTCCGAGCTTCTGTAGGGATTTCAATTTATATTTGGGTAGCGCCTTCTTATGCATGTCGGGTTGAGTGTTCGGATATGGTTGAAGAGACTAAAAGCTCTATGGGCTTAAGTTTTCCCGAAGAGGCTCTCCGTCGGTATCTTTCCGGCTTGTATGGTGAGGACGTTGAAATCTGCGGTGTTTGGCGTCTCGGATGCGAAAGGGTTGAAGGCGTTAAAGACTTAAAGGCTTTTGGCTACGGTGTTCCATACGTCATTGAGTTTCGGGTTGGCGGCGAGGTTAAGCGGGTTGTATTGGAAACCATGAGGCCTGAAGGTTTTGGGCACGATTTTGTTTCTGATAGGGCGCAAATTCTGCTTTGGCAGCATTCAGCCTTTAACAGGCTTCCCCAGCATGTGCGCTCCATTGATGTGGGCGCCTTCACTGTTGATGGTAAAGGCTTAAAGTCTCTTGGAGACTGTGGCGAATTTTTCATTTTGACTGAATATGTTGAGGGGACCCTTTACCACGTTGACTTGGACCGCATTAAGGAGAGGGGTGAAATGACAAGCTTAGATGAGAGGCGATGTTTGGCCCTTTCAGACTACCTTGTAAAGATCCACAGCGTTAAAAAGGAGGCGCCTTGGCTTTATGTGCGGAGAGCCAGAGAGCTTGTGGGGCACGGCGAATGCATTATGGGTTTACTGGACAGTTATCCGCCTGAACCGGTTTTTATTCGGGAAGGCGATCTAATAGACATAGAGAAGGACTGTGTTGTTTGGCGTTGGAGGCTTAAACGCAAAACCCATAGGCTCAGCCAAGTGCACGGCGACTTTCACCCATGGAACATCATGTTCCACGAAGACGCAAACTTCACAGTTTTGGACCGGAGCAGAGGCGAATGGGGCGAGCCGGCCGACGACGTGACAGCCATGACCATAAACTACATTTTCTATTCACTGCAAAAGTATGGCGAGCTAGCTGGGGTTTTCGAGAGGCTGTTTAGGCTTTTCTGGGAAAACTATCTGCTGAAAACCAACGACTGGGAGATTTTGGAGGTTGTGCAGCCCTTCTACGCTTGGCGTGGGTTGGTAGTTGCTTCGCCCATATGGTATCCAAATCTAAGCCTCGATGTAAGAGTGAAACTGCTGAACTTTGTGCGCAACGTGCTGCGTCATGAAAAGTTCGACATCAACGCCGTGAACATGTATATACGGCGGCCAAGCTGAAAGTTGTGCCACTGCTTCGTTTGGAGCAAGATGTGCTGTGATGGCGCTAAAGGGGATATATGTTCTAGCGGTCTTGGTGAGCAGAGATATCACCGTGGAAGTCGGTTCGCTTGGGAGACTGCTTTTCAAAAGGGGTTTTTACGCTTATGTAGGCTCCGCTCAAAACAGTCTGGGAAAGCGTTTAGAAAGGCATGTTTGGAAGATGGCCAAAAGAAAGTTTTGGCACATTGACCATCTCCTTTCGGTTGGCGCTGCAAGGGTTGTGGGCGTCTTCACTAAGGAAGCAGAGAAACGGGAGGAATGCAACACGGCGCAGAGCTTGGCTAGGCTTGGTTTCCCCGTCGGGGGTTTCGGGTGTTCAGACTGCCGTTGCAAAAGCCACCTTTTCATGTTTAACAGCTATAGTGTGCTGGAGAAGGCTTGTCTGGAGCTTGGTTTCAAACCCTTGCCAGTGAGTCACTGCACTGGGAAACATCTGAAGCCTGGAGTATTTCCCTTCTCTTGACAACTTCTTCGAAGCTTAGGTAGTCTCCGCCCACAATTTTCAGCTTTGCTTCAATGTTCCTGTTTTTCACCTCTATCACGTTGTAGGAGTTTAGGAAGAAGCCCCGTAGTCTTTCGCATGAAACGCTTCCAGCGTGGATAACTTGCATGTCTTCTATCCGCCACCTCCAAGGCCGGTGGCGATGCCCGCATAAGACTAGATCCGCCTTAGCCTTTACAAGGCTTCTGAGGACGTCGCCCGCGTCCACGATGGTGATTTGGTCTGCACCTGT
>JAWBRY010000032.1:3815-12365 GCA_038843545.1 Bathyarchaeia archaeon | reverse complement strand
CATGCTTGTAAAGCCAAGCTTCGCAGCTTTCCTATAAAGCTCTAGGGGAAACTCCTCTTTTCGGTCCAGTTCCAAGGCGATTTCGGGTTTAAACTCTTTTTCGCAGAACTCTCTCACAGCGTTTTTTATTCCAATCTGCTCCTCGGTCAGTTCAAACTTCATTTAATAGAACCCCCTTTCAGTTTTCTTACCTAGCCATCCTTTGCTGACGTATTCCTCCAGCAACGGGCATGGCCTGTAAAGCTCCATGTTGTACTTGGCGTAAAGCTCTTTCAACTTGTTTGTAACTACGTCTATGCCTGTCCTATCTGCATACTCACATGGCCCCGAAGGCCAGCCCGTGCCAAGCTTCATCCCGGTATCTATGTCAACCGGATTTGCGGCATCCTCATATACAAGCCAAGCAGCCTCGTTTACGGCGACAGCCCAAGATCTTTCAACATCATATTCATCCATTAAATTGAAAGGTATTCTCGGCCTCCCTTTAGTCCAATCGTAGAAGCCCACTCCGGTCTTCTGACCTAGTTTTCCCGCCGTTACAAGGGGTTCAATTACCTCCGCACACGGTTTTAAACGTTCGCCATAAGCCTCATAAAGGATTCTTCCAACTTCGTAGGCAATGTCCAACCCGACAAAGTCGGCGAGTTCAAACCACCCCATTGGAAAGCCTCCACCATACTTTACTGAGGCGTCTATCCCCTCTTTTGTCGCCTCTCCACGGTGGTAAGCCCAAAAAGCCTCATTGAAAACTGCGCCTAAGACCCGGTTAACTATAAATCCCCGCACATCCTTTTTCACAACCACAGGCGTTTTTCCAAGTTTTTTAGCCAACTCCACAAGAATGTTTATTGTTTCCTGGCTTGTTTTTTCGCCCTTAATCACCTCCACCAGCGCCATCAATTGCGGCGGGTTGAAGAAGTGCATTCCAGCCAGCTCAAGGTTTTCTGGAACAGCCTCGATGGCTATGTCTATGTCTTTGGCGGCTTCCTCGTAGCTTATAGTTGTCTTTATCCTTGCAATCGCAGCGTCTGCATCCTCCTGTCTTATGCGCCTCTTCTCCACAAACTTGCCCAAGCTCCATTTAATTTTCTCCATCGCTTTTTGGAGAAGTTCATCGCTTATGTCCACCATCGCCACTTCAAAGCCGCTTGTCGCCAGAAGCTGTGTTATACCATGACCCATCGCGCCAGAACCAATGACAGCTGCCTTTTTCAATCTCTCAACCAAACAACATTCCTCCCAGAACTAGAAGTATAACCATTAAAATGTATAAAACTTTTCAACAAATATGGGGAAGTGTCCCACGTATAGTCGCCAGTGGCCCCTTGCTGAAAACTTTAACCGACGAGGCGGTTACTCCATTGCAACTCTCACGTGAGTCTCAGCCATTGATATGGAGCGGGCAAGCTTTTCATGGCTATGTTGCTTTTTGGGCTTTCACCTCGTTGATCTTCTTTTTTAATGCCGGCACTATTTTGAAGAGGTCCTCCACAACCCCGTAATCTGAAAAGCTGAATATTGGGGCTTTAGGGTCTTTGTTCACCGCTATAATCAGGTCGGAGTTTTTCATACCTAAAACATGCTGGAAGGCTCCACTTATTCCCAACGCCAAGTAGAGTTTTGGTTTAACGGTTTTTCCAGAGGTGCCCACCTGCCGATCGCTTGGAAGCCAGCCTTTATCCACTATTGGACGGGAGCACGCTAAAACTCCGCCGAGAAATCTTGCCAACTCCTCCACCATCGGAATATTGCCTTGATCTTTGATACCTCGTCCAATGCCGACTAGCACGTCTGCGGCTGTTATGTCCACACCTCCTGGAGGGGGCAAGACGTATTCCAAGAAATGTTTCGTGGTTATCTCCTCTGTTAACGGTGATGGAATTTCCTCTATTTCCCCGTTCATTGGAAGTTGAGGCTTTTGGGCTTGGAAGGCTGCTTGCCGCACAGTAACCATGTAGCTTTCAGACTTGCGGAGAACAGCCCTAACGCTCACCTTTCCGCCGTACATTTGCCGAGTCACCGTAAACTTCTCATTTTCAAAACCAAAGTCTATGCAGTCGGTGGCGAGAGGAATGTTTAAGGCCACAGCTAGTCTTGGAGCAAGCTCAACACCATAAGAAGTGTGCCCAATGATTGTCAGCATTGGTTTCCGTTCCCCAATTAAATGCGAGAGAACCTTTTGATAGGCGTCAGAATTGAAGTTTTCAAGTTTGCAATCTTCTATAAGTAAAACTTTGTGGGAGTATTCTGCCAACACTTTTGCGTGTTCCATAACGTTATTGCCCAATAAAACAGCCGTTAAGCTACTGTTTGTTTTTTCGGCTATCTCTCTGGCTTTAGTCAGCATTTCAAAGGTTATGTCTCTCAGCTGGCCCTGTCTATGCTCGGCTAGCACAAATATTTCAGTCATCTAGATTAGCCCCCTCGACTTCATGATTTCGACGATCTTGGCGGCTATTTCATCCGGGCTTCCAGTTAGAAATTCAGCTTGCTTTTCAACGGGTGGAACGTAAAGCTTCTCTATTATCATCCATGAACCAGCCTCGCCCACTTCATTTTCGCTTAAGCCTATGTCCGCCAACCCCATGACTTTTATCTCCTTCTGCATGGCTTTTCGAATGCCCATGATCGAGACGTAACGGGGCTCATTTATCCCCGTTTGAACAGTGAAAAGCGCCGGCAGCTTAACCTCCAAACGTTCCTCTAAGCCGCCCTCAAGCTCACGGTTTACGATAGCCTTGCCACCGCCGAGCTCAATCTTCTTAACCATTGTGGCGTGGGGAATCTTGAGCAGCTCCGCCAAAGCAGAACCAACAATGGCGCTTCCATCATCGCCAGCCTGAGCCCCCGTCAAAATTAGGTCAAAGTGCATGTTTTTAATGGCGCCGTAAAGGATTTTGGCTGTGGCATATGCGTCTGAGCCTGCGAACTTTGGATCTGTTAGACGTATAGCCTTGTCTGCACCGCGGGCAAGGCATTTCCGCAATGTGCTGTCGGAGTCTTCTGAACCTACAGTTATGGCTGTTACCGTCCCCCCAAATTTTTCTTTAATGCGCACAGCCTCTTCTAACGCGTAGTCGTCCCATTCGTTTATGTCGAAAACTAAACCGGTTTTTTCTACACACTTGCCCGTTGCATCAATTTTCAGCTCAGCCTCCGCCGTCTCCGGAACATGCTTCACACAGACAATAATGTCCAACCATATCATCCCTTATATTTTGAAAAATTGTGTATAATCTCTCTATTTTCATATAATTTTTGCTGAATGAGCTCAGCTTTAAAACGTGCTCCACCTCGAAATTGAGAAACGCCACTTTTGTTGACTAAGGCTGATGCTTCAGCTGTTTTCTCAAAACCTCTTCAGCCCTTCTAACAGCCTCTTGCAATTTATCCTTTAATGGTCCCCCGCCTTGGGCGAAGTTCAGCCTACCCCCTCCGCCACCCCCAATTATTTTGGAGGCTTCCCTGGCTATTTCGCCCGCATCCACACCTTTTTCCACGGCTTTCGGTCCAGCCATAACAAGCAACCTTGCAGTTGTGTCGTCTGCACCATAAAAGACTGCAACGGTTGCATCATCTCTTCTTATCAACTCGTTGGCTGTTTGAACCATGCGGTCCACGTTTACGTCTCCCTTAAAGTCGCGCATAACAAGTTTAACGTCGCCGATTTCGTGAATAATAACTTCCGCCTTTGCAGCCGCGCTTAGGCTTTCCAGCCTTGCTATTTCCCTGATTAGTCTCCTTTTCTCAGCATTTGCCTCCCGCAATCCTTTCAATATTTTTTCTGCAGTTTTGTCCAGTTTTTCCAAAGGAGCGTTTAGGATTTCTGAAAGTCTGAACAGTAACTGCTCGTTTTTCTGCACAGCCTTCAAGGCTTGCATGCCAACCGAGTATTCGAGGCGTTCAACGCCGTCCTGTATCCTTTCTGAATGGATTATTTTGATGAACCCTATCTCCCCCGTGTTCCGCACATGTGTTCCACCGCAGGCTTCAACATCCCAATCCCCAATCTTAACGACTCGAATCTCTTTTCCAGGAACAGCGCCACCTTGATAAAGCTTGAAACCGTAAAGGTTTTCAGCTTCCGTCCTAGGCATCCATGAAATCTCTACCGGAATGCTGCGGAAAACAGCCTCATTGGCTAAAGCCTCAATCTTCTGCACTTCCTCCAATGTGAGACGACGGTAATGGGAGATGTCAAGCCTCGAACTTTCGACATCTTTCTGTGTACCGAATTGCCATACATGTTGCCCCAAAACCCGCCGGGCAGCGGCGTTAACAACATGAGTTGCAGTGTGGCTTTTCATTAGCGCATACCGCCTATCCCAGTCTATAACACCCCTAACAACGCTTCCTTCCTTAGGGAGAACTCCCCTGCCAACCTTGTGGACAATAACCTTACCAATCTTTTGTACATCAACAATTTCAGCGCTTCCACCATCAAACTCTAAGAAACCTGTGTCCGCTGGCTGCCCTCCCCCCTCAGGGTAGAAGCAAGTTTTGTCGAGGACAACATACTTGTCCCCGAAGGCTTTGATGACTTTCGCCTCAAAAGCCGTCATGTACTGGTCTTTATAGTATAATTCCTCTGTTTCTGGAAGGTTGACCACCTCGTCTTCAATCCATTTTTCATGTTTAACTATTTCTGTCAGTTTAGAGGCTTGCATGTGTCTTCCAGCGACTAAACCATAGAAGTTTTCTGGAATTTCCACCCTTAATCCTTCAGCCTCCGCTGTTTCCTTAACTATTTCCGGTGGAAGCCCGTGGGAGTCATAGAGCTCTGTCAAGGTTTCAACAGGAACCGTTTTGAAACCTTTAGACTTTAATTCCTCGGTTATACGTTTTATGAGCACGCCGCCCCTCGCTATAGTCTCTTTGAACTTCTCCTCTTCCACGTGAAGCATTTCCATTATTTCGTCCCGCATTTCTTGAAGGTGCGGGTAGTCAACGGACCAGTAACGGATTTGTATGTCGAAAATGTCGTAGAGCTTTTCCTGAATCCCCAGCAGCCTCAAAAGCCTATATATTCTTCTGAATAGGAGCCTCGCCAAATAACCCTCTTGAATGTTTGATGGAACAACCCCCTCGGAAAGTATGAAGCTCAAACACTTCGTGTGATCTGCAACAGCGAAGGCGTATTCTATCGGTGTTAGGAACTTATCTAGCACTTCGACGTCGATGCCGATTTTTTCAGCTATTTTCCGCCTAGCTTCTGCCAGACCAGCCGTTTTTTCAAGGCTGATGATGCAAGAGAAACGAGCAACCTTGGAAAGCAAATCCACATCTACTTTGGCCATTCCAGCCATTTCAAGGATTTTGTCCAAAACCTCGCCGTAAATTGTGTGGAACGCGCTTGGAGCCCCTTGGGATAGCCAAGCGTAGCGTTCTATGCCATAGCCTGTGTCAACGGTTCTTATGGGAAGCTTCACAAACTGGTTGCCTACAACCTTATACTGCATAAAAACAAGGGTTGCAACCTCTAAACCCCTAACAACACATTCAAGGCATGGACCAGCGTTTCCGCCTCCAGACCACACATCTTCCTTGTATACTATTTCCTCCGGCTTTATGCCAAGTTCCCCTGTGGCGAAGGCATGATGGTAACGTACAGTTTGATCTTTCCAATACACTTCCTTGTCTGGATAGTTAAAAGCGTGGTGTCCGCCCATCTCAAAAATGGTTAGATATTTGCCAAAGGTTGGACCGGTGTTAGATATGTCCACCAAACGGATGCACGGTTGAACTATAACTAGGGGATTCGCCGGAGGAGGTGCAATCCCCTCCGTCACGCATGGCTGGAAGTCTATTATGCTTGCATGCGTCAAGTAGATGTCATCTCTCCATCTTGCAACAACGGGGTAGGGCTTAATGCGAGTGTGGCCATGCTTTTCGAAAAAGGACAGGAATAATTCACGCATTTCACGCAAAGTGTAGCTTCGCTTAGTGGGCGGGTTACCTATGAAGGTGTAGGTGGAGCATTCCTCAGCCCTTGCTTCACCACATGTCTCTTGTTCAGCATTTAAGGTCCAAAAGTATGATCCACATTTTGGGCAAAGCTTTCTAACGTAACCATGCTCTTTGAAAAATGGAAGCGCATATTCTTCCGCCGGAAACCTCTCCAAGCTTTCAGTCTCCTACAACCGTTGTTGTTTAGCTTCAATGGATAAAGGAGCAGCCAACATTTAAACCATACTATCCAAGCTTAAAGCCTACAAGGAAACCCATTGCAAAACTCGCCACAAAAGGCAGCAGAACTATGACGTGGATAAGCCAGGAGAACGCGCTGCCTGCCAATCCTAAAGAATCACTTATAAGCTTGAAAAGCTCCTCATAATTTACGCTTAAAACACCTTTTAAACCAAGGTACACAAGAACCGCGGTGAACACGCCTATTAAAAACAGTATAAGTTTGCCTAACTTTTTGATAAAGAAACCAGTAATGAAGCCTATTATGCCTCCTAAGCCGACCTCGTAGATTATAGGTGAAATTTCACTCATTTGTTCTCAGGATACCAAGCAAGCTTACGGTCTTTAAGCTTATTGGCTTAAACAGACTTTTGAACCCGTTAATTAAGACGTGAGGTGGACGTGCAGACATAGTCGAACCGTATTTGTTGAACCTAGCCTTAACCATTGGCATGTTTATTGTCCTTGTGTTCAGAGCGTGGATAGAGCGGGAAAATTACAAAATGATGTGGAAGAAGTTAAGGCGAAGGCAAACTCATTCTGTAAAGTTGAAGGCTGCGACGAGTTTTTACTGACTATTATGTAAGAATTCAAAGTCAAAGACTGAAGAGTGAAACCTTTATGGAGAATGCCATTCCTCGATTAGTCTAACTTCTGAGTCTTGACGTTTTTCCATGCCATAGCGCACAAAGGGCTTCGTGAGGTGTCTCTGGGATCTTGGTGGTGCAATATACAATCCCTTGTCTATGTCTCGTTTAATTTTGATAGAGACTTTGCCAAGGTTGGGATAACGTAAACCACATTTTTCGCATCTGAAACCCTTGTTCCTCCCAATGGACTTTAAGCGTTTACCACATTGGGGGCAAACCGGATTATGATAAACAACTTTTGGGGCAAGTTTAAGCACGCGCAGCTTTTCAAGGTTGATGGTTATTGGATGTTTCTTTGATGGAGGACGAACCCCACCATAAACCTCGACAAAATCCCCGACAACAAGTTTGCTTGCCACCTTTCTTACCATGCCCGTAGGCGCATAAGCGGCACAGTCAACGCAAGCGCTTTGGTCTTCAATGGCGAAAATGACGTGCCTCCTAGGAACCACCCGAGGCTCTGTAGCAACAATCCCCTTCGCAATCACTGGATGGTAGGGTTTCAGCTGACTTAACTCTTTCACCCGCTTTAAATGTGAGTCTGTGCCGTGGTTTGTACGGAAAATAACCCAGCGCTCAACAGGCTCCAAGGGTTTAACAATTTCAAAAGCCTTTTTGACAATTTCTGGACTTTCACCCCTTATACCGAAGAGAATTGGATCCGGGCCCCTTGGTGTTATCAGGATTCTGCCAGTTTCATGGTCTATGTTGTTAAACGTGTATGGGGCTGTGGCTTTGTCCATTTCTACTACTGATTTCCTATCAATCCTTCTTTCAGTACCATAGTTTTCCGGTGTACGGTAAGCAATTATTTCAAAAGTGTGGTCCCCATTTAATGTTTCACCCACCGCTGCGAGACCACCTATGATTCCACGTCCACTTTTAAAACCAAGAGCTTCAGCTCCAAAACGCCTTAAGAGCTTTAAAGCCGTCTTTAAGTTCACAATTCCTGTGATCGCGCTCTTAGCAAAAACTTGGATGTCTCTTGGTATCCTCTTTTTAGCAAAGAAAACTACGCCGGGATCGGTGCCCTTAAACGTTAGGTCGGAATTTTCTTCTATTACGGTTATAACAGTCTCCTTGATTTGATCAATGAAGCTTTCGTCAAACTTAATCCTCAAACAGAGTGCTCCATTCCCTCTGGTTTTCCATGGAACATTGGGGTTTAACCTAACAAGGTTTGGATAATCCGTGAAGCTAACCCCAAGTTTCTCCAGCTTCTCCACCAAAAGCGCTGCAATGTAGGTTGTACATCCTCCTCTAGGCGAATCAGTGTCATCAAAGCCTATGTGCAGATGCTGCAAAGCCATCCGACAGCCCTAAAGATCACGTTTAAATGATAAAAGAATAGCACACGCTGCGAAATGTTTGTTAGAAAAGAGAGAAGAGTGTGCTATTTCGACGATTCCTCGATTATTATCATTGTAAGGGTTGATCTAACCTTGTCGAGTCTTCTTATACGCCATGTCACGATTTCCTTAAGTTTGTCCATGGATTCAGCGCCAATCTTACAGATTATGTCGTATACTCCATAGACGGCGAAGGCTTCCTCTACGCCTTCGATTTTCTTTAACTCCTTTAGAACATCTGCCTCTGAGCCTATCTCCGTATTGATCAACACAAAGGCTTTTGGCATTTAGACCTCCTCAGATAATATTGTAAATTTCACAGATTAAAATTTTGTGCGGTGTCCTTGTCCAAATGGTTACATGTA
>JAWBRY010000032.1:368-3805 GCA_038843545.1 Bathyarchaeia archaeon | reverse complement strand
TTTTCAGATTGAAAATCTTCTTATGCATAATCGTGGTATTAACTTTTAGGTTTAGGGTATGTCGTCTGAGAGCGTTACTGGAAATGCCATCACTAGTCGTGAAATGCGGGCTTTGGAGTTAAATGCTGAATATTTCGGGATATCCCAGCTTCAACTTATGGAAAATGCTGGACGGAATGTAGCCTATGAAATAGCCGCAAGATTTCCTCCAGACAAGAAAGTCGTGGTGTTTTGTGGTTTAGGCGGCAATGGTGGGGACGGCTTTGTGGCGGCAAGGCACCTAGCCGCAATGGGCTTTAAAGTGACCGTTATTCTGGCGGGAAAAGCAAGCGAAATTTCCCACAAGGCGGCTTTAGAGAACTGGAGGGCATTGCGTTTTCTGAGCGAAAGCATCACCATTCATGAGGTTTATGACAGCTCGCTCATACCGGAAATATATGGAGAAGTTGTTGTGGACGCCCTCCTTGGAACAGGAACAAAGGGCAAGCTTAAACCTCCAATAAGGCAGCTTGTCGAGGTAATCAATTCCCTAAACGCCTTTAAAGTAGCCGTGGATGTGCCAACTGGCATAGATTCCGACACCGGAGAAGTTTTAGGAACCGCTATTAAAGCCAACTTGACGATAACCTTCTATAAAAACAAAACGGGATTGGAAAGGGCAGGGGAATACACGGGCGAATTAGTAGTGAAAGACATAGGATTACCGCCGGAGCTTGAACGCTATGCTGGACCAGGAGACGTAAAACTTGTGGTGAAAACCCGTGTTCCAGAATCCCATAAAGGAGATTATGGAAGACTGCTGGTGGTTGGAGGAAGCGAAACCTTCTCCGGCGCCCCAGCCTTGGTTGCGCTTGCTGCATTGAGAACAGGTGTTGATTTAGCTTACGTGGCTGCGCCGCGAAAAACGGCCTATGCGGTTTCAGCAATGTCCCCTGACCTCATAACTGTAAAACTCGATGGGGAACACCTAAACACTGGCAATATCCCCGTCCTGAAAACCTATGTTGAAAAGGCAGACGCCGTTGTGGTGGGTCCGGGACTCGGCCTTCACACAGAAGCAAGGGACGCTGTCAAAGCTTTAATTGACATTGTGGAAGACCTAGGCAAGCCGCTTCTGCTGGACGCAGACGGCTTAAAGGCCTTTGCGGAATTTAAGAGAAGGCTAAATATACCTGTGGTTTTAACACCACATGCAGGAGAGTACAAAATACTAGCTGGGAAAACTTTGCCGGAGAGCATTAAAGAGAAGGCTTTAGAGGTTCAGAAAACAGCTGCCGAGCTGGGTGCTGTAATACTCCTTAAAGGCCATGTGGACATAATCGCTGATGAAAAAAAGTTTAAACTCAACTTTACCGGGAACCCTGGGATGACTGTTGGTGGAACAGGAGACGTTCTTTCCGGAATTGTTGGGGCTTTTTTGGCGCAGGGCGCCGATCCCTTTGAAGCTGCTGTAGCCGGAGCTTTTATTAATGGCGCTGCCGGAGACTTTGTCTTCGCAGAAAAAGGCTACCATATGACAGCGTCCGACCTATTAGAATGGATCCCCAAAGTGATGGATGATCCCATGAGCCATTTAAAGGTGCAGAAGCTAAGTGGAGCAAAAACCGCTTAGAATAGTTGTTTACCATGCTGGGCAGTGTGACCCCAAAAAATGCACTGCCCTAAAACTTAAACGCCATGGGCTTGTCCGCCTAGTGCGCCAAATTAAACTTCTGCCAAGGGGCGCTGTAATCTTAAATCCCTTTTCAAAGATCGCCTTTTCACCCGCCGACAGAAAGCGCATAGAAAAATATGGGCTGGCGGCTTTAGACTTCAGCTGGGAACACGCTGAGAAACCATTAATGAAAAACGTTATGGGGGCATCTAGGTGTCTACCATACCTATTGGCGGGAAACCCGGTCAACTTTGGATGCCCCACAAAACTGAGCACTGTGGAAGCCCTAACCGCAGCCTTGTATATAGCTGGATTCAAAGAAGAGGCCTATAGACTGCTGTCCATATTCAAGTGGGGACACACGTTCATCGAACTAAACAAGGAAAAACTTGAGGAATATGCAAAGGCGAAAAACAGCCGTGAAGTTGTGGAAAAACAGAAAATCTTTTTAGAATCTACGTCTCCAAAAAGTCAGCTCAAGCCTCATAGAGGTTAGACGAAGGGCCATCAATAATGCTTTGAAAATGTGATGATTATGGAAAGCGCAACAGACTTTCCGTTATTTTTGGCTTCTGTCGTTTTGATCTCTTTGTCAGGAGTGATGACTCCAGGCCCCCTTTTCGCCGTAACCATTGCGAAAGGGTATGAAAGCAAAAAGGCTGGAATCTTGATAGCTCTAGGCCATGGAGTAATCGAAGTTCCGCTAATATTTCTTCTTTATTTTGGGCTTTCAGAACTTTTTCGATCGGTTTACATTCAGAAGACCATAGGCCTTGTCGGCGGTTTAGTTCTTATTCTTATGGGTTTCAAGTTGTTTAAAAATCGCAAAAAAATTAGTGTAAAACCGCAACACTCGGAACAAGCTTCCCTCGTCGCCGGTTTTGTTGCAACAGCCGCAAATCCATATTTCTTCCTTTGGTGGGCAACAGTGGGCGCTGCCATGGTTCTCGACGCCTCCCTTTTCGGTTATGTAGGACTTGTCTTGTTTACAGTTGTCCATTGGTCTTGCGACCTAGCTTGGGATGCTTTCGTTTCCATAACCGTTTTTAAGTCACGGCGTCTCTGGAATCAGAAAGTTTTCAACATCATTTTTACGTTTTGTTTTGCGGTTTTGGCTGTTTTCGGCGTGTGGTTTGTTTTCTCAGCCCTTTTGTGATAAGACCCGCATCAGCTTTTGATAAGCTTAAACCTTTAAAGGGGACGAAAATTTTAAGCATTAAATCGGGGCGTATATGGGCGAAAATATTTATGAATTCCAAGTTGGTAAAGCGAAAGTCTGCATTGTGCAAGGTGACATAACTGAAATGGACACGGACGCCATAGTTAACGCAGCCAACCCGTCCCTCATGGGAGGCGGCGGAGTCGACGGAGCCATCCACCGCAAAGGCGGGCCGAAAATCCTTGAAGAATGTAAAAGGATAAGAGCAACGGAATATCCAAATGGGCTTCCAACGGGAAAAGCTGTCATCACAACGGGAGGCAACCTTAAAGCTAAGTATGTCATTCACACGGTTGGACCTGTTTGGCGAGGTGGAAGCCAAGGTGAACCGGAGCTTTTGGCCGAAGCCTATCGTAACTCTTTGAAACTGGCAGTTTCAAAGGGATTAAAAACCATATCTTTTCCGTCAATCAGCACGGGAGCTTACGGTTATCCTATAGAGAGAGCTTGTAGGGTGGCTTTAACAGTTGTTAAAGAGTTTCTCGAAAAGGAGGACCAACTTGACAAAGTTGTGCTTGTTCTATTCAGTAAACATGACTTTGAAGTCTACAAGGAAGCCGCAAA
>JAWBRY010000032.1:0-358 GCA_038843545.1 Bathyarchaeia archaeon | reverse complement strand
GCATCGTCTAATACCTAATGTAAACTTTACCCCCAAGCTCTTCAACACTCAATTTAAGCTTTTCTAAAATCTGCTTCATTTTTTCATTAACCGTGTCCTGCCATCCTTTCGGACCGCTTGGAACACGTACCTCTATTATGCAGTAATACTGCTCGCCCAATATCTGCTCCCTTCGCAATCACGCGCAAATATATTGGTGTTTAAGAACTTAAATCATGCGAATTTTGAGTATGAATCAAAGATTTTCTAAGGTTGGATTCCGATAGCTCCTAATCAAAATCCAGAATCAAACATGGAATCAAACTCATGTAAATGGGGTTAGAAATATCACTCTTAACCATATGACTCTCGCCCCATA
>JAWBRY010000031.1:0-12826 GCA_038843545.1 Bathyarchaeia archaeon | reverse complement strand
TTTCTCACGCTTTATTCTCTTAACTTCATCTAGGATTCCCCTCAAAATTTCCTCGTCCGGCAAAACACCCTCAGGTGGTTCCACAACCTTTTTTAGGGGTATGGGCACATGGTCCATGCGGTAGGCTGTTCCAGAAGCCTCGATGCCCACGAAGGCCGATGGAATAACCACATCCGCCATTTGAGCCGTGACATCCATGTGGGGGCCAATGTAAATCAGTGGGTTTTTAACGAGGTGCTCGGCGGCCTTCCGTGGGAAGTTTGAAATGGGATCTGAAGCCACAATCAAGGCTGCGTCGGATTCGCCCCGCAGCAGCACATCGACAACAGATGTTTCGCCCGGATTATATCGCGGATAGCCCAGTGAAAAGTCTACAGCGTAGGGGTAGCCCGTCTGCCAAGTAAACACCGTGTTGGCGCCCGTCACATTAAAGTGGCCTCGCATGGGCATTATCACAAACTTTGTCCGCATGTTTAGGTCGCGGACCAGCGAAAGCGCCGCGTCAATATTTCGTAGTTTGGCGCCGCTCATGGTTAAGCCAAGCCCGAAAAAAAGGGCGCCGAAGTCGCAGTTAACCATGACGTCGGCAACATCCTCCAAATACTCGACTGGCACACCGGCCACACAATCCACTTCAAGCTCTTGGTCACGGATCAAAGCCCTAAAAGCATGCAAAAGCTCGTAATCTCTGCCGGGCTCCACTTGAACGAAGAAGTCCGCCATCTCCGCAGTCTTTGTCCGCCTAACGTCGACAACTATGAGTTTTTTGCCTTCCCTTGTGAGGGATGGAATGAAAGTGGGCTCCAGCTGGACTTTGATCTCTGGGGGCTTTTTGAGGACAAGCCTTTTGGCGGCGCTTTGAATCTTTTTCCGCCCTATAAGGGCTTTAACTTTCGTCAAGTAGCCTCTCCATGCGCTTTTCTCGAATCGCCCTTCAGAGAAGGCGGTGTAACGTTCAATGTGTCGTGGATGGGCGCTCCAAGGGTCGCAGCCCCAATAAATGATTAGGTCTGCCCTATGTCGGATCTGTCCCAAAGTGCATGATGGTATGCCAATGTCTTGAACGCTTAGGAGTGATGGGCCGTGGCAGACAACCGATGTGTTGTCTATTACGCCTCCAACTTCTTCAGCTAGCTCTATGCCAACGCTTATGGCTTCGCAGCTTGTGCTGCTCCAACCGTAAAGAACTGGATAGTTAGCTTCCGCCAGAATCTCAGCAGCCTTTCTAATAGCCTCCTCAAGGGTTGCTTCGACAAGTTCGCCGTTCTTCCGGATCAATGGCTTGCGGATGCGATGCTCACTGCGGTGGCTTAAGAATTTAGCCTCACACATGGCGCAGCCGTTCTTAACCTTAACAATCTTGCCGTTTTCTATAGTCAAGTCTATGTCGTCGCAGAGGCTTCCACAAACTGGACATGTTACGGCTTTAACAACCGGCAACTTCAACCCTTCCCAAACTGTTGTTTAAGAAGTTCCTCCAAACTTAATACGGGTCTATCAGAAGAAGGCTCCACGGTGGCTGGAACGCCTTTAAGAGTTGGCATCCCAATTCCATGAGTTTCCGGATCCACAACAGCATTAGCCCATGGACCATAGGGGATGTATATCACGCCGGGGTGGGGCGCCCTCAAAGATTTTTTGGCTTTCACAACAACGGAGCCGAAAGCCGTAGAAACCTGAACGTTAACACCGTCTTTCACGCCAAGCTTTTTCATGTCTTCAGGATCCATATAGCATACAGATACGCTTTCCACATACTCTTTGGTGTTTTTTCCAAGCTCCTTCCCAACACCCTGCTCTATGGTGCGCCCCGTAAGCAACGTAACCTTCAGTTTGGGTTTTTCAGCCATCGGCCAACCTCAACACTTATTGTAATGTTTCATTTCTTGAAAGCTACATACGATCATTTTAGCCCTAATTAATTTTTCTCAACAAACTTCTGGAGCTTAACCTCACGGGCTGTTAGTGGTTAAGGCGGCTATGGCTGTTATAGTGAAGGGCGCCGCCAGCGTTAGAACGAAACCGCTGAAGAAAGATATTATGAGAGTGTCTTGGCCGCAGTAACGCACTATCATGGGTAGAGTTGTATCCATAGCCGTGGCGCCTCCCATGGCTATCGGCGCATATCTATCCAATTTTGCAACAATCCATGTGGTGGCTATGGTCACCAGTTCCCTTAGAAGGTTTACGGCTAAGCCAAGGGCGCCCCATTTAAGTCCAAAAAGCTGTCCAGCCAAAGGCCCGGCCAACGTGTACCAGCCGTAGCCAGCGCAGACACTCATGGAGGCAAAAACGTCAATTTGAAGAACCACCCCGCCGACAAACCCGCCCATCAAACTGCCTAAAGCCACGGCGAACGGGAACACGAACATTTTAAATCCAGCAGCCTTAACCTTCGCCAACGCTTTTTCATCCATTGCGAAAAGCACGCCCATCAAAAACAGCAGCGTGAAAAGCGAGAAGTTGAAGACATATTCCGAAAAGAAGAGGTTGAATAATGCGGCGCCGAACTGGTTGTTCAAATAGCCTGCCAAGATTCCAACGGCAAGGGTTGGCAAAACGTATTTTATCATAGTTTCACCAGTTTTACAGCCGCCTTCGTACAGAGCACGCTGAAAAGCAAGACCATGGCTAAAAGCACCACGGCGGTTAAGCCAACACTCGGCATCACTTCTAAAAGCTCATCATTTGAGCCTATTGAAAAGCCTAAAGAAAAAATCAACACCAAAATAACGCCGAAAATCAACCTTCCAACATTAAAAGGCTTCCTCCTGAGGAAGTAGCCCACAATCATGCCAGCAACCAGCGAAAGAGCCAGCATAATGGCGCTTAAAAGCCCCGCCATTAAACCTCACCGGACAATATGCGAACGAGCAAACAAGATTTAAACTTTTAGCCCAGACAACGAGAAACTAAGGCCTATAACCATTTAGAACAGCCAACGCTATGGCGACTGCAATTATGTCGGCTGTGGTGCCGGGGTTTAGGTTGCTCCCCTCCAACCTCAACACCGCATCAAAGAGGCGGAGTTTCTCCCTCCCAACAGGCGTTTTTAAGCCTCCGTTTTTCAGGACTTCCCCAGCTATGGCTGAAACTTCGCGGGCTTTTCCTATGCCGACTTTTCTGGCTATGAAAGTATCTGGGTGGGATGTCAAAACCTCTAAGAAAGTGTGAACGATAGCCGTGTTTAAGTCTTCACCATCATGGAGACGTTGCATTAAACGTGGATATGCGAAGTCAAAGGTTATGGGGTAATTTTTAACCCATTCTGAGCAAACCATGTCATAGGATGAGGCTATTTGGAAAACTTGGAGGAGACTGATTCTCTCGCTTTTAATCCTTTTGATTGATTCTGGATCATTAACGTCTAGGTCCGGCGCCTTGCCAAGACCGCTTGGCTTGGCGATTTTAACCGCCTCGTAAACGGCGACGGCGTCTTCTGGCGTTGTTGCCTCTATAACGAATTTAAGGTTTCGCCTAAGCTCTGAGAGATCGAAAACGCCCTTCTCAGCCGGCGTCATGCCTGCAGCTACTGCCAAGGGCACAAACAGCAAAACCGTGCCGAGCAGGGTGTTGCCTCCTCTCTGCCAACTGCTTATTTCGGCCACGCAGTCTCGAATGATTTGTCCAACACAAACCTTATCCAAGCCTATTTCACCTTTGGAAACTGCTATGCCCCTTTCAGCGGCAAGCCTAAAAAATGGGGCTGCAGCTACAGCCGAGGCCAAAAAATGCATGTGATTGGTGCCCTCAAACCCGACGACAAGGTTGACGTTTCCAGGCTTGTCGGCGCTAACCTCCAATAAAATGGCTAGCTCCAGACACTGGGCAACATAGGCGGCTTTGTTGAAACTTTTCTGCAAGCGCTACACCTTAACATGTAAAAAGTATATGGAAACGCTTATTAATGTTGTGTAAAAAATTACATAGCAATTACCAAAAATACACAAGGTGATTGTTTTGGCAAGCACCGAATTATCCGCAAAAAACGTAGCATTGTTAACAATTTTCGCCGCCCTATCATTCATAATCTGCAAGTTCATACCAGGAATACCCATAATAGGCGTTCCAGACGCCCAAATAAAATTTGACGCGGTTGTTGCCCCCCTCTATGGAATGATTATCGGCCCATATTTGGGTTTCCTTGCCGCTTTAATAGGCGGGTTAATTGCTGCCGGAAGTCCCTTCACGGTTTTAACCTCTTTCTGCACAGCGATTTCAGCCATGATGGCCGGATTTTTAACACTAGGTAAAGTTTCGAAAAACAATAGAATACAAGGGTGGCAATTATCCGCCGCAATCCTAGCCGCCCTAATAGCCGGATGGTATGCCACGTGGGTTGGACAGAGAGCCCCATTCTATCCAATCCTACACTTTGCAGGCTTGTTCGCCATCCTAATAACGCGGGGTTGGGTTGCAAGCTCCTTCAAAGAAATCGGGATGCCTAAAGAGGGATGGCGGTTTAAGCCAGCATCCATACTTTCCGGCGTAATTCTTTTTGCCGTTGGCTATATGTTCACGAAACCATATCTAAACGAAGTGGTTCCATTGGGCTATTTCTCGCTTCCGTTATACATAATAGCCGCAATTCTCATCCTCTACGGAATCTTTGGAGCGGGACGGTACACATTTATCTCTTCGGTCTTTCTAGCCAGCTACTGCGGAATAATAGCAGACCACATGCTTGGAAACCTAATATTCATAGGAGTAATAGACATTTTCATCCCCCTCAGCGCCGTTGAAGAATACTTCCTTAAACCCTTAGGATTGCCGGACATTCCATCCCTGTTTATGTACATGGTTCCCGTGTCAGCCGTGGAAAGAATACTGATGACAATCGTTGCCACAATTATCGGGGTTGGGCTGATTTCAGGCCTCTACAAAGCTGGCCTCATATTTAAGAAACAATAAATAGGGCATGGGCAGCATCTAACCAATAATGAAAAATTTCCGCGAAGGAGACTTCATAGAAACGGGGCAAGGCTTAATATTTGACGTTAAGGGCCTAGTCCACCCCCCAGACAAAGTAATAGCCTTCATAAGGTATTATCCAAGCAAGGCTGGCGGGAGAAGAGGTGGAAAGCACCCGTACGAGAAGGTTTATTCTCTTTCTAGGCGTTATGAATGGCTTAAAGAGAACGCTCCGGAATACCTAGTCTATGACCCTGTTTTCGATGAGATTTTGTGCGAAGTTCCAATAAGCCACATTAGAAGGCATTACGTGCCAACCGAAGTGCTTAAACGCCTTCGGAGAACCAAAAACCCAGACAATTTGGAGCGCGCGGTTCTAGAGATGGCTTATCTGCTTAAATCTTCAGCCCACATCCCATGGAACGCCCTTGGAGCTTCAGGCTCGATTATGGCTGGTTTACACACGTCCCGTTCAGACATCGACTTTATCGTCTATGGAACGAAAAATTGCTGGAAAGTTTATTCAGCGATTAAATCCTTGCTTGAAGAACCTTCCTGTCCATTGAAGCCTTATTCTCAGGAGGATTTGAGGAAGCTTTTCGATTTCCGTTCGAAAGACACTCTGGTGAGTTTCAAGAGTTTCGTTGAAACCGAATCCCGAAAGGTTTTACAAGGCAAGTTTATGGGTAGGGACTACTTCATTCGTTTCGTGAAGAATTTCAGCGAAATAGGCGAAAGGTATGGGGATATCCGTTATAAGAACTGCGGCTATGCAAAGATTGAAGCCCTAGTTATGGATGATTCAGAAGCCATTTTCACACCATGCGCATATAAAATTGAAAATGTTAGGGTTTTGGAAGGCCCAGAGCTTCAGCCAATAAGGGAGATAGCCTCCTTCCGTGGAAGGTTCTGCGAACAAGCAAGGAAAGGTGAGACTGTTATAGCGCAAGGAAAGCTTGAACATGTGACAGACAATCGAAATAAATGTGAATATTTCAGGCTTCTCATCGGAAACAAGCCCACCGACTATATGGTTCCAAAACATTAGATTTCGGCTGAATTCGCAACTTTTAAAACTTGCTCGTAATATCTAGGCCCATAGGTTAGGGTTATTTGGTGAAAGTTTCGGCAAGTTGTTTCAACTTTTTCAAGGTTACCCTCCGCATAAACGGTTTCGCCTTTCCAAGCCTGCATTCTAAACTCTTCAAGGTAGGAGACAACTCTCTCCAAGTCGTTGACTTGCGGTCCCTCTAAAACGTTTAACGGCTCAACTTGATAAATTGAGGGTATATATGGGGCTTCCAAGTCATCTTTTACGCGTAGAATGGCTTTAACCCAGCCTTCCCGCGTGATTTTCTTAACCTCGCCATAATCGCTTTTTATCTCGTTCCAGCTTTTCACAGGTTCAAACTCAACTTTTATCGTGCGTTTGGAAGCCTTATCGTGGAAAACACCGTAAATCAGTTTGCGCCGCTGGTGCCAAACAAACTCTTGAGTTGTTAGGTTCTTGTAGCGCCAAACCTTCCCTCGAATAGGCGAGTCGTCGGCAAATTCGTTAGAAAAACCTGAAGAGTCATCCTCGTACAGATCTTGGAGGAGTTTGCGGATTTTTTCTAGGTTTTCTCTACCGTAAACGATGAAATCTAGGTCCGAAAATTTTGGATGATAAAAGCCATGGAGCAGTGAGCCGAAAACTCCGAAATCTTCCAAGCGAAGCCTGAGACAAAACACTGTTGCTTCTAGAACTTTCTGCATTGCCTTAAGGAGTTCGTCTTTCGGCTCCGTTTCCACCAGCTTTTTCAAGGCTTGCTCTGGTTTGCGGATTTCCACGATGTTCGCCTTGCGGACGCCAACCACTTTTTTGCCCAAGGGCTTATAAAGAACCATGTGTTGTGGAAAATGTTTTTGTATGAAGCGCCAGCCTTCGTCTCCGTAAAACTTGTAGAAGACGCCTTTTCCGTCTGTTCTATAGGCTTTTGGGTTAATGGAGTGGAAAAGGGTTTCAGGTGCATACTCTAGATCGCAAATGTAGCCTTCCGGCGGATGCGTGTAGCCAAAAACACGGAAGATCAAGCCTTCCCGCGTGACTATGGCGTCGCGGTCTCTAAGCCTCATGCCGGTTGGACTGGCCAAATGTATTCTTCCTCGCTTCCAGCAGAGCCTACAACAACTTGGTAGGTAACTTTGCCCGTCATGGTGTTTTCAACCTTTTCAAGCATTCCAGACGCCTCAATCTGCTGTCCTTTTCTGGCGACGTTTCTGTAACACCCAATCATGGAGACAACTGTTTGAGGAACCATATCCCTCGGAAGCGATAGGCCGCCAAGCGGCGTATAACCATCTATCCTATAAATGGCTGGACGGAACATGGCTTCACTGTCGTCTTCAACCATGCACCTAAACTTGACAGAAGCTATGGGCGTGTACTGGCATTCGCCGTACTTGGTTGTGATCTCCTCTTGTTTGCGGACCGCGGTATACATGAAAATCTTGTTTTTGAAGCGTCCCTTAAACCGTCTCGCAGCATCCAAGCGGTTGTTAAAAATGTAGGTCAATACTCCTTCCCGGACGAGTTTTTCGATGGCGGCTTCGACGCGGCGGAAGTTTTGGCTTCCATAGACCACTATGTCTATGTCGGATTCTACTGAATGCATGTTTAGGGCTATGGAGCCGTGAACACCAAAATCCTCTAACGGCACTTTAGCCTCGCCGGAAACAAGCCGGACAAACTCTAAAGTGAGCTCCTGCAGCTCATCCCTTTCCCCGGCTTCCATCAAAGCTTTTAGGCGGTCCCTTGGAACAAAAACCTCAACGATATGATCTAAAGGAGCACTTATAACCTCCTTCCGCCTAAAGGGACAGAAGTAAACGTATTTTGGAAAATTTTTCCTGAAAACTTCGAGGAAGGTCTGATAGTTTTTAGCTGTGTAAAGCTTTTCAGCTCGTAAAAGCTCCAGTTCGCCGAGCTGCCAAGTCCTCTCCAACATGCGGACTTTGAAAAGCTTCTTGAAATGGTATGGGATGTATTTTAGGAAGGCGAAAACACGGTTTTCCGGATGTTCATATCCGAAAACGTTTAGGATAAAGCCTTCCCGTGTTATGAAAGTGTCACCGTCCATGGGTTTCCATCTAATCGTTTCGAGACACCTTAGTAGACTTTAGGTGAGTTGTTTAAAAGCCTAACGACGCAAAAACAAAATATTAGACCGTTCCTAATGAGTTTGAAGGTGTCTGCTTGAGTTTCCCCCAAGAGCTTCACCCCTATGTTGTTTTTCTCCCAGCGGAACAGAAGGACAAAATTTTAAGCGCCATTTTTGGGTCAAAGGCTTCCATCGAGATTTTAAGGTTCTTTCTCAAGCGTGGAGTAGCTAATAAAATTTACCAGAAGGACCTTGTTAGGGAACTTGCTTACTCAAACAAGACGGTAATCGGAAACCTTAAAACACTGACTGAGCTCGGCGTCTTAACAGAGGTTATGGAGAAAACGGAGCATGAAGGGCGGACGGTTTGGGTTAAAGCCTACAGACTTTCGGACATTGGCAAGTGGTTCGCCCTCCTAATAGCCGAGGAAAAGGAACTCTCCGATGGGGAAAAGGCGGAAATACTTCAAAAAATTTTTAGAAACTACATAAGGTGGGTTAAGAACCTCTCGGAAAAACTTCACATGAACAAGGAAAACTTAAAGAAAATATTTGATGAAGAGATGGTGGAATGAAGCCGCGTAAACCAGCAGTTATAGCCGTCGTTGGAAGCAAAAGCTCTGGGAAAACCACGTTAATAGAGATTTTGACACATGAATTGACTAAGAGAGGCTACAGGGTGGCGGCTGTAAAACACGTTCCAGATGAGGCTTTCACAATAGACACAGAAGGCAAAGACACGTGGCGATTTACAATGGCAGGCGCCAAAACAGTGATTGCGGTGTCGCCAAAAGAGATAGCCACAATAGAAAAGATGGACGCAAACCTTCTAACTCTAAAAGACATCGTGGAGAAATGTTTGGTAAGCGACGTAGTCATAGTTGAGGGGTTCAGAAAACTTCTAGGAATGGACATGAAGGTTCCAAAAATTGTCACGGTGAAATCCACCGAAGAAGCTGCAGAAGCAATGAAAGCATTCAAGCCGATAATGGCTTTCGCTGGATTCCATCAAATGGGTGAAATGCGATTGAACGCGCCCTACCTGAACCTTCCAGAAGATAGCGGCAAACTAACAAACATTGTTGAGGAGTTTATAAAAAGAGGAGGGAATGTTTAGGTTTAAAGAAACCCTCTTAAAGGTATCCAAAATCTGTGAGGCTTGGAGACTCGTAGGGGGAGAAAGGGGGAAGGAGAACTTGTCTAAAAAGAAGCCATCTCCAAGCCCTTCCACTGGGACACCTCTAGAGGGCTTTGAAGGCTTCAAACCATCGGTTGTACAGGGCGAGCATGTCAAGGGAGACGCTGGGCTTCCGCTCCTCCAATATCTGCCTGAAATCACTCATCCTTAAATGTCTAGGCTTGGCAAGCTTGTTGGCGGCTTGTCCAGACTCGAAGAACTCCCCTATAACCTTTAGGTGAGCTGCTTGGCAAACGTCTTTTATGTCGCTTCCTGAAAAGCCCTCAGAAAGCCTAGCCAGCTCATGCAGATCAACATCTGGGGCTAGAGTTAAATGGCTGGTGTAATGCTTAAACATCATTAAGCGGGAGTGAAAGTCCGGTAGTGGCACGAGGATTCGCTTCTGGAAGCGCCGGATAAAAGGCCAGTCTAAGTCCCAAGGCTTGTTGGTGGCACCAATAACGTAAACGTGGAGGTTTTTGCCCTTATCAATTATGCCGTCCATCTCCTTCAAGAACTGGTTTCGCACACGAACCTCGCCGCCAACCTCGTTGGAATGCTTCCCCATAAGAGAGTCTAACTCATCAATGAAAATTATGGCCGGCTTCTTATCCTCTAACGCACATTTCCTTGCAGACTCGAAAAGCCTTGCAACATTCTGCTCGGCTTCCCCAAGCCACTTAGACATTATTGAGGCAGCATCCACAGAAATGAAGACGGCGTCGATCTCTGTGGCGGCTGCAGCAGCCAGCAGGGTTTTGCCGCAGCCCGGTGGGCCGAAAAGCAGTATACCCCTAGGCCAGCCAAGCGGGAACAGGTCGGGCCTCTGAACAGGGTAGATTATTGCCTCTTTAATAGCCCTCTTAGCAGCGTCAAGGCCTATGACTTCATCCCAGCGGACGTTAGGCTTCTCTTTGATAATTAAATCTTCATAGCTTGCTTTCCTAGTTTCACCAGGCTTGGCCGCCTCAATACCCCTTGGCTCTGCTTGAGCCTCCACCGGGGCTATGGACCCCTGTAAAACTTTTATCCTTTCCTGGTAGGCTATGGCTCTTTGAATGTAAACCTTGTTCAAGCTGTATTCCGGGTAGAGCTGGACAAGCTTCAATAGGGTTTCTATAGCCTTCTGATACATGGTTACGGCCATGCCCTTTGCGCCTTGCTTGTCCAGGCGTACAGCCTCCATGGCGTAGTTGGTGGCAGATCTTTCAAGCTCTTGGGAAGCTTCCATAGCAGCTCACCTTTTAACCTCAATCTTCACTTTGCCCTTGGCCCCCAAACTCCGCAGGGCCTTCTCCACCTCCTCGTAGGAGGCCCCCAAGTCGTGAGAGCAGCGGATGAGGTCTAATTCGCCGCCGCTCCGCCTAACATACTCTAAAAGGGCTTCTTCAAGGGAGGGTTTCCCAACTTTTAGGCTAATCTCTTGAAACTCGGCTTTTCTGAAAGAAATGAGGTTTTCAGAGCATTTTCCATCCTCTTCAATGGTTTCACTGCCCACTGTTTGGGAACAAGAGGCGGCTAAGGCAACCATCTGCTTGATTTCAGTTTTAGCTCGTTTGATTGGGGGTGTTTCCTGCGTAGCAGGCGGTTCGGGAAGCTTCTCCGCAATCCTCTTTTCAAGGAAGCGGGTAACCTCGTCCAGTATTTGCTCTCCGGCGGGCGTAACTTTGTCCACAGGGATTACGACTTCGTCGGATATCCTCGTCGAGTAAATTGTTTCACCTATAACGTTGTTGATCTCGCTTAGCTCGGATGAAACCTCAGGTAGGACTTCGGAAAGCTGCCGTGAAACATTTTGGAGAGTTTTTAACACAGGCTTCAAGTCTATAACTATGTCGCTTAACTCCCGCACTGTTTCTAGGCGGAGGATAACCCTTTCAAGGGCAAGCTCCACCTGCTGGAGAAAGCTTATCAGTTTACGGACTTCAGCCATTTCGTTGGCACATATGGCGGCCCTTTCACGGTTATTAGCCCTTAAAGCGTTTACACAGGTTTGGAAGAGGATTTTGTCCCTTTCCCTAAGCCTCAAAGATGCTTGGACAACTTTCTGCTGCTGGATCCTCAGCTTATACATCGATTGAGTGATGACTTCCCGTAGTGGTGGAGGGGGTGTTGAAAAAGGGTTTTTGATTTCAGCTCCCTCCGCCCGCTACGCTTTTGGAAACCTAAATACTTGATTCGTCCGCTTCCTTCACGTAAACTACGACAGGAGGCTCAGGTAGGCTTGTGGAGACGGGAGCCGGGGCCTCAATGGTTTCCTTGTATGAAGACTCTTGGACAGTTTCGCCCAGAAGAATGTTGGAAAGTTTGCTCCTCAAGCCTTCGAGGTCTGTTTTTTCCATGATAGCCCGCTTTAGACACTCATGGATGGATGCAAATGCAGCTTGATAAGAGGCCTCGCCTATCTCCCCTATTTCGTGTTCCACTTCCAGGTTGACTAGGGCATAGTTGAGTTCTTTAATCTCTTTATTGCACCTTTCAATCTCTTTGTCAATTTTCCCCAAGAGGGCTTGGGCTTCTGTTTTTAGCTGGTTTAGGGCTCCTTCAAAACTATTATGTAGATCCTCATAAACTTCCGGTGAAATCTTCTTTTTCTCGTAAAGCTCTCTTAGGGCTTGGTCTTTGCGCCAGATTAGGGGGATTTGATTACAGAAGAGGGCTGTTTCAGTTTTTATGTCTGAAAGGTAAACAACCTCTGAGCCTTCAAGCTTTATGTTTACAGTTGGGTATTTAGCGAATGTTCCGTCGCTGCGTTTTACATAAATGTGCTCCACTTCACCATTGGGCTTAACAGCAAAGGATACAACCTCTCCGATCAGACGGCCATACTCGTCTCTAATATGTTTTCCAAGGGACAAAAAAATGTTGGATTCTTGGGATTCTTGGGACATACGCATTCCTCCTTCGGCTACGATGTTTCCGTGGGAGATTTCTCAGGCAAAGGCACTTGCGGTATTCCAGCTGGAAGCTCTGGGAACTTCTCTTTGATTCTTTGCTCGGCGACGGCGGCTGCCTCTGTGAGAATTTTCTGGGCGTCCTCGTTGGCTGCCTCAAAGTTTATGGATAGGCCTGTACTTTGTCCAGCCTCTACTATTATTCCGCTAAGTAGGTTGCCGATAAGCCCCAGCTCCCTCTCGGCTTCTGGGAAAATGTTCGCCATCCCGGTTTTCACGGCTCTTAACACGCTGACCGCTGGGCCTAGGGTTGAAACTACGTCTCCAAGTTCTGATACAGTTCGTAACCTTAAGACGATTTGTTCAAGGGCAAGTCTAGCCTGCATTATCATCTTTTCCATTTTCCTTATTTCGGCGAGTTCGTTTGCGAAAACGTTGGCTCTTGCCATGTCATGTTTTGTATAGGCGTCAACAATTCTGGCGAATATGGACTTGTCTCTTTGACTAAACCTCTCACTCGCTTGGTCCAGTTTCTGGATTTGGAGTTCTATGCGGCGGATGGCCATGTCAAGCCTAGGCTTCAATGGCCCTGGAGGTCGAACAGCCTCCTTTATGCGTTCTGTGATAGGTTGCTCGTCGCGCCTCTCATCCCATCGTTTACTAAACCTTTCTGACAATTTGGATTCCTCCGAAAAGGGCTTAAG
>JAWBRY010000030.1:743-12868 GCA_038843545.1 Bathyarchaeia archaeon | reverse complement strand
CTACATAACCCTAGACGATGTTTTAGACGAAGCCATTAGAAGAGCCTACGAAGAGGTTTCGAAACGCTCACCCCAGCTTTCAGAAGACGAAAAGCGGAAGGTCGCCGAAATTGTTGGCGTTGGAGCAGTCCGCTATGCGCTTGTGGAGGTTGACCCGGCTAAACCGGTTGAGTTTAACTGGGACCGGGTCATAAACTTCGAAAAGAACAGCGCCCCATACATCCAATACACGCATGCAAGGGCATGCAGCATACTGCGCAAAGCCGCAAGAAAACCTGAAAAACCAGACTACGCCCTTTTAAGGGAAAAGCTTGAACAGGAACTTGTCTTCGCCATGGCAGAGTTCCCGGAAACCTTCATTGAGGCAACTGAAACTTTAAAGCCAAATCTAATAGCCGACTATGCCAACGCCCTAGCCGACAAATTCAACACGTTCTACAACGCCTTTCCGGTGATTAAGGCTGAACCGCCAGAACTCAGCGATGCAAGATTGGCGCTAGTTGACGCCATTCGAATAGTTTTAAGAAACGCCCTAAACCTAATCGGGATAACAGCGCCGGAAAGAATGTAGCATGATGCTATTGCCATGCCATTAATGGGGGGTAACGAGCTCTCAATGACCCGTTTAACAGTGACTAAGTCTTTGCCGATAAAAAAGGGTGTGTGACTTGGCGTTTATGGATATACAAATGTCCCTTCAACGGTTATCCCGAAAAACCTTTGATATATTTCAGCCATTACTTGAGCGGGGTCTATATCCTCAAATAATGTAGGCTGAACCCATTTTGCAAAGTAGAGGTAACCCACAACCGTTAAGACGCCATTTCTCAGTTTCCAGTCGCAGATGTACACCCTCCCATTTTTGACCGCATCTACAACTTGAAGCTCGGGACGGCTCATTATTTCTTGCCACATCTGCACAAAGTCGTTTAAATCGTGTGTTGGGCTGCTGATCATGCGAATAATCACTTGGGGATTTTGTTCAACAACGAACTCTGGACTCATGATGGGCGCGTACACCGTCATGTTTTCGGCAATGTTTATTCCACCAGCGTGATATATGGCTGGTGAAATAAACGTCCAATATGGCGCATACCATTCCCACATAACTTTCGGCCTTTGTTCGTCGGATAAGCTGGCTATACGTTGCTTAACCAGATTGTTGTAATACTGGGCGAATTGAATGTATTCCCTCGCCTTACTCTCACCGCCTACAATTATGGCCATTTTCATCAGCAAACTGCAAGTGAAGTCCACAACCGTGGTGTTGGACCTTGGAGTAGGCGTCGGATCCGTCGGGTCTGATATGAATATGGGTATGCCTGCCTCTTCAAGCTGCCGCATAGCCACGGTGTTGTACGGAAGCATAGAATCGGCAAATACTATATCAGGCTTTAATTCTATTATTGCTTCAACGTTTGGTTGATAAGAGTGCTCACCCACCACCGGCACGCTGAGTATGGATGGCGGCATTGTTGACGTGGCGTCTCTGCCTACTATCTTATTCTGAACTCCGAGGGCGCATAACATTTCGGTTAAACCACTATTCAAGCTTACAATCCGTTTTACAGGAACCTTAACCGTCACATTTCTGCCAGCATTATCCGTAATCGTGATTATCCTATACTCCTCATCCGGCGGAGCTGGACCAGGCAATCTCGGTATCTCAGGCGCGCCTGGCATGCCAGGTTCGCTTTGTCCACTGGGAGGCGATGGTGGACCTTGCGGGGTTTCTCCTCCACCCTGATTGCTGATTCAGCCTCTCTAGGTTGTATAGAGAAATGGTAGATAACCGGAGCAGCAACTACTGCAAAAATTAGCGATAGTATGATAGCTGTCGTTTTGCTCATAATTCTTCCCATTGGATGGATTAACCATCCATTAGATTAATAAATTTTTTGCAACTTCAGTTTAATTCAAGTTTAATAAGCACATGATTGGTTTCCGTCCATTGAATGCATTCACTTATAAAAGAACATGAAATGCTGAGATAAGCGAAACTTCTGTTTATGGTGCGCCTTGGATTATTGCGGTTGCGGTGCTTGTTCCTATGCGGTTGGCGCCTGCCTCAATCATGGCTACTGCATCTTTGTAAGTTCTTATGCCGCCGGCAGCTTTAACTCCAAAATCTTTTCCAACAACTTTCCGCATGAGCTTAACGTCTTCCACGGTGGCGCCTCCGCCGAACAGGCCTGTCGAAGTCTTAACGAAGTCTGCCCCCGCCTCTTTAACAATTTTGCAGGCGGTTACTTTTTCCTCGTTTGTCAACAATGGTGTTTCAACTATCACCTTCACGATTATGTCGTCGGATATACGTTTAACCGATGCCACAGCCTCTATGTCTCGCCTAACCAGTTCGTAGTCGCCGGATTTGAAGGCGCTTAGGTTCATGACCATGTCAAGCTCGGATGCACCATCCTCCACAGCCTTGACAGCCTCCAAGGCTTTAACGTCCAATATGGAGGCTCCCAATGGGAAACCCACCGTGGAGCCAACCCTAACATCCGTGCCCCTCAGCCGGGAAGCCGCAAGCCTCACATAAACGGGGTTCACAACAACGCATCCAAAGCCATATTGTACGGCTTCCCGGCAAAGCTTTTCAACCTCGCTTCTAGTGGCTGTGGCTTTAACAAGCGTAGAATCAATAAGCTTGGCCAACTGCTCCCTGGAAACGGTCAACAAACACACCTCAAATCAAAACCGCACAATCCAATTTAATGATTTCTCCGTTATGCTTCCCAACCATAAGCTTAACCTTTATTTTGCGCTAGTCAAATAGAAATTTGGTTAGCGGGCATATGAAAAAGCGAGAAAGGGTTTGTGTGGCGATAGGCGGCTTTCTCATAATGATAGGAACAATTTTGACTGGAGTGATGTTGCTAATCTTATTTAACATTGTTGACGTAACCATTTTTAAACATGAAGTGCATGCATCCCTGCTAATGCTAACCCTCCTTTTAACTGGAATGTTAGACTTTATAGCTGGAATAATTCTATTACGGAGATGAAGGCTTATGAAAGTTGTAAGAGCCATTTCGAAAATCGTTAGTTTGTTGCAAGCTTTTATCGGCGTCACATCATTGATTTTTGCTTTCCTTCTCTTCTACAATTTCTTCAACATCCAAGCCGTTTTTGGTTTTCCCGGAGAAAACATGGAACTTTACATGCTGGTTTTCATGGCGTTCGGCTTATTTTCAGTTGTAAGTGGCTTAATGCTTTACTATGAATGAAAGGGGCGAAGCGCAGTTATGGGTGAGTCCCATCTAAGACGGGAGTTGGGTCTTCTGCGTGCAACAATGCTGGGGATTGGGGGCACTCTAAATGCGGGCAACTTTGTCATAATAGGTTATGCTGCAAGTCTAGCGGGGTACGCCATTGTTCCAGTGGTCTTTGTCTGCGGCATCATAAGCCTGCTAACAATGTTCAGCTACTGTGAGTTGGGGACAGCTATCCCTAAAGCTGGAGGGGAATACACTTTCGTAAAAGTGGCTTATGGAGGCTTTATAGGCTTCATCACAGGATGGTTTGAATGGCTGAGCAACATGTTTTATGCGGCGCTTTCTTCCATAGGTTTTGCATATGTAATCTCTTATGTTTTTCCCAAAGTCAACATTCCATTAACCGCGGTGCTTGTAGTGATCATTTTCACAATTATCAACATAAGGGGCGTCAAAGAGGCGGGGACTGCTGAAGCCATAATAACCGCTTTAGTGCTTGCCATACTGGGAATCTACATTCTAAGCGGCTGGCCATACACCCAGCATGCGCAAGCGCCCATCCTATCCATCCCAGCTAACTGGTTGGGGGTTTTCGCGGCTACCGCCTACCTTTTTGAGCTTTACCTTGGGGCGGAGGCTGTTGCCGCAGCCCAAGCTGAAATAAAAAATCCCGAGAAGAACATTCCACGGGCGATAATATTGTCGGCGATTGTGCTAATCCTATTGTACACAAGCGTGGTGTATGTTGCCGTCAGCGTTGTTCCTCCGGAAGTTCTTAGTAAACAATCCTCGCCTATCGCTTTTGTTGCGGAGCAGTTGATGGGGCCAATTGGCGGTATTTTAGTGACTGTTGGTTTGGCAATTGCTGGTTTGGCTGCAACAAACGAGGCTATTATGGCTCAGTCGAGAGTCCTATACGCCATGGCCAGAGACGGCTATTTCCCCCAAAAAGTTTCAGCAGTCCACAAGCGCTTTGGCACACCCTATGTCGCGGTAATAATAAGCGCCGCCTTCACCCTAATTTTCGCGGCTACAGGACTTGTAAACTTCGTGGTCTACGCGGTCAATTTAGGCTTTATTATTGGCTTTTCAATCGTTAACATGTCGGTAGTTAAGCTTCGAAGGGAGAAACCGTACATGGAAAGACCATTTAAAGTGCCCCTATACCCTTTAACGCCAGTCATGGGGTTGGCTGCCTCAATTTTCCTTATAGCCTTCATTGAGCCAGCAGTCTTAATTTTGGGCTTAGAAATCAGCATTATAGCCCTCCTCGTCTACTACATTAGAATGGTTGGCTATCCCCGTCTACGCATAGCCTTTGGAGGAGCAAGCCTAGGCCTAGGCGCCTTCACTTCTCTTCTAGCCTACCTCATAGGAACAAAGCGAATGGCGCTGACCGGCATATCGCCTGAAGCCACAACCACAATCTTTTATATGCTGATTTTCGTAAGCGCCATACAGTTTTTGGCGGGAATCCTAAATATAACCACGTCATCAGAGTAGTGGATCAAAAACGCCAGCAAGGCTTAATAAATCAGATAAGCGTTTAATGAACTGAGACTGCATGCCCCGAAAACGTAGGAAAATTCACACAAGCCCATGGGCGTCGTCGCTTTCCAGAGACTCAGACGAATTAACACTAGACACCACTGGAGAGGAGCGTTTCAAAGTCTTTGAAATCTGCACCCGCATGCGCAAATACACCGCCGCTTTACTCACGGCCGGTGCAGCCCTCTCCACGCTTATGCTAATGCTGCAGTTTTTCATGGATGTTCAAATGCTCTTTGCATCTCCACCGGGCTTTTTCGTTATCATTGCCATAGGCTCCATAGGAATAATTAACCTAATCTGCGGACTACTGCTATTAGCCACAGAATAAACCGCATTTCATTGGACACGGCCTACACAACCTTAAGCTTTAATTTAAGGAGAACTTTCGCCACCTCAACGCTTGGAACGCTAAAACTGGGGTCCCGCGGTGGCGGCGTCTCCATCTCCTCGTAAACTATAGCTTTAATCCATAAATCTATCAAGTATTCCTTGGCTTCTGCATTACTTGGAATTTGCAAATTCAGGTCAATCCAAGTTCTGACGCCAGGTCCAATAGCCACTCGCCCAAGGTTCGGCGCGGTTAAGCTCCAACCATAAGGTAAATTTTCAACGTCAACCACTATATATACTGGGGCCTTGCCAATATTTGTTACAGACAACAGCTTCCTATGGGTTCCTGGAGAAAGCTCTCCCAAGTTTATAGTAGACCCATTCTCCACAGGCCATGCAAAATACTCCAATTCTGGATATCTATAATCATATCCATAATAGACTACAATCCCGTAAGTTAGCTGATTTTCTGCGGTTTCACTCTCCGCGGGTTCACTTTCCTCAGATAGGCTGGCTCTCTGTGATGGATAATGCGCAACCGCCCAAACCGCCACGATTGTCGCGAAAAATGTAAGGGTTATAACCAATAACCCGCTTTTTTCACACTTTCCTTCCTCTGTCAACACTTTCCTACACAATACACAGTAATCTCCGCCTTATTTATAAGATTTTACGAAGAGAGGCTTGAGGCTTCTTTGAAAGGGATGTCAGCGGGCCCGGTGGGATTTGAACCCACGTTCTCCGGCTCCGAAGGCCGGCGCCTTGATCCGTACTTGGCCACGGGCCCTTTTTGGCAAGACATAATGCCTTTCTTATGGTTAAAAGTGTTCTGAAAACCTTAAAAATAATGATTGAACTCTATACAATTTGGGTTTACGGGCCGGTAGCTCAGCTTGGTTGGAGCGTTCGGCTGATAACCGAAAGGTCGCCGGTTCAAATCCGGCCCGGCCCATTAATATATTTGCCTTGGAAAGACAAGCTATTTTGGAAGTTGAGGAATGGAAAAAATTTATTTGTTTGATTTTACTTTTCTCTATAAGAAGAAAAAGTGATGGTTGAGAGGAAAGCTACCTTCTTAACTATTGCTTTGTGGGTTATGTTTTCCTTGTTTTGTCACCGCGGCTAGTTGTTCCAGTTAGGGCGTATGGATATGATTATGGGTATGGTTGTGCTAGCGTTATGCATGCATGTGATGCAAATCCAACCACTCCTAGCGAGTTGAAATATATTTATTGGCTTTCAATAACATATACAATATTTTTGCTGAGCGGTATCATTACTATTGGGTTTGGGTTTGGTATCCTTATCTTGGTTTTTGGGGTGCGAGGCGATCCTGTCTACGGCCATTTAACCCACTCCATGGTGTGGAATAACGGTGATCCATACTCAACAACAACCAAGGATGACGTGCTTAATGGAATTAAGGATGTTGAGGCTAATCATGCGTGGTCATCGTTCCTCTATGTTGGACATGGAGGTATGCAGTATTTTGAGGGAAGTATGCATTACGCCTTTTTCATGAACGGGAAAGGAAAAGACGTTGCAGGAGGTCAAGTACCACAAGTCTGGGATGTTGAAATCTATCCTCGCGTCACTGAGACGCCTGCTTGGAATAATCACCATTTCGTTTTCCTATGGGCATGTTTTAATGGACATGAGAGAGGAAGCTATGAAACGTTTTTACCCAATGGAATGCCATATTGCTGGACTGAAGGTAAAATTGGTCCAAGTACTGATGGTTACGCGTCGCCAGACGGCAGCAATTATTGCTTCATAGGGTTCGATCTAGCCTCACCAAGACTCGAGGAATCACATAACGGACCAAATCACTTACACAAACATTGGCTTGTGTTCTTCTACTATTATACGGTAGCACAATCATATTCAGTGAGGCAAGCCCTTGATAAAGCATCACAGTGTCAGGAATTCGAAGACTTTACCAAAACTAGGCTTTACAAAAAGGGCCCATACTACCCAAAATCTGGGCCTCCAGGAGGTCAAGAGATTGATGAGTGGAAGGATACATATTTTCTTGGACTACGTAACCCGGAGAACCCGGATGGTTCGATGTTTGGATACGTGTCTACGGCGACGGAGATTACCACATACCGGGCGACATATATCATTATTCTTGGTGATATATGTGAGGAGCCGTGGTGATAAGTGATGCTTTCATTGAAAAGGTTTAGCGTAGTTTTGGTTCTTGCTGTAGTTTTGGCGCTGGTGGCGCCTATGCCTAGGGGTTATTCGGTGGAGTTGAATGTTCAAGAGAAGGTTTTGACGTTTTTGAGGGATGTAGTGAGGCTTGATGTAAAGAAATATGAAGTAAAACTAAGAACGAGTGCTGGTATTCCTCCCGGCCCAAATCCTGAGATGTATTCATGGGTTTACACTCTTACGTCTGATGAAAGCGTGCTAGATGTGGTTTGCGACTTTAAGGATGATGCTCTAGTTTGGTGCAAGCTATATCCGCTTAAGGGTTCTCCACTTTTCACCCAGCCCTTTACTAACGCCCTCGAAGAGGCTAAGGGCTTTCTGGAAAGATACCAAGCATATTCTGGGGCTTCACATATCCGGCAGCTGCGCAGCATGCTAGACACCCTTAGCGAACTAACACCCCTGACAAAGACGGAAGGCGACATTAGACTAGAGATAACAGTTGGCGAAAGTATTGAAATACGGTGGATGAATGCAGTCAACGGCATCACCAACAATTGCAATGTTGTGACCATTAGATTTCGTAATGGTGCTTTTGAATTTTTCTGCGATTTTTGGAACCGCTACCCCATAGGCAGCGCCGAGGTAAAAGTGAGCAAGGAAGAAGCCATACGCATAGCCAAGGAAAAGGCGTTAGATTGCATAAGGAAGGCTGTTGGCGAGGAAGCCGCATCAAGCTACACTTTCGTGTCTGAGGGTGCATTATTAACCATGCAGCGCAGAGGAGATGCTTTGTATCCTCACTGGGAAGTCCTGCTAGAATTAAACAAAATGGTTTTAGGCTACGGTAAAGCTTTCCGAGTTTTACTATGGGCGGATACAGGAGAAGTCGCTTACATTGTGTATTCAGGAAGTTATGGAGAGGCTCCTTCAGGCGATGAAAACCCGCCTACAGTACCCTCACCGGACAACACAGCAGACAAAACAAGCCCAAGTCCATACCTAACCATAATCCTAATAGCAACCCCCATCCTACTAGCAGTCACGATTGGCATAACATACCATAGAAAAAGAAAACATTAACAGTCAATGGAAATGGACGGCATGCCTTTCTATCCGATCGTTCGGAAGCCATTTCCTACGTGAAAAGTCAATCTCTTATGTCAAAACTTCCCTCTAAAGACACCCTAAAAACCAGTCAGAACCGGGAAAAATAAGAACTCTAAAAAGGATTCACTTAATTTTTAATCGCATACGCCCACTAATCAAGGCAAAAGCGCATCTGTTACTCCGGTATTACAACAACCTTTATGGGATTGCCTATTTTCTTTTCAAGGATTTCCATTCCGTAATTTACATTTTCAAGCGTCACCATGTGAGTGATGGAATTTGAAATGTCTATTTTTCCCGATTCAACCAGGTTAATCAGTTGGATCATTTCTGATTTTAGGTGGTCGTTCACCCCTATTATTTCCATCTCTTTGCCTATTATGGTTTTGTATGGAGATATGGTTATTTCATCGGAGCTTATACCTACTAGTAATATTCTGCCGCCCTTCCCGGCGCAGTTGATGGCTTCTTCAATCGTGTCCTTTAGGCCTACAAAGTCTAACACGACGTCAGAAAGTCTCCCACCGGTTATCTCCTTTATTCTTTCCGCCGGCTTCTCTTCGTGGGCGTTTACGATCTCATCCGCTCCCACCTTCCTAGCGGCTTTCAATTTTTCCTCGGAAACGTCCACTGCAATTACTTTTCCAGCGCCAAAAACCTTTGCGGCCAGTTGAACAGCGTGAATTCCAACCCCTCCAACGCCGTAAACGACAACTGTTTCCCCAGCATTTATTCTCGCTCTTCTCAGGGCGTGGAAGGCTGTTGAAACCGCGCATCCAATTATGGCCCCCTGTTCGAAAGGTATTAGGTTAGGTAATTTTATGATGTTTCTGGCAGGAGCTTTTACATATTCGGCGAACCCTCCATCAACATCTTTCCCTATCATCTTGTAGTGATCGCAGAGATTTTCCTTTCCTACGAGGCAAAAGCGGCATCTTCCACAGCTTAACACGTAATGAACGCAAACTCTGTCGCCTTTTTCGACACCTTGCACTTTATCGCCTATTTCAGCTATAACTCCAGCTATTTCGTGCCCAAGTGTTATGGGCATTTTTCCAACGGGGCTAATGCCCCTCTGGTAGTTTATGTCTGAATGACATATCCCGCTTGCCTTTACATCGATCAGAACATCTTCCACGCCTAGGCTTGGCAGTGGAACCTTATCTAAACGTAACCTTTCTCCTATTTTATGTAGCCTTGCTGCTTTCATTATTGCCATTTTTCAGCAACCCTTAATTCGGGGCCAGCTTTGAATGAAAGGATGTTTTCTACAATAATATATGCTTGTCTAGAAATTATGTTTAAACGCTAATATTTGCTGAAAGTGAAGTCCCAGCCTTCAAGCGTTTTGTGGCGTTCCCGAATGCAAAGGCTTAAGTTATCTTAGTGTTTATTTTAATAATACGTGTCCAGCCATGTCTTTCATGGTTTCCACGTTGGAGATTGCCGCAACTGTCCTGCTTTTTATATGGGTTATTTTCGTTGCTGAAATTTTGACGCGAAAGCTTTACAAGTGGATGATTGGGCGCAATGTACAGCATAATGTTGCAGTCTACTACGATAGGAAAGTCATACACATTTTAACTGGAGGTTTAGTGGCCTTTCTTGTCCCGTACGTTTTTGAAACGCCCATCTTCCCCTTTGCAATGGCCTGTCTTTTGGCCGTTTTCCTCTACATACCTCATAGGAGGGGAAGGCTTATGTACTGGTTTCAGGTGGAGGAAAACGCCTATGAGGTTTCTTTCTGCGTTATGTGGGGTATCGTAATAGCGCTTGGCTGGCTTGTTTCCGGCGGAAACTTTTGGCTTGGGGTGCTTCCAGTGCTTTTCATGTCTGTTGGAGACGCCATAACTGGAATTGTGCGCAACACAATATACAAGAGGAGAACAAAGGCGTGGGTTGGAAACCTCGCCATGGCGGCTTTCTCCATACCGGTGGGTGCCATGGTTTTAGGCTTGGCTGGAATGCTTGCAGGCGCCACAGCCTCCATAATGGAACATTTTGAGTCAAATCCAATAGACGATAATATCACTGTGCCGTTGTCCGCTTTCCTAATACTGGTTTTTGCAAGGTTTTATGCGCCTTGGCTTCTGTCCCTTTAAATGTTCCGCCTTTCAAGCCTTTTCACGAGAACCTCCTTCATCAAAAGGTGGATGAGCAGGCAGCCGAAAACGATTATGCCGGAGAGAAGGGAGTAGGTAGCCAAAAGGACAAGCTGTCTTTTTAATGGGTCTTCCGTTGCCGTAAAGGATAGGAGTGAAAAGTAGAAGGATAGAAAGGTGCATATGGCTACCACGATGAGTATGGCTGACTCCGTTTTCAAACAGGATGCACCAGCGTGTTTGATTAAGCCTATTCGGTTTTTCAAAAAGGTTTTGTGGATTTAGAATATGGATGGATGTTGCGGTTTAGGTTTTCCTTTTCCAGAAGAGGTAGACTTTTGTTTGGACAAGAAAGCTTAATCTTTTTAGCGCGGCTGCCAATTCTTCGACGCTGAGTTTTACGAGTTTCTCCATGAATTCCATGTGGCTTGGATAGGCTTTGTCTGTGGCTATTATCCTTTTTCTTGGGATGCCTCTTTTCTCCGAAAGTTCCGAGAGGATTTTTATGATTTTTTCCTTTCCAACTTCCATGATTTTTTCGATGTTATGTTTTTGGCTTTGAAGCATGTAGGGTTTAAAGCCTAAAGAGTTCAGTTTCTCTATTGCTTCTACCAGGTGGTGGTTTGGTTTTGTTTCCGCTATTTTCTGCATTCCAGCCTTCTCAAAGAATGGGTTGTATTTTGCCATGACGGCTAGAGTTTCCACGTATGGTGTTCCAGCCAGCGGCAAGGTTTCTTTGACTATTTTTGTGCCTAGGCCTATGCTTCGGTATTTTGGGTGGATTATCACGCGGGTTATGGTGCTAACCTCCTTTTGGAGCTGTTTGAATGGGCCTTTCCACACGAGGCTTCTTCCAAACATGGCTGGTGGCGGATAGCTGTAAACTATTACTCCGCAGGTTTCGCCTCTGCGTTTTAAAGTGAAAATTTTTCTCGGCGGCGGCAAGCGGCTTGAGCGGTAATGGAACATGCTTAAAGCCTTGTAGTCGTCTAGTGTGCCTTCTTGTATGTGCATTTCGCGGGTGAGGCTGCATTCTAGGGCTGGCTTGTTTGGGTAATAGTGGACTGTTATTTCTTTGCCGTAGTGTTTGTGGATGTGGACTGACGGGTTTAGGTCTTCGAATAGGTCTGTGTGGGTTGTGGCGGCTAGGGCTGTTTTGCCAGTTTTTCTGGCTATTTTTTGGAGGTTGTAGGCTACTATTTTGGCTGTGTCGCGATCTAGGGTTGATGCAAACTCGTCCAATATCCAAACTTGGGCTTGGCTTTCTATGAGTTTGGCGATTTTGTAGCGGTATTTTTGGCCGTCGCTTAGTTGGCGGTATGTTCGTAGAAACAGGAAGGCGTCGTTTAGGCCTACGTGGCTTAGGAGTTCGAGGGCTTGTTGGAGGTTTTCTCCGACCGTTTCTATTATGGGCTTGTTGGGTGGGGGTTTGATGGCTTTTATGTTAATGCATGTTTGGTGTGTGTGCTGGCGGATGTCTTTTTCCAAGGCTTTCAAAAGGGTGCTTTTTCCGCTTCCGCTTTCGCCTGTGATGTAGACTATGTCGCCTCTCTCGATTTTCAGTTCCACGTTGTCGTACACTGTGAATTTTTGTTGTTGGTCTATGCCTAGTCCGAAGGCTTCTGCCACTGTTAGGACGCGTTCTGTTGGTTTGGCG
>JAWBRY010000030.1:0-691 GCA_038843545.1 Bathyarchaeia archaeon | reverse complement strand
TTTCATTTCGGCACTATCCATAGGCTTGGCTGTTGCTGTTTGGTTTTTGCTGCGTATGCGGCTAGGGCTAGGCTCCAGAAGCGGTCGTCTTTTGTGCCTTCTGGGTGGGTTAGGCGTATTCTGCCTTCTTTTGTTAGTTGGTAGCGTTCCGTGTTTAGTTCCGCGATGAGTTCTGGGTCGTAGGGGATTTTGAGGCGTTTTTCCGTCATCAACTGTTTTAGGTTATTGGCGAGTTGTTCTTTGGTTTCCATTGTGAATTTTACGCCTTCAGCCGCGTGTATGCCTGTGTTTTGCATGTCTTCTAGGATGTATTCGCCTACGCCTGTCATGTCCACTAAGATTTTGTGGATTGTTTGCCATCTTCCGCAAAGCGTTTTAACGTAGCCTATTACTGTGGCGTAGGGCGTTTTCAATGGGAAGCGGTGCATGTGCACAAGCTTTAGCGTGTTTTCTTCCGCTTTGAGGACTGCCAGTGCGGTGTAGTCTTGGTGTTTGCCCAAGTCTAGCCCGGCGTAGAGTTCGCCTTGTAGTGTTTCGTGGAAGCTTGTGTATTCCAGTGTGGGGTCGATGCAGGCTATTATTAGCTGTTGGGTTAGCCATGTGTTTTGGTCTTCTGCCCATTCGGCTTGCATTTCGCGTTGCCATCGCCATTGGTCGTTTTCCAGTTGCCGCCTTATTTTTTGGAGGATTT
>JAWBRY010000029.1:0-13409 GCA_038843545.1 Bathyarchaeia archaeon | reverse complement strand
ATAATAATTAGTAGCCTGCGTTAATATTCAAAATTTGTGAATGGGATACTCCGGTCTGAACCGTAAAATTTATATATTAAAACATTTCATCTGAGTAAGCACGCGGGCCGAATGGCTGTCTTCTATTCCGAACTTGATGAGGAAATGGAAAGGGCGACGGTTCTGCTACAACAGTGGGGTGAGGATGTGAGTGAGCAAGAAGTCAAGACTCATCAACGTCTAGTCGAAAAGTGTCCAGAATGTAGTAGCCCAAACCTTATCCACGACTATGATACTGGCGAGACTGTCTGTGGGGAATGTGGGCTGGTTCTCCACGAACAAATGATGGATAAGGGTCCAGAGTGGCGGGCTTTCACTCAGGAAGAGAAGGCTTCAAGGAGCCGTGTGGGTGTACCAACGTCTTACTCAGTTCACGATAAGGGGCTTTCAACAGCCATAAGCCAGGTTGACCGCGACGCCTTTGGTAGAAAGCTTCCGCTTTCAACGCGTTTGCAGATGTGGCGTTTGAGGAAATGGCAGATACGCTCAAGGGTGCACTCTTCCATAGACCGGAACTTGGCGCAGGCTATGGCTGAGCTTGACCGCCTATCCGACAAGGTTTATGTTCCACCAGCGATTAAGGAAAAGGCTGCAGTTATATACCGTAAAGCCCTCGACAAGGGCCTTGTGAGAGGTCGATCAATAGCCGCCATAGCAGCTGCCGCCTTGTATGCGGCTTGCCGTGGAAGTGGAACTCCGAGAACACTGCGGGAGATAGCCGAAGCCAGCCTAGTGGACAAGAAGGATGTTGCCCGATGTTATAGGCTTTTGCTCCGCGAGTTAGATGTGCAAATGCCCATAGCCGACCCACTGACTTACATTTCTAAAATTGCCGAGAAAACAGGGATTTCCGGCAAGACTCAAGGACTTGCCATACAAATCCTTAGAGAAGCCAAACAGCGTAGGGCTGCAGCCGGCAAAGACCCAATGGGGTTGGCGGCGGCAGCGCTTTACATTGCATGCCTAATGAACAATGAGAAGAAAACCCAGAAGGACATTGCTGAAGCCGCTGGTGTCACGGAGGTTACCGTGCGTAACCGCTACAAGACTTTGAAGAAACAGTTAAATCTTGAGCTGCCAGACTAAACTTTTTCGGCTTGTTCCTTCCCGCTTTCTTCTAGCTCCATAACTATTGGTCCATAGTAGCCGCAGTCCTCGCAAACATACCTTTTTGGCGTAAGCCAATAGTCCAGGCTGCTGGACAAGCGAATCTTTGGGCTTCCACATCTTGGACAGTAGATTTTCGATGGTTTACGATATTTTAGAGTCTTAAATACCTCAAGCATGTTTCGAAGGATTCCCATGGACTTTTCACTGGACTTCTATGTTTTCCTCGGGGTATCCAAGCCTAATAAGGTATTGGCGAACCTTTTCCCTGTGGTCGCCTTGGAGAATTATTTGCCCGTTTTTGGCTGTTCCGCCACATGCGCAGAGGCTTTTCAGTTTCTGTGCCAGACTTCCAAGGTCCATGTCCTTGTCGTTTATTCCTTCCACTATCGTTGTGGGTCTGCCAAACTTTCTTGTTTCAAATCTTATGCGTATTCTCTGTTGTTCTTTCTCTATTTCACCGCAGACGCATAAATCCTTGGGAAGCCCACATATTGGACAGATATCCGCCATGACGCTCAACACTACAATGGCAACGGCTGTATATAAAATTTTTAAACCCTAAAACCAAACCCGGATTTTCGATGGATTGCGGGCACTGAAAAGCTTTAATGTTTTGAGGAGGTTTCCTTGAACTTATGCGGTTGCTTGTAATTGGCTGCGGGAGGATGGGTTCAGCAGCGGCGGAAGACCTTACGCGAACATTGAGCGACGCAGATGTCGTTGTCGCCGACTTGAACCCCGCCGCGGCTAGGCAGATTGCAGAGAAAATTTGGAGGGCAAATGTTTCATGGATGAAATTGGATGCTGCAAAGCGAAGCGAGCTTGTGGAGACGTTAAAGGGTTTCGACTTAGCTTTAGGTTTTCTTCCGCCGAAGTTTGGCTTTCGCCTAATGGAGGCATGCATCCAAGCTGGTTAAAGCCTCGTGGATGTCTCTTACATATCCGAAAACCCTTTGACCCTGCATGAAGAAGCCTTGAAAACAGGTGTAACCATGATCCCCCACTGCGGGCTGGCTCCCGGAATAAGCAACATTCTTGTTGGGCGGGCTGTCTCAGAACTTGACGCTGTGGATAGTGTTCACATTTTTGTGGGAGGGCTTCCGGACAAGCCTGTTCTGCCACTGGGCTATGTCATTACGTGGTCGCCTGAAAGCCTCATAGAAGAATACACGTCAAACGCTAGAATTGTTGTAGACGGCAGAGTTGTTGAAGTTGAAGCCCTAAGCGGGCTGGAAACTGTCGAGTTTCCCGGGTAGGGAAGCTGGAAGCCTTTTATACGGACGGTCTTAGAACGTTGCTTTACACTATACAAGGCGTTAAGGAAATGTGGGAGAAGACGCTGCGATATCCGGGGCACGCCGAGAAAATAAGGCTGCTGAGAGACTTAGGCTTTTTTGGCGTTGATGAAGTGGAGTGGACGGCATCCGCCTGCAACCCAGAACGTTCACGGCGAAACTTTTGGAGAAAAAGCTCTACGAGCCCCACGTTGAAGACGTTGTGGCCCTGAAAGTTGAAGTTTATGGCTACAAGGGACACACAAGGATTAGGCATACTTATACTTTGGTCGACTTTTACGATGAGAAAAGCGGTGTTACGGCGATGGCAAGAACAACCGCCTACACAGCATCAGCCGTCCCAAAACTTGTTTTGGAAGGGATTATCCGCCTCAAAGGGGTTGTGCCTCCGGAAAGGCTTGGCATGAACGGGGAAATTTACCGGCATATCATAAACGAATTAGATGGCAGGGGGATTAAAATCAACGCTGAAACCTTTGTGGAGTGAATGGTTTGCCCTTGATGTCTATGCCTAGACTACGCCCATTCTATGGAGTTCCTCGCGGAGGCTTTCCCTAACCTGTTTTAGACTCTGCCTCTTCGCCACGTATTCATCTCCGCTTATCCTTCCAGCCTTGAAGTCCTCGTCCAACAGGGCGAGCTGACGGTCTATTTCCGCTATGCGAGCCCTTAACTGGTCTATGTAGGAAACAGCCCTCTCCTCAACCATAACTTCAGAGGGCGTCAACGCCATCTTTATCACTCCATCTTCAATTCGGAGTATGCGGTCCGCGGCTCTTGCAACGCTTGGGTCATGGGTCACCATGATCACTGTTTTGCCTAATTCTCTGCTTACTTTGGACAGGTAGTTGACAACTATTTTCGCGTTGGCCGTATCCAGCTCACCTGTGGGTTCATCGGCCAACACCAGCGGCGGGTCGTTTGCCAAAGCTGCGGCTATGGCCACTCGCTGTTGTTCTCCCCCGCTCAGTTCGTCTGGTTTGTGGTGGGCCCTTTCAGTTAGTCCAACTATTTCAAGAAGCTCCTTAACGCGTTGAATTCTTTTATTTCTTGGGACGCCTAGGGCTATCATAGGAAGCTCCACGTTCTCCGCCGCCGTTAAAGTTGGTATAAGATTTAATGTCTGGAATATATGGCCTACGGTTTTGCGCCTATACTCAACAAGCTGGGATGGATGCAGAGCCGTAACCACCGTGTCGCCAACCTGCACATAGCCTCCAGTCGCCTGGTCCAATCCGCCTATAATGTTTAGCAATGTTGTTTTTCCGCTTCCGCTGGGACCTATAATGGAAACCATCTCCCCCTCCTTAACTTCCATGCTTAGTCCCCTTAGGGCTTGAACCTCCACGCTTCCAAGCCTATAAATTTTGATTAGGTCTTTGACCGTCACCCTCATTCCTTTCATAATCTCACTATCCTCTCAACCTTTGAAATGTACTTTTTCGCGAGCAGGATTGTTGGGATTATAGTTGAAGCGAATATCAATATTAAACATGAGACGAGCGTCAAAATGGCGTCTGAGGGGAAAACCATCCTAAACCTGACAAGCGTGTAGGTTAGTGTAGAGTTGGAGGCTGCTATATTGCCGTGTACCGCGATAAGCCCCACCACCGCGCCTAAAACCACGGCGAATGTGACCACTGCCATGTTTTCGGTGAGCAACATAACTGCCAGCTGCTTGAAGGATAAGCCCCGCACCCACATTATGGACGTCTCCCTCTTCCGTTCTTGAAGGCTTACAAGGGTTGCCAAGCCCACGGCCACAGAAGCTGCCAGTATTGAGAAGATGACGCCCAAACGTTGAATATGTAGTGGTCCAACGAGCAGAAGGTTGCTTTGAAGCTTTTCCAACTCTTCAGCGACGGAGCGCACGGATTCAACGCCGCTGATTTTTCGAATATCAGAAGCCATAGTTTTCCCGTCGGCTTCAGGCTTCAGCTTAACCAGAACTGTGGTGAAGGGCTTCCAACCCAAATCCAGCGATTTATAAAGTTCTACTGGAATGTAGGATGGGAAGGCTTGCCATGAATATTCTTGTGGGAGCTCACGTCCAAAAAATCCAACAACCTCCAGCGTCAACGTTGAATATCCAATAGTAGCCGTAACAGTGTCTCCAATTTTCTTTTTCAGACGAGACGCCACATTCACCTCAAGAATGATTGTCTCATTCTTCGATTTCATTTGCTGCAAGGCTTCCATCGCGCTTTTGCCGCTGAACCAGTCTTCCTCGTAATAGGCTGTTTTAGGCCATGTTTCCGGATCTATTGCGACGATCTGTCTCGTGTTCAAGTCTCCTGGGAATGATCCGCTGAGGGTGTATTGAACGGTTGTGGAAGCGATTTCCTGCATGTTTTCCATAGCCTTTAGAATCTCTGTTAGATTTGCTGTCGGGTTTAGCTGGACACTTATGTCTGCGCCTACCTCGGCCTTAATCCTGCGGACGTTGTAATCTTGGCTGCTGACAACTCCCCCTATGGTTTGGAAGCCGTAGCCAACAATTAAGGCGACGAGGAAAGCTATTGAGGCTGCTCTGACAGGATTTCTTTGAACGTTTTTCGTGGCCAAAGTTCCTAAATCACCCAAAAATTTCGCTGCGCGAGCCACAAGCTCTTGAAACTTTAGGGAGCCGCGGATGAATATTTTGGTGAAGCCCCAGAAAAAGAGAAGCGGCCCAATGTATATTAGAACGGCGTCTATGACCAGCCAAATGCCTAAAAGTATCATGAGGAATATGTTCGTGAAGGGCGGTTGCCTAATAACCGACTGAAGGGAGCCTATGCCAAGAAGGAACATGACAATTTTGTAAAGCCCAAGAATGAAGGCAATCCAAGGCAAACGCTGCCTGTAGGGTTTAACCTCCTCTATGTACGTGTATTCCCTCAAGGCTTCCACAACCGGAAGTTTTGCAGCCCTTCTGGAGGGGCGGAAGGTGGAGAGAAGCGTCAAGGCCAAACTGAAAGCTAGCGTTATAACTATAACTTCGGTGCTTAGAATGGGTGTTCCCCCCTCCGCTCCTTCAACTGCTCCTATGAATAGGGGGCTGAGAAGAAAGCCAAGCCCAACCCCCACAAGTCCGCCAAAAATCCCAATCATAATGGATTCCATTAGAAATAGCCTAAATACCTGGGAGTCCGAGAAGCCCTTGGTTAGGAGCAAGCCGATTTCGCGTCTCCGCAGATTGTAGGAGACTTCTGAAACGGTTGTTCCAACATACCATGCCACAAAAAAGACTGGAATTGCCACGATAATAAACATGAAACGCATGGCTATGCTGGTAAACTGGTACATTATGAGGGTTGTTCCCAAATTGTTGTTTGCATACATGTCGTAACCTGCAACGGCGTTGTTTACTTGACTAACAACTCCGCTGACGGCTTCCATGGAAGCCTGAATATCCCATGGATTGATAAACCGGTTTCTGTCTATGTAGGTTAGGATTTGCGTTGAAATCGTGTAAACTTTCCCACCCTCAGGAATGCTGTCCAAAACTTTTGTGAAGGTTTTCTCCCAGCTTGTTATGAGGAGGAGGTCGCCATAAAAAGTTGGGCTGAACCCTTCCCTAATGACAGGCATTATCTCTACAACATCCCAGGACCCGGTGGCTATGGAATATGCCCTATCATCAAGTTCCACGAAACCCACAACTTTAAGGGGCAAGACGGCGAAACTTTTTTCCACGGGCTCCCGTGGATATTGCTGGTATATAGGGTATGTGAAGTTTAGGGTTATTACGTCGTTTAGCGCCACAATGTTGGCGGATTTGGAGCCAACCCAAACATAGGTTTCATTTGTTCCAAGCTCTCTTTTGCCGTCCACCACGTTGAGTCCATCGTAAACCCTTGAACAGTTGGAGATGGCGGCAACCATCGTCACCGTGGAATTTTCGCCGACAATCCACCTCAACGTGGTCCTTGAAATAATTTCAACTCCCTTTATTCCTTCGATTTTTTCGACCGCTTTGGCTGCATCTCTCCAGCTGTCGGAATTTAGATTTGAGCGGCTGTACACTGTTATGTCAACGGGGATACGGTTTAACTGTTGACGGAGGGTGACAGTTGCCGTCGTATCGGCGCCTATGTTTATGCCTGCGAAGAATGCGGCGGCAAGCACCACGCCTAAAAATAGTGCGGCGAAAAGCCCAAAGGAGCGGAGCACCCGCTTTACAGCGTATGAAATCATCCGCCAGTCTCTCGGCTATATCTTTGTAAAATCATCCGTGCAGCAGTTATTTAAGACTATGCGTTAGAACATGCTTTATATCAGATTTGCCAATTTTCTATTGGAAGACCATGCTGATAACAAAAATTAGGAAAAGAGACGGCCGCTTGGTGGAATTTAACCCTGAAAGGATTAGAAACGCCATCCATAGGGCTTTTGTAGCCGTCAAACTTGAAGACGGCGAAAAAGCCGAAAAACTGACGCGGGAAGTTGTGAGCCTCCTTGAGGAGAGGTTTAAAGAGACAATACCATCCGTTGAAGACGCGCAAGACGCGGTTATAGAGGTTCTGCGCAGGAACGGCTTCGAAGAAGTGGCGGCTGAGTATCAAGCTTATAGGAGGAAGAAGGAGGAGATAAGAAGGCTTAGGGCTCAGCTTGGCATTGAAGAGCCAAAGTTGACTGTGAACGCGCTTGAGGTTTTGAAGAAGCGCTACCTGCTGAAAGACGAGAATGAACGTATAATTGAAACTCCGGCGGAGATGTTCCGCAGGGTCGCAAGAGCAATAGCGAGAGTTGACCGAAAATACGGCGAAGACCCTAGGGAAAGCGAGGAAGCCTTCTATAGAATGATGGCGAGGCTTGAGTTTCTGCCGAATTCGCCGACGCTTTTCAACGCTGGAACAAGGCTTGGACAGTTATCCGCATGTTTCGTGCTTCCCGTGGAGGATTCCTTAGACAGCATCTTCACAGCCGTGAAAAACATGGCCTTAATCGAGAAAAGCGGCGGCGGGGTTGGCTTCGACTTTTCAAGGCTTAGGCCTAAAGGCGACATAGTCATGTCCACGAAGGGCGTGGCATCCGGCCCGGTGAGCTTTATGAGGGTTTTCGACGTCGCCACCGAAGTCATAAAGGCCGGCGGAAGACGAAGGGGCGCCATGATGGGGGTTCTCCGAGTCGATCACCCGGACATTTTAGAGTTTATCACGGCTAAGCTACAGCCCGGTTTTCTGCAGAACTTCAACATTTCAGTGGCTGTGACAGACGACTTCATGAAAACAGTCGAAGAGGACGGTGAATATTGGCTTGTCAACCCCAGAAGCAAGGAGAAGACCCGCAAGCTTAAAGCTCGGGAAGTTTGGAATTTGATAGCTCGGTCTGCTTGGGCAAGCGGCGACCCCGGCGTTTTGTTTATTGACGAGATTAACAGGCATAATCCAACGCCTGAAGTTGGGCGGATAGAGGCGACTAACCCTTGTGGTGAGCAGCCTCTTCTGCCATACGAGTCGTGTAATCTCGGCTCGATAAACCTTTCCCGCATGGTTGAGGATGGGAAGATCAACTGGGAGAAGCTTAGGGAGACTGTGCGGAATGCTGTTCATTTTTTGGATAACGTTATTGATGCCAATAAATATCCGCTTAAAGAGATTGAGCGGATGACAAAAGCGAACCGAAAAATTGGGTTGGGAGTTATGGGGTTTGCTGACATGCTCATAAAGCTTGGAATTCCCTACAATTCGGAGGAAGCCTTGGAGCTTGCCGAGAAGCTTATGCGCTTCATAGATGAAGAAGCCCACAAAAAGTCTGAGGAAATAGCTGAAAAACGCGGCTCTTTCCCAAACTTTGACAAAAGCATCTGGAAAGACAAGTACCGCGGTATGAGAAATGCCACAGTCACCACTATTGCGCCGACTGGAAGCATAAGCATAATTGCGGGCTGCTCTTCGGGAATTGAGCCTTTGTTCGCCATATCCTTCATAAGGAAGGTTTTGGATGGCACAAGGCTTTTTGAAACGAACCCCCTTTTCGAAATGGTTGCTAAGGAAAGGGGCTTCTATGACGCCAAGCTTCTTGAGGAAATAGCCAAAACTGGTTCCGTGCAGAAGATTGACATGGTTCCGGAAGACGTGAAAAGGGTTTTTGTCACAGCTTTAGATATTGCGCCGGAGTGGCATGTGCGCATGCAGGCTGCCTTCCAAAAGTATACGGATAACGCCGTTTCAAAGACTGTGAACATGCCTTTCGAGGCGACGGTTGAGGATGTTAGGAAAGTTTTTGAGCTGGCTTGGCTGTTAAAGTGTAAGGGCATAACAGTGTTTCGTTATGGAAGCAGACCTGAGCAGGTGCTTTACATAGGCGAGGTGAAAACTGCCGAGAAAACCTTTGTGGCGGCGGAATCAGAATATGCCGGAGGCTGCCCCACCAAGACTTGTCCATTTCCAGGCTAAGGGAAAGAGATAATAACTGGACTGCTGCATGGTGAAAATCTATGAAGGGCACGTTAGGCTTCGTCGGCGAACACAACATGAGCATGCTCACAGACCTATACGAGCTTACCATGTGCGCCAGCTACTTCGAACACAAAAAGTTTGAGCCAGCCACCTTCGACCTCTTCATTAGACGTTTGCCGCCCAACCGCTCATACTTCCTCTTCGCCGGCCTAGAGCAGGTTCTACTATTCCTCGAAAAAATGCACTTCACAGAAGAGCACATAGAATACTTGAAAGGTTTGGGGTTTAAAGACGACTTTCTCAACTATTTGAGGAATTTTCGCTTTAGCGGCGATGTTTGGGCTATTCCAGAGGGCACCGTAGTTTTTCCAAACGAACCCCTAATTAGGGTTACAGCCCCAATAATTGAGGCTCAGCTAATAGAAACCTTCCTATTGAACACCGTTAACTTGCAAACAACCATCGCCACCAAAGCTTCCAGAGTTGTTTATGCCGCCCAGGGTAGACCAGTGATTGAGTTTGGTTTGAGGCGGGAGCACGGAACCGACGCCGGCATGAAGGTTGCAAGGGCAAGCTACATAGCTGGATGCAGTGGCACATCAAATGTCCTTGCCGGAATGGTTTATGGCATACCTGTTTTTGGAACTATGGCGCATTCTTTTGTCATGTTTTTCAGCAACGAGCTTGAATCGTTTAGGGCTTTTGCCAAAACATTCCCGGACAGGTCCACACTGCTCATAGACACCTTTGACAACATTAAGGGCGCGTTAAACGCCATAAAAGTCGCCAAAGAACTTGAAAAGCAGGGTTTTAGGCTTAGGGGTTTACGGATTGACAGCGGCGACTTGGTGGCGATAAGCCGTGAAGTTAGAAGGCTTCTGGACAAGAACGGGCTTAGTTATGTGCAGATTTTCGCCAGCGGAGACCTAGACGAATATCGGATAGAGGAGCTGTTAAACAGGGGAGCGAAGATTGACTCCTTTGGCGTCGGCACAAAAATGGGGACCTCAGCTGATAGACCATACGTGGACATAATCTACAAGCTTTGCGAAAAAACAGATGAGAAAGGCGAGTTTGCTCCAATAATGAAGCTAAGCGAGGGAAAAGCAACCCTACCCGGGAGAAAACAAGTTTTTAGGTTTACAGACGAGAAAGGCAACTTCGTGAAAGATGTTATTGCCCTTGAAGGCGAAGAAATCGGCGGAGAACCGTTGCTCGTCAAAGTTATGGAGAGGGGTAAAATAGTTTATGATTTGCCTTCCCTTGAGGATATCCGGAAAAGGGCCTTGGACAATCTTGCAAGGCTTCCAGGTAAGTACAAGCGTCTCCGCGGCGCCGCCAAATACCCTGTTAGGCTCAGCCCAAAGCTAAGGAGGCTTATTGAAGAGTTGAGTGTGAAGTTGCGGGAAACAGAGGGCGCTGTCATTGCTTCAAGCTGACGACTTTAAAGCCATAATTAAAGCGTTTATGAAGGCAACCTCCAATACTGCGGCGACTAGGAAAACGCCGTAAATTGCAGCTAAATCCCTTGTTCTTAGTGTTTGGCTAAGTGTCTTCTTTATTGTCATGTAGATGCCGTAGCCCTCCACCAAGCCGACCGGTGTGCTTATAAGTAGAACTATCGGCAGCGCTTCAAAGCTAACTCCACCATAGATTAGTGTGCAGCCCCGCAGTATGCTCAACAAAATTATTATCAGAGTGAAAACGAGGGCGAAGGTTTGCGGATGCTCCAAAACAATATGGGAGTATTTTTCCTTTCTGAAAAATCCTGCATGGACGAGGCTGACATAAAAGCTCATGCCAAGCAAAACAAGCGACACGACAAGGATGTTGTGCAAAAAAGCATCCCAACAGCTAAAAGCTGGTTTCTTAGAATCTCCTCCAACAAAATGTTAAAGAAAACGGTGTTTTCGTAGGATGAGAGAAGTAAAAAAGCTAGGAAAACCAAGCCCAGCAAAACCGCGCGCTTTTTAGATTCCTGCAACCTTGAAGCCCCGGGCTTGCTAGTTTTCTAGAGCATTATGGATGTGAGCCACCTAATTATTAGGCTGAAGACTCCGAAAACGAAGGCCACGAGTAGAAGAACAGCCAAATAAATTATGATGGCCAGTATGCCGACGGCGATGGCGCCGAGCCACCCGGTTTCAAACAGACGTTTTATCAGTATTAACCAGACAATGATGCCTAAGAGCACCGCTATAAGGTTTGGAAGGAAGATAACGAAAAGTGTAGACAACACTGTTCCAAGAAGCGCTATTATAAAAGCGTCTGACAACAACGCGCGTTTCCTACCCATCACAATTAAACCAGCAAGGTAAAGCAGCACAGCCAACACAATCAGTTCGATCAGGAAGAGGGCGAGGGCGAAAAGCAATGTTAAGCCTTCCCGTATCCCCCAACTCCACTCTGGTCGGGCGCTAACCAGCAGCAACTGCATAAGAGTTACAATTAAATGTCGCCACATCATCCCGCATCACTTAATGTTCAGCATGTTGGTGTCAGAAAAATAAAAGGGTTGCTGCTTGAAAATCAACATCCAACGCTGACGTTTATCCCGTTACTTCTTCAACCTCTTTCCTTCCCTTTTCCAGTTCTTGGACTTGCTCTTTGTCCTCTTCCAAGAGCAGTGCTTGAAACTCGCCCACATGGGTTTTCTCTTCTTTAGCGACTTCCAAGAGCACCTTCTTGATTTTCTCGTTGTCTGTGGCTGCTGCCAGTTGCTCGTAGAGGTTTACGGCGTCCAGCTCGGCGATTATGGCAGCCCTCAGAATTTCACAGTCTAACAGCTTCTTTGGAACTTTCTCAATTTTGATGGGGATCTGAGATAACATGTGCTTGTTCACCTTTCATGCAAATATAATCGCCAATAATGTCTTTACCAAACATTAAACTTTTGCAAAGAAAATGGCAATCAAGCACAGCTTATTTTCCCTACCCTCCCCCTAGTCTAGACTTGTTATTTGCTGAGTATACGCAATTCTTAATTAGGAACGGCAACCAATTGTTGTGGAGTGAGATTTTATGAAGGACGGGACTGGTGAACTGATATGTGTCATAGGTTTCGCCCTTGGTGGAACGTTCTTGCTTTTTGCTATCTTTCAGTTCCTTAAAAGCCTAAGCGAACCGTGGATCAGCAAAGAACTAGCTATGTTCTTTTGCCTTTTGCTAGGATTCTTTGCATTTCTCTTAATTGGTCTAAGCATACTATCAATGTTAGAAATGGCGCAGCTAAAAAGATCCAAGATAAACAACAAAAAGAGTGAGGGGGCGATTGGGGATCTTTTATAGTTCTTCTGCTAGTGTTGTGAATAGGTCGTGGTGTTCCTCTTCGTCTTCTAGGATTTCCTCGAACATGCGGGCTGTTGTTATGTCGCCTTCTTTTTGTGCTTGGGCTATTATCTCCTTGTATAGGTTTATGGCGTTCTCTTCGTCTTTTATGTCGCGTTCAATCATTTCCTTGAGGGTTTTTCCAACAAAAATTTCAGTTGGCTTTGTTGTGGGTGTCCCACCCAAATAAACAAGTCTTTCGGCAATAGCTTCGGCATGCTTCATCTCTGTAATGGCTACCTTTTTCAGCTCTTCTTGAACAGCGAAACCTTTAACTCCGCTCCATTGGACGTGCTGCCACATGTACTGGATGGAGACTTGCATTTCCCGTGCGATGGCGTCGTTCAACATTTCCAGCAACTTTTTAGAAGCCAAATAAGTTCACCTCCTTCTAGTTCTTTTAACTTTCTATTTAAAGAAAATGGGGATTGGGGCTATCCGCCAGGCGCGCCGTGGAACGGCACGTTTTTCCAGAGAATCTCCCACCAGTCCTCTTCGGTTATAGTCTCGCCTCTCACAATGATTTCCAAAACTGCTTTTAGGAGTTCATGATGCCTTCTCTCGTCGGCGAGTATGGCGTTTAAAACCAGCTTAACCTTCTCGTTTTCAACGGTTGGCAGAATGTCGCTTATCTTTTTAATCAGCTCGGCTTCAACACGTATATGTTTCTCCACGAGGGCTCGCTGTTTGTCGAGATGCTCTTGGGCAAGAGCCTGCTGGGTTGTGGTTAAAAGTTTCAAGGCTGCATCATACATTTCCGCATGCTTCAAAGAGTCAAGCGAAATCCCTTTTAAAACGCCTCTGACCGAAGGGTTGCCAATGCTTTTCAAGGCTTCGTTAAGGGAGTCCACAATCTCGTTTTCCACTTCTATCTGCCGCTTAATGAAATTTAAAAGCTCATCCTTCGAAGACATGTCCCTTTCTCCAAACATAATAGGCCATTCAACCTATTTATGGATAAGCCTCTCAGCAACTCTTCGCCCAAACTCCCGGCATTTTTCAAGCATTGCTTGATCTGGCGTATACTTCGCCAAAAGAGGCGGCTCCACCAAGTCCATGTTAAACCTGTTTTTCATGATTTCGAGAACAAGTTTTGGCGCCTCGCCGCTCCACCCGTAAGACCCGAAGGCTGCGCCAACCTTGCCTTTTAAGTCGATGTTTTTTGCCGCTGCATCTTCAAAAAGCCTTTTAATGTCTATGGTTGTGTCGTGATGATATGTGGGCGTTCCAACAATTATGGCGTCAAAATCCT
>JAWBRY010000028.1:0-14414 GCA_038843545.1 Bathyarchaeia archaeon | reverse complement strand
AGTTTCAGCTTCACGGTTTTCCTCAAGCTCTTCAATCTGCTTCTCCATCTCTTCGATTTTCCGCTCTATTTCCGAAAGCTCTTTTTTGGCTTCGCTGGCTTTTTCCTTCCACCTTTTCTCGCTGGCGAGGTCTCCGCTGGCGGCGCATGTTTTTGCCTCCAAGTTGTACTGTTCTATTTTCCTGGCGGTTTGTTCTTTCATCTTCTCCAGTTTGACTTTTTCCTTTTGCAGTGGCAGAAGTTGCCTTTCAAAGTCCTTCATGAGCTTAACCCTCTGCTCCTCGTAGTCCTCATTTATGCGGTTGATTTTTTGGGCTACGGCTTCCTCCTGTTTTCGGATTTCCGCCTCAAATTCTTCCTTTACGGCTTTTATCTTTCCCCGGATATCTTTAAGGAAGCCTCTTGCTGTTTTGTTCAAGAACTTTATGCAATTGTTAAGAACCCCAGCTTCTGCTTCAAATTCTAACTTAAGCCTTTCAAGCTCCTCTGCGGCGGATAGAACTGTCAACTCGTCCACGTGGGGTGTTATGAAGGCGCCAACGGCCTCTTGGGTTTCGAGGGGTTTTGCCTCCGCCAAACACCGAGCAAACTCGCCCAAAAAAGCGGGATCCGCCACCAAAGCATCCAAGGCTAGTGTTTTCTCCTCGCTTGGCGCTTGGAAAAAGTTTACGTGGTCGGAAAGGAAAGCCATGTATGTTTCCATGGACTTGGAGCTTCTGGAAGCGTTTTCAAAAAACTCCCTGGCGTTTGGAACAACCTTGTAGGCGATTTTGTGGGAAGACTGCTTAAGCCCGTCGAAAACAAGATTCAGCCCGTTCCAGGGTGCAACCCAAAAAGGGTAATGAAACTCGGCTAGGAAGATGGTCTTTTCTTCAGGCTTTTTTAAAATTAGGCCTCCACCCTTCGCCCGCTCGAGTTCAGCCAAACAATACATGGCAGCCTTTTCCATATTTTCCGTGAAAGGTTCCTTACGGTTTTCAGCCAAAATTGTGAAGGGCAATTTTAGCCTTTCAATCCTGCTTGACAAGTCTTCACCATATTAAATTATGTATTGTCAATTTAAATGTCTTGTGAACCTCTGGAGCCCTTTGCTTTAGAGCGAACCATCTACCCGTGCCTTTTTAATCCTAACATGACAACTCGCTGATTGGAAAGCTTCATCGCCCCTCAATCTTTCCCAGAAAGTCTGTTATCCTTTTTTGGAATAGGGCGTTCTTTAAGAGGGTGCTCCGCATTATCCACCGTTGTATTGGGATTTGGAAGCGACTTGCAATAAACTGTAGGGCTTCCTCCAGTGTTTTGAAGGTGTAAGGTTTCTGGCGCATGGCGTTTCTGACGTTTTCGCGGACTTGCCAGACGCCGACTGGCATTATGTAGCCTGGATGCGCCTCCCGAAGCACTATGACGGTGGCTTGGCGCTGTTCTTTAACAAGTTGTTCGCAGACGGCCAACCGCGCCGCATAGTAGCAGCCGCCTATCTCCGCGTAAGTTGTTCGTCCCTCATAGCCCTCCCAATCCGAATACATCACAATGTTTCTGCCATGCGGGTTCCAAACAGTGCCTGGATACCAAGCCTCTATGGATTCGTAGCTCCACCTGCCCGGGATCATCAAAACCTCGAAAATGTTATCCAGATAGCGGGACTCGTAGACGCGGTATTCGCTTATCTCCGGGAAAGTTTTCACTTTATCCATTAACGCCTTCGAGATTATGCTGTCCACGGCTGTTATGCTCCAGCGGGTGGGCACAAGACGGCGGTTCTGCTCCAAACCAAAGGCGCCAACACTGAAAGCTCGCTGGATTTTGGTGACCAACACGCCTTTCCGATAGAGCTCTAGAACGGCTTCAGCAGCCCTCAAATCCGTGTCATAATAGGCTTTCTCAATCTGGTGATCCCAATAGGTGTTTCCAACACGCAAATCGCGGATGGGTGCGGAAGGCCCAAAGGGCTGAACCTCATCGTCTAAGAGTATAAAGCCTCTCGGTTTTTTCTTTAAGTAAAGCTCCACATCAACGGGTTTAACCGCTAGGGCGAGTTCCCGCGTCTTCTCGATGATTTTTCCAGCATTTTGAAACTTCTGCACATGGACACGGTGCTTTCCGCGGACAAGCATGGAGCGAAAACCAACAATCTCGTCAATGGGTTTCCCAAACCAAAACTCTGGCAGGTCATAAAGGCTTGTATCGTCCAGAATTGGCGGAACAAGAGGCCCAGCATAAACATAGGGATAGCCAATTCTGCCAACGAAAACGCTGGGCGGAGAAGCCCCAGCAATATCCTCGCTCCGCAATAATGGAACACTTTTCAAGAAATAGTTTGCCCTAACAATAATGGGGCAACGAGTCTTACCACAAAGAAAACGTGAACCCTTACACACGACACATAATCCGCTGCTGGAAGCTTTAACAACAACCTGACTTTCGTCACAGTATACGTCAGCAGCCAAACCAGAATCCTTCAGAACCTCAAATAACCAAACATTAGGCGAAACACTGTCTCTACGTCTACAAGAAAAGCTCAAAGCCTATCAAAATTATGAAAACATTTCACACTCATATCTTTTTTCAAAAGTCCACGAACTTTCTAAAAATGAAAAGTATGGCGCCCTGGCCGGGATTTGAACCCGGGTCGGGCGGGCGACAGCCGCCTATACTAGACCGGGCTATACTACCAGGGCACTGTTCAAGCCAAATGAATAGAGAGAAAAACATGGGTTAATTAAGTTTTCTTAGAGTAAAACATGCCTCCAGCAAAATTCAACAAACATTTCCTTAACAAAAAAGAGGGGTTAGTTTGAGGCTGCTAGGAATATTGAGTTCGCCACAAGTCTGAAGGTTACTTCTGGATGGGCTCTGAAGGTGGGCTCTATACCTACCAAGATAACGTTACCTTTGCCATAAGTGCCTTTAACAATAGCTGGTTGTCCCGCGGCCGTCGCATCGTAGTATGGCCACCAACCAGCAACGAGGAGGTCTTCTTCCGCATATGTTGCTAGGACTTGGGCACCAGTACCCGCCTCAAACCACACTGGGAAGAATACGAAGGCGTATCCGTTTGATGGATAGTAGGCGGTTATCGGATTGTTTGTTGTGTATTTTATTCGCACTATTCCGTTGTTGTAGCCTCCGCAGTATTCTGAGAAGAAGGCTTTAACGTCGATTAGGCTTGTTATGCTTGTTAAGGAGCCTCCGCCCTCGCCATAGCCTAAGTATGTTCCGCCAGCCTTCACAAACTTTTTAAGCTTCTCTAACCCCTTACTCCCAAGCTCGCTTGCAATTGTACTATTTTCGCCGTCCGGCACTATCACAATATCATATTTTTGTTTTTGCAAGACCCCTTTTCTTATGGCAGCATAGTCAATGGTGTCCACATTGAATCCGAGGTTTCTCAGAACAAAGTTTGCTGCACCATAAGATGTTATACTTATTCCGCTGTCAAGTATCAAGGCAACCTTTGGTTCCCGAAGAAGCTTCATGCCCACCTTTACATTGCCCACCTTATATAGGGTTAGGTGAAGTTCCTTGGCAATTTTGTAGACTATCCATCTTGTTCGGAAGTCTTTGGCTGGGATGAGGAATGTTCCTGTTTCAAATTTTGTTCCACACCATTTAAAGGGCTCCGTTGTCCAGTAGACGGTTATTCCCTCGGCTAGAAGCTTATTCACCATTTTAACGGCGTTGTTCGTGTTGTCTTTGAGGGCGAAATAGCGGTCACCGAAGTCCACGATTTCACCTTTTGGATAATCCGCCCGTTTAATGGGTTTCAAACACGCCTGAAACTTTTGGTCAACGGGTATTACGGTTACTCCCCATAGTTCTGGGAAGTTCCACCCAGAGATATCATACATCGGCAAGTCTAAGCCATAGTCTGGTGGGGGTGAAAGGTTTTCTCCATCCCATAGAATAGTGTTTGCGAGGCCGCTTCTCGGCTGGTTCATTAAAACAACATAGGTGCCCCGCGGATAAACCGCATTACCAACTTTGAATGGACTTGTTGCCTCATGCACCCTAACTCCATGGAAAATCAAGTGATTCACAAGGTCCACAGCCTCCAACGGGTCTGCCTGAAGCTTTGGGTCTACCGGTATAATGTATGCATAGGGGAATCTACCATTTCCACGGTTTATCCCTCTGAGGAATATTTCCGTCTGCCCCCAGAACATCTCATATTTGTGGTTTATAGTGTAGTTTATTGCCGCCAACGAGCCCAAATAGTGACACACTATCGATGTTTCAACACTTCCCAGAGGATCATACGGGTCTGTTGTTTCAAAGGTTATACCATACGATGCGTGGTAAAACCCATACATCGGCGTGAATATTGGTGGATAATCATCCCACTCAGCCGGCCAATCTCTATAGGGAATCACCGTGCCAATATTTATTGTTTCAAGGGCGGCTTCCATCTCCAAAGCCATTGGATACAAGTGTTCTATCAGGATGTCAAACTCCGTGTTGGGGTTGTGGGGCGGCGTACAAGGCTCAATTAGAACCCAGTCGGGTCCCATGTAGCCATGGAGGTCAAGGGTTACTAGCGGAGTCCATTCAAGAAACACTTTCTGTATGGTTAGCCGGGTTTCAGGCTGTGATGCCGTTATGAAGTCCCTGTTTAGATCGAAACAATTGTCGTTTTCTCTAGTGTTGACTATTCTTCCATCAGGGTTTGCACAGACATTTATAATGATAATGGCGTTTTGTAGAATTTTTTGTACTTCATCACTGTTGTCGTAAGCCAGCAACCGTATTATGTCTAGACATGCGTCCGTCCCAGACATTTCGTCGCCGTGAATGCTTCCATGGATGTAGATTGTAGCCTTATAGTCTACTATGCCTTCTTCCACAAGCCTCCTTGCCTTTTCGGGATAATTTACAGTCAACTGCGCGAACCACTTATAATAATTTAATTCGTTTAACACATGCGGGCTTGCTATAGTGACAAGGTATATATCATTTCCACCCGCCGACTGCCCAATAACCTCCACCTTAACTCTGTTACTCGTTTTAGCTATTTCGGTGAGAATCCCTTCAATTTCATGATAAGGGGTAAACTCCCGCGGCTCAGCATAGACCTGCCAAGGATAGCATATAACTGTTGGTAGAAGAATCAGCAAAAAAGCAAGCGCGATTCGAAACCTAGCCTTCCCCAATTTTCCTCCTCCATTCCGGCCAAAAAGCTTACGATCGCCTTAAATATTTAAATTTTCCCAGAAACAATCTTCTATAACATTTAGCGAAAAATTCTACCCTAACACCCATTTCCATCCAATAAAAATCAAAAAGTTTCTGATGGCGCGGGGTGCGGGATTTGAACCCGCGCGGCCGAAACCGGCCACAGGCTTAGCAGGCCTGCCCCCTACCAGGCTAGGGCAACCCCGCTGGAGCATCCCTAACTCATTTTTACTGACCACGCACATTTTTAACGTTTCTCCTTCACGCCTTGGAAGAGCAATAGCCCACTTTTCGTATGCATGTTTGAAGCCCATTCTAGTAGGTTTCTGCACAACTTTTACGTGACGCTTGCGGTCAGTTCCATCTCCAAAGGTTTCCCTTTCAAAGTTTGTGTTGGTCCACTTTCAGCCTTCATGCTCCTTCGCCCTTATAGCTGTTTTCCTTCAACTGGTTAAGGAAACACGCTAATATCTTGTTTGGGCTTGCCATTAGTGCTCTATTCCGTCTTAGCAGATGGGTCTAGGAGCTTCTTTGGAATTTGCCTTTTAAGTTTTTCATAAACTTGGAGACGAAGAAAGTTTTTGAAGCTTTTAATCTTTAAAGTAAGCGAACCAAATCTAATGTTCTTTTTCGTCGCTAAACTAGGTGCAATTTATGTTTGTGTATTTGATGCTGTAAGGTTTGTAAATATCTCAGCATCCTTTAAATGTAGGCGAGAGATGGGTGGTGTCGCTCTCGAAAATTAAAAGAGATGAAACTGTAGATATTCTACGAGGTTTAGCTATTCTCATGATGGTGTGCGGTAATCTGCCCACCGTGGTGCTTGTCAGACCCTATCCTTTTTGGCTTATACTTTGTAATGCTTGGGCTGCTCCGCTATTTATTACGATATCTGGAATGATGGTTGTCTTTACCGCTTATGCAAAAGGTTATGGATTGAAGTACTTCTTACTTCGAGGCGTCATGCTTGTTGCTGTGGGTTTGCTCCTTGAAGTCTTTATCCTTGGTGGTTATCCCTTCATGTTTTTCCAAATACTTTATCTTATTGGGGTATCCCTATCCATAGCCTATCTTTTCTCACGTTTGAGAGACTCGTTACGGTGGACCATTATGGTAACTTTTTTCCTTCTGCACCCTTTCCTCCAAGAAGCTTTCAAGCACACAAACCATGTAGTCCATCGTTTTATAGTAGACGGATGGTTTCCTATATTTCCATGGCTTGGATTCTCCCTATTTGGAGTAAATATTGCTTATCTCCGCTGGAAACAAAACTCATGGTGCTTTGTAAAAAGCCGCTTTAAATTTTTAGTAGGAACTGGTATTATGGCCCTTGGGGGCACTGTTTGGGCGCTTACCTTTCATTATTTCAGCTGGCCATCGATTGGATATACGATAAGTGCCATTGGAGTTATCCTTACATTGTTTCCTTTAATAGATTACAAGCCTTCACTCATTATCTATAAGCCTATGCAAGTTCTAGGGGACGCCTCGCTTTTCATGTATATACTGCACCTTTCTCTTTTATATTACGTTGTTGCTCCTATATGGCCGGAAGTCAACCTTGAAACATTCCTGCTCGTCTACCTCATTGTATCACTCCTCAGGGTTCTAGTGGCCTATGGACTAAGAGCATTAAAAAGCGTATGGAAAAATCGCCCATTTATCATTCGATTCTTATTTGGAAGTTAGATCTGTTGTTTATCTTAACTAAATCTCTTTCCGAGGATCGGCCCGTATAATTTGGTCATGATTTTTGCCGACCTCTTAATTTTAAGGCTTGTGGTTATTTATGTTTGTCTGGAGAGAAAAGTAAGTAGGCAAGATTGCTCATTAGCTTTGTTGGCGATTTAATGCTGCTCCACGCTGAAAAGAACTTAAATAAATGTGTTGAGTGCGGCGTTTGCAAAGAGATTGTTGCATGTCCAAACCTTGATGTGGGTAATGTAAGCAAATGTGTGGGGTGTGGAGCCTGCTATTTGGCGTGTCCAAACATGGCTATAGAGTTGAAGCTTAAAACGGGGAAGGTTAGGGAGGTTCAGATCAGGGTTGATGGAGAAACGCTTTACGTGCCGGAGAAGACAACGGTTAAGAAGGCTTTAGAGATTGCTGGCTTAACATTCTCTAAATTTCCAGGGGAAGGCGACTTCTTCGCCCCATGTGAGGTGGGAGGGTGCTACTCATGCGCTGTGGAAGTTGACGGCGTGTTAAGGCCAAGCTGCGTCACCAAAGTGGCAGATGGCATGAAAATCACAACAAGGCTTCCGGAAGATCAAGCGCCCTTGAGGCTTGTCCACGGGTGGATGGGACATCCTGTTGGAGGTGTCGGAACACCCTGGTGGCTTAAAGGCAAGCGGTATGTTGAGGCTGCCGTTTTTGCATGTGGATGCAACCTTCGATGTCCCCAATGTCAAAACTGGACAACAACATACAATGGCAGGGTGCCGGCTCACACGCCCTTGAAAGCGGCTGAAATAATGACGTATGCTAGGCGGCGTTATGGCGTTGACAGGATGGCTATTTCTGGAGGCGAATGCACCCTAAACAGGCGGTGGCTTGTCCAATACATTAGGGAGTTGAGGAGGCTTAACCCCAGACTCTGGGGCAAAGCTGCATGTTGACACAAACGCCACAATCCTAACAGGCGATTACATAGACGAGCTTGTGGAAGCCGGAGTAACAGACATAGGGCCAGACTTGAAAGGCTTAAACATTGAAACATTCATGAGGATAACGGGAATAACTGATAGAAAGCTTGCTGAAAAATATTATAAAACGGCTTGGCAAGCCTTCAAATATCTAATCGACAATTATAAAGGCACAGTTTTCATAGGGTCGGTGTCCCATACAACAGGGATTTGATAACCCTCGAAGAAATAGCCAAAATTGGAGATGAAATCCGTCGCATAGACTCCGAAATCCAGGTTTGCGTCCTAGACTATAGGCCAGAGTTCAGAAGACAAAACATTTCTAGGCCAAGCTTCAACGAAATGGTCAAGGTTTGGGAGACACTAAAGGCTGTAGGGCTTAAAACAGTTATATGCCAAACCATGTATGGGCACATTGGACCTGATAGGCCTAAAATTCGCGTCTAAAATCCAATGCAGTAGTATTCATCCTTGTACCTTCCCACCATCGAAATCCTTTTGTTAACCCGTTAACGCTTCGTCGTGGGAAAATTCTTTAAGCTTTTCAAAAAGTTTGAAAACCCAGCCTACACTAGCTTTATCTTCCTTTGCAAAGCTACATTTCCAAGGTGCTCTGTGCTCAGACTTGTTTAAGGCAACAAATTCTCAGTCATTCCTTTCTATCGCCTTATGGCGACTTAAAACGCGCTTATTTTTGTTATTTTATCAGCGAGAGCAGTTTTTCTTGAGCAGCCGCGACGCCTTTTCCCGTCTCCACTTTACATCCTAACCGTTTAAGCGACGTTTCTACGGCGGCTATTGTCGCAAATATGTCGTTTTGGTTTACATTTCCCATGTGGCCTACACGGAAGCCCTTACCCTTCAATGGGCCAATGGTTGAGGCGACGATTATCCCATGTTTTTTCATTTCGCTTCTGAACTGGTTATCATCCACGCCTTCAGGATAGTAGATGGCTGAAACGGTGTCAGCGGCGCTTTCCCTTTCAGCCACAAGTTTCAAGTTTAAGGCTTCCATGGCTGTTCTAAAAGCCTCGGCTAAGACATAATGTCTCCTAAACCTGTTGTCTAGGCCTTCACTAACCACTATTTTTAAGGCTTCGTTAAGCGCGTAAATAATGTTAACAGCGGGTGTTGCAAAGTATTTTGTGGGGTCACGCATTACCGGAAGCCAGTTCTTTAAGCTTCCATACCATGAAGCAACAGGCACCTTGCGGTTTTCTACATATTCCAACGCTCTTGGGCTTACGGCCATTAAGGCTAAACCAGGTGGAACTCCTAGGCATTTCTGCGATCCTGAAACACAAACGTCTATATGCCAATCGTCAACCCGAACCTCCATTCCGCCCAGCGAGGAGACTGTGTCAACAATGTAGAAGGCATCGCTGTTTTCCTCAACAACTTCGCCTATCTCCCTAATCGGGTTGGCTACGCCCGTTGAAGTTTCCACATGGGTGACTATTACCGCCTTATAATCGTCCTTCCTTAAAGCTTCTTTGACCAGTTCCGGATTGATGGATTTTCCCCACGGCACCTCTAGAACATGGGGTTTTGCCCCGTAAACCTTTGATATTTCAACGAAATACTGCCCAAAGAAGCCTGAAACGGTGTTAAGTACTTTGTCGCCAGGCTCAATTATGTTAGCTACGGCCATCTCTAAGGCTAGGGTTCCAGAACCAGCAATCGCGAAAACATCACTTTTAGTCATGAAAACCTTCCTTAAACCGTCTAGGGCTTCCTTAAATATGCTGGCAAATTCTTGACTTGTGTGGGAAAGGGGAAGCTTACACATGGCGCGCAAAACTCTCGGGTCAACATTTGTGGGACCAGGAATCATGAGTAGTTCTCTTTCAAACATTTATCCACACTGAAATATGGTTGTTGAGGTAAAGTTATATCTATTTGGAGATTTAAATTTAATTGGAAGGCTGGACTTGTCTAAAAAAGCTGGCGTGAAATTTGGTTTTTTGCGGAAGCTTAAAGATTTCCTAATTGGTGCAACCGTTTACAGCGTCGTGAGAGATCTAAAAGAGAAAAGACTGCAAGTAGAGTATGGGTTGATGCTTGTTGTTATCGGCGACATGTTAGGCTTTCCGCTTCCCGTGTACTATCGCCTAAGGCTTCTCCCATACTGGCTTCCCCGCCTTAATGAGTGGAAGACCTTTCTGCTTAGGGAAAAAGATGTGACGGAAAAACTGTAAAAAGAAACAAGCTGGATAACAACATTTTTATCTTCCAATAGCACCCCCTATATCCTTGTGGTGGAAAACTGTGGCGAAGAATGAAGTCGGCGAAGAGAAAAAGGAAAGCGAGGTTAAAAAGGCTATTAAGGGCTTAGTTTACGGCATGGCTATGCATGGCATGGTTAGCTATGCCTTGAAAACGAGAATGCATCTGGAAAATCTTTTCATGCTAATTACAATGGGCGATATGCTGGGCGTTCCTGTTTTGCCGCCCTATTATTGTCTTAGATTACTGCCGTACTGTGTGCCTCACATAAAGACTTGGAAACGCACCCTGCTTAGAGAGCGGGACGTTACAGACTCTGTTTTCGCCTAGGGAGGCTTAAGTTTGTCCAAGGCCGTCTCAATTAGGGAGTATTTGGCAAGCCATCCCAACATAAAGTACGTTCTTTTCGGTGGTAAGGGAGGCCTAGGCAAAACAACCCTTTCCGCCGCCACTGCTTATTGGCTTTCCAAAAAGGGCAAAAAGGTTATTATTTTCTCCACAGATCCACAGGCAAGCCTTACAGACATATTTGAAAGAAACATTTTCGGCAAGGGGGAAATTGAAATCGCCCCTAACCTTTTTGCTTTAGAAATCGATGCGGACAAGCGCATAGCCGACTATCAAGAGGAGATTCGGCAGAAAATAATCAAAATGTACGGTGAGGTCCCTAAGGAAGTGGAGGATTACATTAGGTCTTCTGCCGCGGAGCCGGCAATGGCTGAATCCGCAACCTTTGACGCCATGGTTGAGCTTATGACAAGCGGAGCATACGACTACTATATTTTCGACATGATGCCCCATGGGCACGCCATACGATTCCTCGGGATGTCGGAGATTCTCGATGCTTGGGTGAACAAGATAGTTGAGACCAGGAAAAAGGCCGCAGAATACGGTGATGTGGCTGCTGTCTTGAGCGGCAAAGGCAGTTTAGCCCAAGAAGACAAAATTCTCGAGGAGTTAGACTTTATCCGTTCAAGGCTGAGTTTTGTGAGCAACATGATGCGGGATGAGGAGCACACAGCCTTCTTCTATGTTCTCATTCCTGAACTTATGCCAATACTGGATACGAAAAAGGCTTTAGAGATGTTTAGGCAGTTTAACATCCCCTTGAGTGGGGTTATAGTGAACCAGGTTTATCCCGTTGAGCTTTTAAAGCAGAAAAATATTCCCGCATTCTTGAAAAATAAGATAACTATGCAACAAAAGCACATGAAAACCATTCAGCAGGAGTTCGGCCCGCTCATACGTGGAATTGTCCCCATGTTTGACCGTGAGCCTAAAGGCCTTAAAATGATTCCAGAAGTGGCTAAAGCCTTGTTCGGGGAGGAGTAGGACATGAGCATAGATTTAAGCTTTAGCGATTACATCGCTTCAAAGCCGAACTTGAAGTACCTATTTTTTGGAGGGAAGGGCGGCGTCGGCAAAACTGTCGTGGCTGCTGGGACAGCCTACTATCTAGCTGAAAAATTGGGCAAGAAAACATTAATTTCATCCACAAACCCCGTTCACAGCCTCTCAAGTGCCTTTGGCCAAGACCTTTGGGGCAAGGGGATCCAGAAAATTGAGGGCGCAAAGAACCTTTATGCTGTTGAAATTGACATATCAAAAACCATCGAACGGTACAAGGATGAGATCCGGGAGAAAATTTACACTTTTCTTAAGTATGCTGATATACCACTGGACCCTGAACCCTTCGTGGATATCGCCACAACCAACCCTGCCTTTGAAGAATCGGCAATGTTTGACGACATGATCAGCCTAATGTTGAAAGGCGAGTTCGACGCTTATGTCTTCGACACGGCGCCTGTAGCCCACACTTACCGTCTTTTGGGCATGTCAAAAGTTTATGATCTTTGGCTATACAAAATGATTAAAAGTAGGGAGGAAGCCTTATCGCTACGTGTTAAATTGTCCTTCCGCAAAGAGAAAATAATGGAGGAAATCAAGAAGGATCCGCTTCTCGCCAGTTTGTTGGCTACTAGGGAGAAAACCGAAAAAGGCCGCATGCTTCTAACGGATAAGGAGAAAACAGCCTTCTTCTTTGTAACCTTGCCTCTTTCACTTCCAATAGCCGTTATTGAACGTTTCATCGGCTGGGTTCAAGCCTTTGACATTCCCACTGGCGGAGTTATAGTGAACGAGGTTTTGCCGAAAGAAGAGTTCGACCTAAAGAATGCTTCATCCTACATAGTCAACAAAATTAAAGAACAAGAGGGCTATCTGAAAATTATCCATGAAAAGTTTCCGGGAATGGTTCGAGCCTACGTGCCATTATTCGAGACGGAAGTAACGGGCCTAGAAATGATCGCACGGGTTGCAGAAGCCCTAGCCAAAAATAAAATGGGGGAAGTTTAGGCGGTTTTTGCAGCCCTCAACCTGCTGAACGCCCTTGCCCCCTCGTAGCACATAAACAATCCTAGTATGAGTAAGAAGACGTTTACTGCCGCGGCTATCAACGCCCCAATTTTTGTTGGATCAGCAATATATCCGGTGATTCCCTGGTATGAAAGGAATGCCAGCGCCGACAATGTTGTGACCAGCATGAAGAGCATTGGGATCAACGTGTATATTGTTGGGCGCTTTTCCTTTGTAAGCCACAATGAAACGATCATTAAAGCGAGTCCAGCCATTAGCTGATTGGCTCCGCCGAAGGTTCCCCAAATGTAGCTGAAGACAGCTCCCACGTGGGGGCTTGTTATGAGGTAAACCACTATGCATACTAGGATGGCACTGAAGTACTTGTTTTTGAAAATTCCACCAGCACGCGGCCCTGCAAGATCAGCCAGAACCAGTCTGGTGATTCTCAGACCTATGTGCATGATTGTTATGGCCAGTATAATTAGCATGACAGACGTTAACCCGTTTGCAACAGCCGTTGGAATGCCTAAATATCCAAGGATGGTGGATCCACCCTTAACGAATATGGCGCCTGCGCCTGTTGTTTCCGCCACACTTGGATCCAGAATTGCACATGTGACCAGTGCGACCGTCGCCAGTATCCCTTCAGCCAGCATTGCACCTCCACCTATAAAGTGGGCGTCGGGCTCCGAGTCAAGCTGTTTCGCCGTTATGGAGGAGCCAATGAGGCTGTGCCATCCGGATATTGCTCCGCAGGCGATTGTTACAAACATCATGGGCCAAAGGGGTCCTATGGCAGGTGAGCCCACCCATTTTCCGGTGGTCCAGAAGGTTGTGAAGGGTATTTGTGAGAAGTTGGGGGCGCCTATAAAGGCGCCTATAATTATGCCTATGACGCCAGCATAAACCAAGTAGAAGGAGAGGTAGTTGATGGGTTGAATGAATACCCATATTGGCAGAACCGCTCCAAGGAAACAGAAAAGCAATGTTATAAACATCCAGAAATCTCTTGCGTTTGGAAACGGTCCCGTTGAGGGTAGTGGAACCGATAGGGGTTGAACTATGCCCGCCCATATTCCGAGGAACATTATTATTACGGCGATAATTGTGGTGTAAACGATGTTAACCTTTAGTTTATAGGTCATGTAGCCGGCTAAAACGCCTACAATGGTCACTATAAGCACCGGTATCGGGCTTACCGCGTAGCTTATGAACAAACCGGAAACGACGTTGGTGAAGGATGACAATATGAGCACTATGTACCACAGGATATACCATAACAGAATTGTCCGCGCCCTTGGCGATATCAGCTCATAGGTTATGGGACCGAAGGATGCACCATCCGATCTAACCGAAACCATTAAGCTACCATAGTCATGGATCCATCCAATGAATATGGTCCCGAATAGGACCCATAGGAGGGCTGGAAGCCAACCCCATTGCACCCCTATTATAGGTCCCAATACTGGTCCTAGGGCTGCTATACTTTTCCATTGGAACCCGAATAGGACGTATTTGTTTGTTGGGAAGAATTCTACACCGTCCATGTATGTGTGGGCTGGTGTTTCGCGTTTTGGGTTGGACATTATGACATTCTTGTCGAACCACTTGATATAGCCCCAGTAGGCAATAGCATAAGCTACGATGGCAATCAAAATCACTATTACTGAGAGCAATACGGTCCCTCAGACTTTATGGTTTGTGGGTCATCTTAATATAAGACTTGCGATAGAACTCCATTGAAAGGGGCAGTATCATGTACGAAATAACCTCAATTTTTGCTTTGGCCTTCCTATTCCTAATTGTTTATTTTGTCGGAATGTATCGAAATAGAAAAATCGCCGTTAACTATGCTAGAACCGTTAAGGAGCACATGTCTCCAAGGAGCACCTTTGTCGGTTTCCGACCATACAGCCGCGGCGGTTTCAGGGCCCTATGCAAGCTTAAGGAGAAGGAACCTTTCACTGAGGTTGAAATGGCTGTAAGCCTCGTAGACCGTGAAAACCTTATGCACTAC
>JAWBRY010000027.1:0-14824 GCA_038843545.1 Bathyarchaeia archaeon | reverse complement strand
TATGAGGCATGCAATGGCGTTTAGGGCTGTGGTTTTTACTGAGCCAGTAGCCCCGATAATCATGACGGACATTTTGTTTTCCATTAACAGCCACAGGTAGGCGGCTATGCTCTCGTTTATGGTTTCGTTCTCAATCAGGTCTATTATGGTGAAGGGGTCTCTTCGGAACTTGCGAATGGTGAAGGCCGTCCCGTATGGCGTGGTTTCCCGCCCAAAAGAAACAGCCAAACGATGTTTTTCTGGAAGCGTCACGTCCACTATTGGGTAGGCTATGCTCACGTGTTTGCCAGACTTGTGCACCATGCGCATGACGAAGTCTTCAAGCTCCTGCTCGTCTCGGAAAACAATGTTTGTTTTAATGTTCTCGTATTTCCGATGCCACAGGTAGATGGGTTTGCCCACGCCGGTGCAGCCTATATCCTCCACGTAATCATCGTACATAAGCGGGTCTATTTTGCCATAGCCCGCAATGTCCCTTTCAAGGTAGTAGAGGATTTTCCGCACTCCTACCGGGGATATGCCTTCAAGCACTTTTTTGTGTTTGGCGAGGATGGCTGGCATTTGCCTCCGGAAAGATTCAGCCAGCGTCTCATCGTCTTCCGGCGCTTGCAGCTCAAAATTCTAGGATGTTTCTCAGCCGGGCGTAGCCTTCACGTTCCTCCCTTGACAGGGGAAGCTCGTCTAAAACATACATGTATTCAAGCGTTTCCTCGTTCTGGACTATAGCCGCGTAGGAGAAGGGGGCTTAAGCGGGTAATACTCAACTTCCACGTAGCCTTCTGGAACGCTCCATTTTTGGGTTTCAAGCACGCCGGCAAGTTCGGTTTCTTCCCAAAATGTGTCCCAAACCTCTTCTTGTTTTTCGCCGCCTCTCCCGAGTTTCAATTTAAACTTCAACCTTCTCACGCCTCCCTTTAGCTTAAAGCCGAAATTGTGATTTTGGGGGCATTCGCTCCCGTTGAGCATGTTAGGCAAATGGCTCCGTAACCGCCGACGTAATAGCCCGAAGCCTCCGCTTCAACCGTTAAGTAAACGCATAGAACCCCGCTTATGGTTGGGGTTTTTCCGAAGCCGCCCTCCAGCCAAACCCTAACCGAGTCGTTTCTCAACGCGAGCCAGTACTGTTTGTCGCCTATGGCCGCCGGCGCCTCAATGTATGTTTCAGCCGAAGCATTCGCTGTCAAAGCAGCCGTCAAGAGTTCTGTGGCTTCAGCTGCCACAAAGTCCATCAAGTCCCTAAGCGTTTTGACTTCGGAAGAAAAGCGTATGGCGTTAGCGTAATCCACAAAGGAGGCTATGAGAATGCCTGAAACAGCGATTAAAGCGAAAAAAGTGTAGAGGTAGCCGGTTGTTATGGATGGCATCCTATGAACCCACCACTTGAATGTTTATATGGCAGACGTAGGTTTCGAGGTTTATAACGGCGCCTTCCACCGTGCTTTCTATTGGAAGCCGAAGAGTTGTTTGGACGCCTTCGGAGTAGGCTTCAACTGCAAGGGAGGAGACTGCCCAATCAAAAGTGAAGGACTGCACGGTTGAAGCCACATTAACCGTTGAAACCTTCGGTTTGAAGCTTCCGCTCAACATCAACGGCTGCAAAGCACTCACGTTTAAAATGTATATGCGTATGATGTTGACCGGTTTGCCGCTGCTTAAGCTTGCAGCTAGGGCTGTTGCCATTGGACGATAGCATAGAACAAGCTGCTGGAGGCTTCCGTTCCTTGCAAAGTAAAGTTGGGTCATTGTGGATACGCCTTGCCCAACGATAGCTCTGCCGTCGCCCCTAACAAACAAGCCTTCCTGGCTTTCGGGCAAAGCGTTAAACGTGTAGAGGGCCTTCCCAACAAGGCCGTTGAAAACCTCGCTTGAAAAGCCGCCGCCATCCGTAAGCCTCAAAACAATGTTTTTGGCGTTGGGCTGCACTTGAAAAACGCCTCCACAATCCTCCATAAAAACAGTTTTCGCGGCGCCCGTGTTCCATGCTACAAGCTGGACAGCCTCATCCAAACACTGCATGTTCTGTTTGGCAACCGCCACCCCAAAAGCGGCGCCACTAACGCTTACCTGCCTAATGGACAAGGCATAGGTTGCCGAAACAATGGCTAAAAGCGAGCAAAATAGGATCAGGTATGTTACTGGGACGGCCAAACCCCGCCTTGAACACATGAACCTTCTAAACCCCTTTCTAGATGACACTGGGCAGTCTCCTCTCTTGCAAACCGCCAGCAAAAACCTCTAAAGCCCTTTAGAAATAAGATGGTGTGTGTAGAACAAAACTACACATAGAATCAATACCAAAGATCCAGACAGCGGCTCAAACAAAACAGAAAAAGAAAAAGACAGAGGGGAAATTTACCCTTGCGGTGATATGTGGGCTTCGACGTTTGTCTCCTTGTAATACTGAGCGTTGGCGGTGAACACCACAACACCAATGGAAACACCGATGTCACTAGTCGATACATGGTCTAAGTCAAAGAGATAGACTACCATGCGCTTCCCAGAGGGCAATACCAATGAGCCACTTTCCAGCTTCGTGAGGTTGCCCCAACCACTTACGTCATCTTCTTTACCAGCATATGCAGGGTCTATCACCGATTTAACATCATCAGAATACCATATGTTTGTTGCTTTCACACCTCTTACTGTTATCTTGTCTATAACTGCATCACGCCCTCCAGTATTGGTTATTAAGAAGGCTGCTGATGCCGTGCCGTTTGAGTCGCACCAGACGTGGAGGTTTGTTATTTGGAGGCTTTCTTCTTGGACGCGGGTTGTTGTGACGTTTATGGCGTAGAAGGTTACGACGGTCGCCAGAAGCACTGAAACCACTAGGATAATAAGCGTTGTTACCACTGTGCTTAAGGCTTTCCTACTCCTTAACAGTTTCATCTCTTTTCGCTCCGTGTGCAAAATTCGGCTTTAACTTAATATGATGGTTTGTGCGTAGAACAGAGCTACACATAACCGTTCAACAGTTCAACACAAAAGTCAAGTTTAAACATGTTTAAACGGTTCATAGGAAATTTTTATTTGGAGGCCGGCATAAACGACGCCTAGAGAAGCAGGAGTTGAAAGTTTGGAGAGGAAAGCCTTCAGTGTTGCCATGGCTGGGGTATGCGCAGCCCTATACGCCTTAATAGGCCGATTAACCGACTTGGGCATAACGTTTGGCGGCGTTGCCTTTTGGCCAGCGGCCGTCATCCCAGCCGTTTTCGCCGTTCTTTTTGGGCCATGGGTTGGTGGGACAGGCGCAGCCATAGGCATATTTATTCGGGACATGCTTTTCCATGGCGACGCCTTGCTGAGCCTTTCCGCTGGTGTGACCGCCAATTTCGCCGGAGGGTTTTTGATAGGCTATTTCGCCCGCAGAAGCCCTGACTGGAGGAAGATAGGCACAAGCATGTTTATAGGAAGCGCCACCATAGTGGCTGGCCTGCTCCTGCCCACGGTGCTTTTGCCAGCTTATTCTGAACTTTTTACGGGTTGGCCCGCCTACATAAGCATCATGGTTTTTGCGGTGGCTGTTGTTGCAAGCCTAGCCATCATGGTGGCCGTTGCGAAACGCTGGCCTGAATGGAGAAGCTACACGGTGGGCTCCATAATTGGACTAGGCATTGCCAGCCTAATAATCGCCCTTGTTGTCTGGGGCTACAGCCAAATATTCTGGAGTCCAGAAGGCTATTTTAAGGCGCCCCTACCGCCGGAGTTCATGCCCCTAATATTCGTCTGGACCTTCGCCACAGAAATTCCATTCGTTCTACTCCTTGGACCGCCCATAATTAAGGCTTGCCGCAACGCCTTCCCCTCGTTAACCAAAACCGAGAGCGAATAAAATTGAGGACGGCGAAAGCATACAGCCCAGCCGGCATTTCAAGCTTCTTCGAGATATGCGACACGCTGCCGGATGGAACACCCATAAACGACCTTGAAAAGGTTGGCGCCAGAGGAGGAGGCTTCGGAATCCAGAAAGGCGTGACAACAGAAGTCGCCGTTTCACCAGCCGGGGAAACAAGCATAAACATCTACATTAATGGGCGGCTTGCTCCAGAAGCGGAAACCACTCGGACGGTTGTAGAGGCGCTTTTGAAAATGGCCGGAGGAAACCACCACGTTGAGGTTAAACATTGGGTTGACGTCCCCATTGGAGCAGGCTTTGGCACAAGCGCCGGGGGAGCCCTAACTGCAGCCCTCGCATTGTCAAAGGCTTTAGGTTTGAGGCTTACCCTAAACCAGCTTGGAAAAATAGCCCACATGGCGGAAATAAAATGCAAAACAGGCTTAGGCACCGTGGCGCCGCTCACCATAGGCGGGGGCTGCGTTGTAACCGTTGAGCCCGGAGCCCCCGGAACAGCCATAATCGACCACATTCCAATATCATCGGACTACGTGGTTGTGGTTGGAACCTTTGGACCAACGCCCACAAGGGAGGTTTTAACTTCACCTGAAAAGCGTTCAGCCGTCAACAGGTGGGGGCGGCAAACCCTCAAAAAGATTTTGGCTGATCCATCCCTCGAGAATTTTCTGTTTCGCTGCCGGGAGTTCGCCGAGAAAACAGGCTTCGCCACCGAGCGGGTTCGCAGACTCTTTAAAGCCGCCGAAGAGGCTGGCGCCATAGGTGCAGCGCAGAACATGATAGGCGAGGCTGTTCACGCCCTTGCAACACCGGAAAAAGCCGAGGAAGTGGCCAAAGCCTTTAGGCGGGTCCTACCAGAAAATAGGGTTCTAGTGGCGAATGTGGAACTTTATGGAGTGAGGTTGCTGGGATAAAAGTTGACGGCTAAAAGGTTTAAGGTTGTGGCTGTTGGCGGAACCTTCGACGAATTCCACAGGGGACACAAGACGCTGCTTTTTAAGGCTTTCGAAGTTGGCGAACAAGTCTTGATAGGCTTATGCACAGATGAATTCGTGGCCAAAATGAAGAAGCCCCACCCAGTAGCCCCGTACGAGGAAAGGCTGGCGGAGCTGGAAAACTTCCTGAAAACGTATGGGCTTCTGGAAAGGGCGAAAATAATACCGCTCAACGATGTTTATGGCGTGACACTGCAGAGGGGCTGCCTAGAAGCCCTCGTGGTCAGCCGCGAAACAGAGCCAACGGCTAGAAAAATAAATGAGGAAAGAGCCAAACTGGGCCTTGAACCCCTCCACATAGTGGTGATAGACATGGTTCCAGCGGAAAACCACTCGCCCATCTCCACAACGCGAATCCGCAGGGGCGAAATAGACAGAGAAGGACGCCTAATAAGAGGCCCGGCGTAGAGAAAATAGGGCTGTGGGCAGCTCCATTTTCCAACGTTTGCCAAAAACTATGGGGGGTAGTGTTTTTGTGGTTGTCTTCCAAGCACAAATATGACATGCCTGCTCGCCAAAATTGCCTTTGGCAAGGTAAAAATAGGTTAAAGGCGTAGATACTGTTGGTTTGGCGGGGCGAGATGCAGAGAACCGGTGTGGCTAAGCTTCCGCTTCATTATGGCAAGGCGCCCAAGTGGCTAGTTGTCCGCATGCGAAAACTAGCCAAAGAAATAGTAACCATCATTGTTGATGAATATGGAACAGGCGAGTTTCTGAGGCGTTTGTCTGACCCGTTTTGGTTTCAGGCTTTGGGCTGTGTTTTGGGCTATGATTGGCACTCTTCAGGCGTGACGACTGTCGTTACTGGCGTCTTGAAGCAGGCGATAATTCCAGAAGAGCACGGTGTTGCGGTTTGCGGCGGAAAAGGCAGGGTTTCAAGGCAGACGCCGCTTGAGATTGGGCATGTTGGCGAAAGATTCGGTTTTTCAGACAGTAAGATAGAGAGTCTCCGTTATGCCAGCCGAATGAGCGCTAAAGTGGATAATGTGGCTATTCAGGCGGGATACCAGCTTTACCACCACGCCTTCTTCATGGATGAGAACGGACGGTGGGCGGTCATCCAGCAAGGAATGTGCCCCCAAGACCGCACTGCAAGGCGTTATCATTGGCTTTCGGAAAACGTCACGAGCTTTGTGGTTGAGCCGCACAACGCCATTGTTGGAGATGCTCAACGCCAAATAGCCCTAAACATGACAGCAAAAGAAAGCGAAGGCTGCCGCAAGGCTTCAGTGGACTTAGCCTGCGAACCACCCAGAAAGCTTATGCGCCTTATAATGTCTATCCGCCCAGCCTACCAGAAATCCCTTGAAAACTGGCTTCCACAGACAGCCCAAACCACGTGGACGGACTACACCATAGACGTTTTGTCCATGCCGGCCAACATAAACTGGAAAGCCCTCCAAGAAGTCTACGAGTTCCAACCCCGAAACTACGAGGAGCTTTTAGGCTTTAAAGGCGTTGGCGCCGCCACGGTGCGAGGCCTAGCCCTAATAGCCGAACTCATATACGGCGAAAAGCCAAGCTGGAAAGACCCGGTAAAATATTCTTTCGCCTACGGAGGAAAAGACGGCGTCCCCCACCCCGTGGACAGACGAGCCATGGACGAATCCATCCAAATCCTCAGAAAAGCCGTTGAAGAGGCGAAGCTCGGCGACAAGGAAAAGCTAAACGCCTTGAACAGGCTTAGGGTTTTAATTCCACCCACGCGCCAATAATCTTTTCAGCGCCCAGTGTCATCGTCGGTGCCACCACTCAAATCAAGCATGGTCAATGTTTGACACGACTAGCATGTTCCAGATAAGTTTATATCTGCCTTCTTGAAGTGTGTGGGGAAAATGATAGCTGAAATGCTTGGGTTCATATATGACGCTGCTACTGTGCATTGCCGCCTTCATAGTAAGCGTGCTACTCCTATACGTAGGCTCAAAAAAGATAGTTCAATCAGCCGCTCGCCTAGCCTCCAATCTAAACCTCCATAAAGTTGTTGTCGGAACAATTTTCGTGGCAACGGTAACCTCCGCCCCGGAGCTTTTAAGCTCGCTAGCCGCCGCCCTTTACGGCTCTTCACAGTTGGCTCTGGGCAACATAATAGGCTCAAACATTTACAACATACCATTAATCATAGGCATATGCGGGCTTATCGGTACATATAAAATCAAAAACTCCACAATAAGCAAAGAATGCCTCTTCATGACCGGAATCGCCGCACTGTTGATGATTTTAACGCTTTCAACGGGCATGATGACCCAATGGATTGGGCTTGTTTTCTTGGCGTTATACCCAACTTTCATATACTATTCCATTCGAAAAGGAAACGGCAATGGGAACCAGGAAAACCCAAAAACCGAAAAAGCGTCAAAACCCGTCGCCATCCTAGTTTTAGGCGGCGTCGCCCTAGTGGCTGGAACATTCCTCCTTGTCTACAGCACAGTGTCCATGGCTGAAATCTTCGGCTTAAGCCAATTCTACGCTGGCTTAACCATAATGGCGCTGGGCTGCGTTGTTCCAGAAACCGCCGTTTCGGTGGCCGCCGCCCTCCACGGCGAACAGGAAATCTCCATAGGCAACGTGATAGGCGACAACATAATAACCATGACCCTAGTGCTTGGATTAGTCGCCCTAATAAGGTCTTTCGATGTTTCAATATGGGAAATCTTGACAACAGTGCCCTTCGTGATCCTCGTAACCCTCGTCCTGTTTGTGATGAGCAAGCGAAGCTACAAAATAACAAAGCCATGGAGCATGCTAATGTTGGCTATAGCCGCCGCAGCCTTCATCCTTGAAACATTAAATCACATAGCCTAACCCTTACTCTTCAACGGTTATTGCTTCTGTTGGACAAGAGGTTACGCACGCCATACACATTATACATTCGTCTTCCCTAACAGGCACAGACTTCTGGGCGTCAGAATACTCCGGCATCTTCCGAAGCTCAAAAACGTTCACTGGACAAATTTCGACGCACAAGCCGTCACCGTTACATCTTCTCCAGTCAACTTTCACTTTAGGCATAACATCAACCCTTCCGATAAGTCTTATCACTTAAGCCTTTTAATTCTTTCCAAACTATGAACGCAGCCTTGCAACAGCTAAAACGTGGAATAGCTAATCTTTAAAGAAGTCCATGTATATCTGCGAACAACAGTATGATGAAAAGCCCATTTTAAAGCCTTGGTTCTCCGCAAATTTTATAGCTTCCTCCGATGGGAAAGCTATGGCGTCCACGCCGGCTCTGACGGCTAAAACATCTGTTTCAGCCCTATGCTTGCCCTTTGGACGCATACAGCCCAAGGCTAAGGGCGTTCCAGGGAACATAACCCTTGCAACAGCTAAAACGCGTGCTATGTCCAATGGCTTAGGCGGCTCCACATGCGCCATGGCTGTTCCATGAATCGGCATAAAGGCAATTATAACCAGAGCCGAGGGCTTATAACGCGAGACCATCTGCAGCGCGTTTAACTCGCCTTTAAACTTCCCATAATGGAGACCCACAATAACATGGGGGACAAAATGCAAACCAGCCCGGCTTAGAGCTTCCAAGGCTTTTTCATAACTTTCAACTGTTAAATCGAGGCTGCAAACCTCACGGATGGTTTCGTCATCCCCCAAAACATCTATTAGGGCCGCATCCAAACCAGCCTCTTTAAGCCTCAAAGCCCTCTCAAAGTCCACAACGCCCACATGGGCGAACACTGTCAAACCAAAATCAGCCTTAACCCGCCTAATAGCCTCCACAAAACCATCCAGAGGAACAGAACCGTCCGGCAGGCAGCCGCCACTTATTAAACAGCCTAAAGCCCCATCGGCCTTAAGCCTCCCACATAAACGGTAAAGCTTCTCCGGCGTCTCAGCCGGATACATGGTTTCCAAAACCTTGCCGCCGCAGTGCTTGCAGTTTAAGGCGCAATTCCTCCCAGTAACAGAGATTGTTGGGAAATCCTTGGTTGAAGAACAGAAATAAGCCGTCTTATAATACATGAAGCTTGGAGCGTAAAAGTGTATCTTTCCAGACTTCTGAAGCAATCCCCTGTTTAAAAGCCCTAATAGCTCACCGTTTCTCAAACGCCAAACTGCTTCCGGGGAGAGAGCCATACCTCCTCAAGTTAAAGGTGAGCTCTTTCTAATAAACCCCTTCCGACCAATCGAGAACAAACACTAGGTTTGATGTCCCCCTTCGGGCTTGTCCCCTTCGCCCTTCGAAATAACAGGAGTCAACTCTGAAGAAGCACTTGCAGTTTTAATCGACTTTGCAATCTTGTCCAAGTATCTCTGGAAGCTTAGGGTTCTGAAAACAGCCAACCCCCTCTCCGTTATGGCGTAAACCCTCCTCTTTCCCTTAACCATTTCCCGGACAAGTCCATACTTTACCAGCGACTCCAAATACTGCTGGAGAAGCGTGCAGTCCATGCTTATTCTGTAGGCTATGCCGTCAATGGTCATGGGCCTCCTCGCCAGCGCCGATAAAATGGCCTCATAAATTTCCAGCTTTGACCTTCTCAAGGCTTACCCACTCTGAAAGGCTTGTGGATGCAAACATAATAAAATATTTATGAATTTAGAATCTTTAGCAGAAAAGCATAACACGTGTGGGCGGGTTGAACATTAAACCTCCAAAAATGGTTCGTGTATCACTGGGCTCCGCCATAGTGCTGGGTTTGCTTCGCGGGAAACTTGACGCCCAGCCTACAACCGCCTACCTGATGACATATAGAAGGGGCAGATGCCTGGCAAACTGTGGATTCTGCCCCCAAGCCAGGGAAAGCTGCGGCAGGGCGGATATGCTTTCAAGGGTTTCTTGGCCGGCCTTCCCCACAAAAAAGGTTCTTAAAGGCATGGTGGAAGCAGTGCATAAAGGCTTGATAAGGCGTGTCTGTATACAAGCCCTAAACTACCCGGAAGTTTTCACGCACCTCCAAGCTCTTGTGGAGGCTGTTTCCTCAACCGTTAAAGTTCCAATATCAGTTTCATGCCAGCCCCTAACCCCGCAAAACATAAAAAGCCTAGCCGAGGCTGGGGTGGAGAGGATGGGCATACCCATTGATGCGGCAACTGAAGAAATTTTCGATAAGGTCAAGGGTCTTTCGGCGGGAGGCCCCTATGAAATGAGGAAACAGCTAATCCTTCTGGAGGAGGCTGTAAAAATCTTTGGAAGGGGCATGGTCACCACCCACCTGATTGTGGGGCTGGGCGAAACGGAGAAGGAGATGGTTTGCATGATTCAAAGATGTGTTGACATGGGGGTTCTGCCTGCCCTCTTCGCGTTCACCCCCGTTTCTGGAACAGCTTTAGAGAGCATGAAGCAGCCGCCCATCCAACAGTATAGGCGAATCCAACTAGCCCGCTACCTAATAGTTCATGGAATTGCAAGGTTTGAAGGCATGAAATTTGACGGAGAAGACTGCATAACCGATTACGGCGTTAACAAGCAGACTTTAAAAAGGATTGTGGAGTCGGGGAAACCGTTCCAGACATCAGGCTGCCCAGACTGCAACAGACCCTACTACAACGAGAAGCCGGGCGGCCCCATCTACAATTACCCAAGACCCTTGGGCATGGATGAAATCAGGGAAGCCCTTGAGGTTTTATCTCTAATCTAGGGCCCCTTAACCTCCAGTGGAGGCGTTGGGAGTTTTGGCTTTTGCTTTGTAACATACTCAACTATCTGCCAGAACTCCTCCTCGGTTAGGCCCTTCCGCAGCTCCCTCATCAACTTCTTGATCTGGTAGAAGGTCATCTGGGTTCCACCCTTGTCCAGGCTTTCCTGCACGCTTCTGATTCTCCTAACTATTTCGTCCACTTGCCATGGAGTGGCGTTTATTCCAGCGGCTTCAAGGCGCCCCTGAACAAGTTGCCTTCCACCGCTTCTGCTTATGTAAAATTGTGCTTCCCTTTCAATCATCTCCGGCGGGAAAGGCTCGTAGATGAGTGGGTGGGCCAGCATCCCCTCCACATGTTCGTCAATTTCGTAGGCAAAAGCGTTTTCGCCCACTATGGGCTTGTGAAACTGAATGGGCAAGGCGAAGCTTTTTTCCGCCTGCTGGGCAAGCCTATAAAGTTTCTTCATGTCCACACCCGTATCCACATTATACAAGATTTCAAGGGCTGCGACAACCTCCTCCAACGGGGCAACACCAGCCCTTTCACCGAAGCCCGCCACACATGTGTGCACGTGGGCAACCCCCTCCTCCACGGCTGCCAGCGTGTTCGCTGTGGCCAAGCCAAAATCGTTGTGGCAGTGGACACAAAGCGGAGGCTCCATTTTTAGGGATTGTTGAAGTCCATCCCTGACATGAGAAACTAAATAACGCATGGATAACGGCCTCAGAAAACCCACAGTGTCGGCGATCACAAGCCTATCAGCACCAGCCCTAACAGCGGCTTCAAAAATCTGCAGAACATCCTGCAAAGGTGTTCTAGAAGCATCCTCCAAAACGAAGTTTACAGAAACCCCATGCCTTTTCGCATACTGAATGCATTCCACAACATTTTTGAGAACCTGCTCCTTCGACATTTTAAGCCTATACCGGAGGTTCAACCCGTTGAAGGGCGTGGAAATTAGAATCTCCTTAACGCCGCAGTCGAGACACGCCTCTACATCCTCTTTTGTGGCGTGGGCTGAGGCAGCTATGATGGCCCGCTGAAAACCTTCATTAGCTATACGCTTGACGGAGTTTTTCTCCTCCTCGGACAAGGCTGGAAAACCAACATTTACAACAAAAACTCCCGCCTCGTCCAGCAGTTTAGCCAGTTTAACCCTTTCTACATGAGTCAGAAACACCGTGGGTGTTTGGACACCTTCCCTTAACGTTTCATCCCAAATAAAAACTCTCTCCGGAAGCCTTGGCGGGAGATTCTTCCTCAAACGGTTATAATTAGCTATTAAACCTTGAGCTTCAAGCTTTTTAAATATCGTTTTTCGCATACCATCACATTCCACTAATAAACGCATTTTAATTAAACAGGGCACTTATATAAGAATTGAGCACCTTGAAAAGGCGCCGGAACCGGAAAAGGTTTAGTGGCTCATTCATTTTTTCATGAGGATCACATCATTTTGAAAGTTTTAAATTGAAAAGCTTGTAATAATTATCGGGGGTTCTCGTTTGGTTGAAGCGTTGGTGGAAGATAAGCGGATAACTCTTAAAGAGGCTGTTAAACTCATCCCAGACGGAGCGCAAGTTTTCTGGGGTGGTTTCGGCTTTCAGAGGCCACCCATGGCTTTCGCCCATGAGCTTGTTAGGCAGGGAAAGCGAAACCTAACAGTTTACGCTAGTGGCTCAGAGATGGACGTTGACATACTTGCAGGAGCCTATGTGGCCTCCCGTTTCGAGCTGGCCTATTTCGCAATTGAAGGCATTGGGCCGGCTCCAAACATTCAGCGGAGAATCCGTGAGGGAGCAGTCCAAATAGAAGACTACACAAACTTAGCCATGGCTTTACGCTTTCTGGGTGGCGCGCTGGGAGTTCCCTTCATGCCCTTAAAGAGCATGCTTGGAACAGATTTACTGGCGAAAACACGCTTCCGACAGAAAAAGGCTGACGTTATAACCTGTCCCTTTACGGGTGAGAAGGTTGTGCTTGTGCCCTCAATTCGCCCAGACTTCAGCATAGTGCATGTATCCCGCGTTGACAGGGAGGGAAACGCCCAAATAGATGGAATAAAGGGCGAAGACGTGGAAGGCGCTAAAGCCAGCAAAAAAGTGATAGTTTTAGCCGAGGAAATCGTGGACACGGAGTTTATTCGCTCCCAACCAGATCAGACGGTGATCCCTAATATATACGTGGACTACGTTGTGGAGTGTCCATGGGGAGCTTACCCCATGATGGTCTACAACTACTACGATTATGACCTGGAACATATACGCATGTATTACCAGCAATGCAAAACGGAGGAGGGATGGCAAAAATACTGCGAAGAATACATAACAGGCGTCGAAGACCACATGGAATTCCTCAAAAAAATTGGTTTTGGGCGTCTTTTAAAGCTTAGGGCTAAAAAACCCTTCCCATATTAGGGGGCCAAATAATGGCGAAGAATTATGCTGGACTGGGCGAGTATAGCACCCTTGAGCTTATGGCAGTTTGCAGCGCCAGAGTCATAAAGAATGGTGAAGTGGTTTTTGTTGGAACCGGCTTGCCAATGATTGCCGCCATGTTGGCTAAAAGAACTCATGCACCTAAAGCCAAAATAATTTATGAGGCAGGCTTCATCGACTCCAACGCCATAGACATAGCCCTATCCGTTGCCGACTCAAGGCTTGGCTACAGGGCCTCGGCAGCCATAGACCTAATCGAAGCGCTCGGCTTTGTCCTTCAAGGGGGGCGTGTAGACGTTGGCTTCGTAGGAGCCGCCCAAATAGACGAGTATGGGAACATAAACACAACCTGCATTGGCGACTTTGAAAACCCGTTGGTGAGGCTTCCTGGAAGCGGGGGTGGAAACGACATAGCCTCATCAGCTAAACGGGTTGTGATAGTAATGACCCATGAAAAACGTAAGATGGTGAAAAAACTCGATTACCTAACCAGTCCAGGGTTTCTAGAGGGGCCGGGAGCCAGGGAGAGAGTCGGCTTACTCGGCGGCGGCCCGTCCCTAGTGGTTACAAACCTTTGCCAAATGGACTTTGACCCAGAGACAAAACGCATTAGACTGGCGACAATCCATCCAGGCACGACGCTTCAACAGATTATGGAGAACACCGGCTTCAACTTAATTGTGCCAGAACATGTGCCCACAACGGAGCCGCCGACATACGAGGAGCTTGCAATCTTAAGGGCTATAGACCCTCATGGAATCTACATACCAAGGCCGGCCCAAACACAAAGCAGTTGACACTTCAACCTTGCTTGCAAGGAAGCGTTTTAAGAACTCCCATAAAATTAGAACCGAGTTGAAGTGGAATGGATTTTGATTTGACGCCTGAACAGAAAATGATTGTTGAGGCGGCTGTTGAAATAGCCCATGATTATGGTCCGGAATATTGGCGGGAGAAAGACCGCAAACACGAGTTTCCAGCAGATTTCTGGCGAAGCCTTGTAGAAGCCGGTTTTCCAGGCATAGTGATCCCTGAAAAATATGGAGGAAGCGGAATGGGCCTGTTCGAGCTGTTGCTGGCCATGGAGACGCTTGTTTCAGAGGGTTGTGGGCTGGCTGGGGAATGGTTCCTATGCCTTTCAGCAGTTTTCGGAGGCCTTTCCATAACAAAGCATGGCAGCGACGCTCAGAAAGAGAAGTATCTGCCGAAAATTGTCAAGGGAATGGAGTTTTGCCTAGCCCTAACAGAGCCGGACGCTGGGACAAACACTTTAAACATTAGAACCATGGCTGTCAAGGATGGAGATGAATACGTGGTCAATGGCCAGAAAATATTCATTTCTGGCGCGGATAGAGCTGGGGGGATGCTCCTTGTCACAAGGACAACGCCCATCGACAAGGCTCCAAAAAGGACTTTGGGCTTAACGTTATTTCTTGTGGACATGCCAAACCCATCCATAGAAATGATTCCAATCGAGAAACACGGCATAAATTACTCGAAGACCTTTGAGGTTTACATAAGCGACCTAAGGGTTCCCAAAGAAAACGTTTTAGGCGAGCCGGATAAGGGTTGGTATCTATTGTTAGACACGCTTAACCCTGAACGGATGTCGTTTTCGGCGGCAGCATGCGGCTTGGGACTTTTAGCCATAAAAAAGGCTGTGGAATACGCCAAGGAAAGAAGGGTTTTCGATGTTCCTATAGGGACGCATCAAGCTATACAGTTTCCGCTGGCTGAGGCCAAAGCCAAAATTGAAGCTGCAAGGCTCCTGAACTATAAGGCTGCTTGGCTTTATGACCATGGACGGGAATGCGGGGCGGAAGCCAACATGGCAAAGGTGGCGGCTGTGGACGCTGGAATACAGGCGGTTTATCACGCCATGCAAACCTTCGGCGGATACGGTTATGCCGTGGAATACGACGTGGCGAGGTGGTGGCGGG
>JAWBRY010000026.1:12582-15093 GCA_038843545.1 Bathyarchaeia archaeon | reverse complement strand
TTCGATGTCGCTTTCCCTAAAACCTCTTCTAGTCACGTCTTGGAAGCCTAGCCGAATGCCTGAGGGGTTTTCCCTGTTGTTTTGGTCATCATATGGCAGAAGGTTTTTGTTAACTATTATGTTGGCTTCCTCCAAGTCCTTGGCAACCTTCTTCCCGCCACCATATTCGCGGACGTCTATGGCGAGCTGATGAGACCTCGTGAAGCCCTTCTTCTCGCCAAGCACCTTAATTCCATGCTCATACAGGTATTGCCCAGCGGCTTGCGCGTTTCTAACCGTTTGCTTCGCTAAATCTTCACCGAAAAGCTTCAACTCCAAAGCTGCAACGCCAACGGCTGGCAGCCTTGCCAAATGCACGTTAGAAGTGCTCAATGGGAAAACTGCATGTTGAACCCCTTTTATCGCCTTTTCCATGCGTTCATCCGTCAAGTTTGCCAGTATCAATCCCCCTTGAGGTCCCGGGAAAGTCTTGTGGGTTGAAGCTGTCACGAAGTCGGCGCCCTCCCTCAACGGATCTTGGAAGGCTCCGCCAGCTATCAATCCCCATCGTAAACTAGGTAAGCTCCAACATCCTCTACAACGCTTTTAAGCTCCTTCACCGGATGTGGAAACAGGAAGAGGCTTGCACCCAAAGTTACCAAGCCTGGACGCGCAGCCCTAATTATTTCAGACGATTTATCTACGTCTATGTTTAGCTCCTCCACATCGTAGGCAAGGTTTATTATTTCAAGCCCTAAAACCTGCCCTGCCAAGCCGGTGTAGTCATGGGATATGTGGGCGCCGCAGCTTAGAGGCGCCACAACCATCTTCCTGTTCTTAGTCACGTTTGAAATTCCTTTGAACGTTGCCAAGTTTGCGTGGGTGCCTGAAACAACCCGAATGTCCGTCCAATTACAGTTAAAAAGCTTCTTGACTAGGTCAGCTGCACAGTTTTCGATTACAGTTATGTATTTCTGCCCCTGATAGTATCTCTCTTTAACGCGTCCTTGAAGGTCATTTTCACCCTCAGAGTATCTGGATTCAAGGTCCATGCATAGCCTGAGCATTTCCCTAACAGCTGGAGACTTTAGGCCCTCGCTTGCGATTAAATTTATGCACTCTAAATCGCGGTATCTTTCGTGGGCGTGGCATGCTTCCACAAGTTCAATGAAAAGTTTCGCAAACTCGTCCATTCAACCATCCCAAACGTCCACAAAGTTTGGTAGCAAATGCGCTTCCTTCTAATAACCGTTTCGACAACATCCCCGCAAAAAGGAGCACAATGCTCATAAGTTTTAAGTGTCAGTTCGCCCGTCGAGTCATATCACAGCCGTTAAAGGCTCTATTGACTCTCCAGTTCATCATCCAAAAATAAAAAGGGCAACACAAGCTTTTAGGATTTTCCTCAAAAAGTTTTAGTATACGTTCGTCCATGTTGTCCACGCTGTGGTTAGATAGTTTTATCAGATAAGCCTCTTTACTGTTTATGGGAGGGTGTGTGGGGATGGACGTTTTTGAAGCTATCAAAGGAAGACGTAGCATTCGAGCTTTTCGGGATATAGATGTCTCCCAGGAAATGGTTGAGAAAATTATTGAGGCTGCTAGGTGGGCTCCATCCGCTGGAAACATACAGCCATGGGAGTTCATCATTGTCCGAAACCCCGAGACAAAGAGGAGGCTGGCTGAAGCCGCCTTGGGACAATCCTTCATTGAGGAAGCTCCCGTCGTCATTGTCGTATGTGCAGATGAAGAGCATTCAGCCCGCGGCTATGGAACAAGAGGCAGAACTCTCTACTGCATACAGGATACGGCTGCCGCCATACAAAACATTCACTTGGCAGCATACGCTCTGGGCCTAGGCACATGCTGGGTTGGAGCCTTCAGAGAAGACGAGGCGAGAAAAATCCTAAATATTCCAGAGGGTGTGAGGCCCGTGGCCATAATACCAGTCGGCTATCCAGCAGAGTCTCCCTTTTGAGTAGTGTGTCGACCACCGAGAAGCAGAAGACCACTGAGACAGATAATTCACTACGAAAAGTTTTAGGCCTAAGCGTTCACATACATGCTGTCGCGAATTTTAAGAAGACTCTTGATCGAACAGGGACTCAGTGAAGCTAAACCTTTGGCGTACTGGTTAGCCTTTTAGGTTCAACACCAAGGAGTTTGAAGAAATGAAGATGTGGGAAACTCGTTTATTCTGAAGTTTTGAAGGGAGAAGGGCAAAATCCTTTTGCAAAGCAGTTGGTGGTCAAATTTAATATATTTGGCTAATTTCTATCACCTTTGAGGAGTAGTTTTGCTATACTCTGAAATTGCCGAAGTTTACGAGAAGATTGAGGCCACCACGAAAAGGCTTGAGATGACGGATCTACTGGTGGGTTTGCTCAAAAAAACGCCTAAAGAAGTCATCGACAAGGTTGTTTACCTAACACAGGGGAAAATTTACCCAGACTTTGTCAAACTTGAGATCGGTGTGGCTGAAAGGCTCGCCATAAAAGCCCTTGCCCATGCTTCAGGACGGCGGGAGAGCGA
>JAWBRY010000026.1:0-12572 GCA_038843545.1 Bathyarchaeia archaeon | reverse complement strand
ATATGAAGAAGACTGGTGATATTGGTGAGACAGCCCAGAACTTTATAGCTCGGAAAAAGCAGATAACGTTTTTCCAAAAACCCTTAACGGTTCAAAGGGTCTATGAAACCTTCGATAAGATGGCGAGAGCCTCAGGTTCAGGTGCGATCGACACTAAAGTAACGCTTTTAGCCGGGCTTTTAGCCGATGCAACGCCTAAAGAGGCCAAGTACATAATGCGGACGGTCACTGGAAACCTTCGTTTGGGCATCGCAGATATGACGGTGTTAGATGCGTTGGCAATAGCTTACGGGGGCGGCAAGGAAACCCGCGAGCTTGTGGAACGCGCCTACAACATCTCATCAGATCTTGGACTGGTTGCCAAGGTCCTCGCAGAAGAAGGCCTTGGAGGCATTAAAAAGTTCAAGGTTGTGGTGGGAAACCCCATAAGGCCCATGCTGGCTGAAAGGCTTTCCTCGCCTGAGGAAATCCTTGAAAAGCTTGGCGGGAAATGCATGGCCGAATACAAGTATGACGGCGAACGCATCCAAGCCCACAAGAAAGGAGACGAAATAACTCTGTTTTCACGGCGCCTGGAAGACATTTCCGACCAATATCCAGATGCTATAGAACTTTTAAGGCGACATGTTTCGGCCGAAGAGGCCATCGTGGAGGCTGAATGTGTAGCCATAGATCCAGACACCGGCGAGATGAGGCCCTTCCAGGAGCTTATGCATCGCAGACGCAAATACGGCGTAGAAAAGGCCATGGAGGAATACCCAGTCTCGCTTTTCATGTTTGACGTTTTATATGTGGATGGAAAAGATTTGACGCTTGAACCTTATCCAGTCCGGCGGAAAATCCTTGAAGGCATAGTCAAGGAGGGCGAAAGAATAAAGCTCGCTAAATCCATAACCACCGACAACATCAAGGAACTCGAAAACTTCTTCTTAGAAGCCATTGAAAACGGCTGTGAAGGCCTAATGTGCAAGTCAATAGCCCAAGACTCCATATATCAAGCGGGCGCAAGAGGCTGGCTCTGGATAAAGTATAAGCGCGACTACAAAAGCGAAATGACAGACACTGTGGACCTGGTTGTAGTCGGCGCCTTTCACGGGCGGGGAAAACGCGCAGGAACCTATGGCGCCCTACTGTTGGCGGCGTACAACCCAGAAAACGACACCTTCGAAACTGTAACAAAATGTGGAACAGGATTCACAGACGAAGACTTGGCGAGGCTTCCGGAGATGATGAAAAAACACGTAATACCCCACAAGCATCCAAGGGTAAACTCGCTCATCGAGGCGGACGTCTGGTTCGAGCCAAAAGTGGTGATAGAAGTCCTTGGCGCGGAGATAACCCTAAGCCCCATTCATACATGTGCAACAAACAAAATACGCCAAGGAAACGGCTTAGCCATTCGATTTCCAAGATTCACCGGCGATTACAGACTTGACAAAGCGGCGGAAGACGCAACGACCACAAACGAAATAGTTGAAATGTACCAAAAACAACTAAAGAAAATCGCTGAAAGCTAAAATTAGGCATCTTCGGTTTAAACGCTCTAAGATCGCGTTTAGCGTGCGCATGAACAGCTTCACGGTTCAACGGGCAGTCAAAAACCTTTATGTGAAGATGTAAGGTTAGACAAGCGTTTCAACTCCATTGCCACAGCGGCGTATAATTGGTTTCGAAGATCTTCGCCAGCTAAGCCTGTCGCCTTCAATTTTCTTATCTCCTCGGCGAGAGTTGCATCCTCCAAGACCTCACTCACCCACTTTTCAAAATCTCCACGATGAAAGTGAAACTCCAAAGATTTTATATCAATCTCGCCTATTTTCTCCATGAACTCCTTTAGGGACGACGCGCTTTCGCCTGTGTAGTTCCCTATTGATGTGAAGAAGTAGAAGGCCTTCTCCCTTGGAACAGTCTTTAATGCTTTGACTTCCTGTTCATTCCTCAAGTTCTGTTCCCCTTTTTCGATTGCGCGCTAACCGCCCCGGGATTGTTTAATATCGAATTTTGGGTTTCCTTAAACTTCTTCGTAACTATTGATGTTTTTATTCGCAGGACTCCGGGAAGAGGTGCAACCGTGCTAGCAATAAATTGGTGGAGGCTTTCCTGGTTTTCGGCGACCACTTTGGCTATTATCTGAAGTTCCTCGGATAGGGACGTGTAAACTTCCAGAACCTGTGAGATGCCGGAAAGCTTTTCGGCAACCTTCTCGCTTTCCTTGGGGTCTGTGTAAATGGTCATTATGGCGGTTACGGTTTTTGCACCCGCCTTTTCCACGTCCACAAGAGCCGTATACTTTTTAATTATGCCATACTGCTCCATTCGCTTTATCCTGTCATAAACTGTTGAGTGGGCTATTCCGAGGCGTCTGCCTATATCCGTGTAGGTTTGTCTGGCGTCTTCTTGCAGAATTTCCAAAATTTTCACATCTGTGGAATCCAATGTTAAAGTGTTGTTTTTCACCTTCAAAGGGGAGCCTTCCCAAGCATTTTTGGGACTGCTGGTATATTTTGTTTGTTGCTGGAAAGATGTAGAAAAATTTTTTGATTTTCGAAAAGTTTTCGATCGCCCTATTCAAACAATGTCTTCAAAGTTTGGATTGTTGTTTTGAAAAAGGAGTTTTTGCCTACAATTTTTCAATTTTTAACTTTAAAACCTACATTTTTGCGGATAAATTGGCAAATAGGTTTAAATCTGTGGATAGAACATTCTTCTATAAGATTCTTGCAAGAGGTCTAGTGTTCCAAATGAAGGTCTCAAAAGTTTGGGAGATTCTGAAGAGATTTAAAGAGTTGTGTAAGTTTTATGGTTGGAGGACGGCTGAAAGCGAGGACTGGATTGAAACGGATAACAAATACCACAGCTTTCTTTTAGCCAGAAACGTTCATCCATCATCATTCAAAACCATCATCGCCAATAGAAAGTGTGTTGTTAGGGAAGGCTTGTCCTACCGTGTTGTTGAAGCCTCGTATATAGCGTGGCTCTTCTCCGAAACCCCATCCCAAAGTCTTGTAAACGTTTTCCGCGAGAAACCGGAGTTTTCGAAGAATGTGGCCCTCTACGATTTAAGCCCCCTCATGGAAGGAAAGAATGCATGTTTCAGGTGGAACCAAACCGACAGTCCAGTTCTAAAAGAGTTTGAAAGGTTTCTTGAAAGTGAGTTTGGCGTCAAGGTTGCAGAGCACGCAGACCTTAAAGTGGGTTTGGAAAAGGCTTTAGCTGAAGTTTCATGACTTTTACGCATCAAAGACTTGATAAACAGCAATACTGCATAAATATCTGCTGTGGTGTGGATGTCTGAGGAGGCTGAAGAGGTTAAGAGGCTTCTCGCTTTTAAAAAAAGGATTGAAAAGAGGATCGAGAAGCTTGAATCGGAGCTTAAAGAGCTTCATTCAATTCTCGAAAGTATAAACTCGGTTTTGTTGGCCAAAGGATTTAAGCGGGCTGAACTTGTTAAGAAACCTCCAACAATGGAGGTTGCGCCGCCAACACCAACCCCGCCTGTAAGGGAAGAGGCAATTCATCAACCTCCGGCTCCGCAAGCGGAAACGTTCACGTCAATGCCGGAGTTCAAGGAGGTTACGGTTTTAAAAGCAGCTTCTGGGGAGCCTCTTGCTAAACTCTATGTTGGGGAAAACTTTCTAAAAGTTGTTGTGGCGGAAGACAAAAACTTTAACGTGAACACGCCGCCTTTCAACCAGTTTCTCGTTGAGAGGGTTTTGGCTAAAATGCAGCAGAAGGACAGCGAACTGGCCAAAGCTGGAAAAATTAAGCCCGAACAAATATTCACCTACAACATTTTGAGGGAGGGCGACTTTGTCCGGGAAATCCACGTAAAAAACTTTGACGCCGAACGTTTGAGGGATTTGAAGTCAAGTGTGAAGTGGACTTTGGAAAAAATGTATGAAAAAATGAGGAGTCAAATTTGAAGCCTAAGGCCACTTCCTGTCAAAGTATATGTTTTTGCCCTTTGCTGATAGCGGTATTCCCATGGCGACAGTCACCTCTGGCATGAGGTTAAGCTTTAAGGCGGCCGTGCCAATGCGGTACATTATCCTATTGTCAACGTTGAGGAGGCTTGCAATCTTCACGGCGGAGCCTAAAGCTATTCCAAGGTCTAAAGCCTTAAACAGGCAGGTGGGGCCAACAAAGTCCTGTCCAGCCTTTTTCTGAGTTTCCTCAAATTCTTGGCATGTCATGTAGCCGCAGGCTCCACAGTTTAATCGAAGGCTTTTGTTCCCCCTAACTCCTATCAAGACCACAGCATCTGAGTCTTTCACGTTTTTTGCGTCGCGTTTAAAACCATCAATGTTTCTCTGTTCCGCTATCTCGTTCATTTTTTCAGCTATGGCATCTTTCTCCTCTCCATAAACGACTAACGTTATGATGTCGTCTATGCCTGCTGATTTCGGGGAAGTTCTTGCGGCAACCTGCATAAGCCTTGCAACTTCTAGGATAGCCTCTTCCTCCCCATTTTTGCTTTCAATTTTCGGACACATGCTTAATTCACCTTCCATACTGTTAGTTTGAACCTAAATTAAGCTGTCTCTTAAATGCTCCAAGCTAAGAATGTCTTGCTTAAAAGCTCAACGATGATGCTTAACTGTCCAGTGTAAAGGCCCAGAGTGAACATGGAAACTCCCAAAAGTAGCAGCAGTGCACCTATCACTCGGCGTTCCGAAATTTCCACGGCTTCTCACTCCAAATATTTTTTGAGAAGGGATTCAACCTGTTTTTTGGGGACGAAGCCAACAATCCTGTCAACTTCCCTACCAAACTTGAAAATAATGAGGGTTGGGATGCTGAAGACTTGAAAACGGTCGGCTGTAGCAGGGTTTTCGTCAACATTGATTTTCCCAACCAAAACCTTTCCAGCGTATTCTCTAGCTAGTTCCTCAACAACGGGCGCCATCATTCTGCATGGCATACACCAGTCAGCGTAAAAATCAACCAAAACCAGCTTGTTTCCACTCACAACCTCGTTAAAGCTTGAATCTTTCAAATGGACTACTTGGCTGCTCAAGCTCTCTTCTCCTTAAACGCTTTCCCTAATACGCTTCAGTTCATCATCTCCGGTGGATATAAATCCTTTGTGTTTGCTGCTCCATGCGCCTCATCGCTTATCCTTAAGGGCCTCCAGCAGAGCTTTAACCTTTTCATAAGCCTTTTTTGGGTTATCGGTTTTCATGGTTGCCTTTTCGAAGGGGCAAACATTCTCTCCAGAAGAGTCTAAAATTTTTTCTACGAGGTTTTCCCATTCAAAGTGGACGCCATATTTTTCGAAGACACGTTTTGCGTTAACACTCAAAGTCAGCGTGTAGACAGCTTTTACCCCAGCGTAAACACATAATAGGGCTATGGCTTTTCCAACAACTTTGTCTGCAACAGATGCGCCTTCCATTTCACCCCCAAGATTTTCCAGAGCTTCTAAAAAGGCTGAAACTCCATGCGTTCCGCTTTCAAAAATCACCTTGGAGTCCTTCACTATCACCAGTGTTAAGCTCTTCCTGCGCAGCTCATCTTTCGCAGTTTCCAAATCCTTTTCAATGGACATTTCTGAAAATAATTCCTCAAGGATGGCTTTATCTGTTTTCAATTTCGAAAAGTTGATTCTCTGGTGTTTCGGCTATTTTCCATGCAAGTTCCTCGTTTAATGTACCGTTTGAAAGTTGATGTTCAAGAGTTTCCAGCAGTTGGCGTTTCACGCGAACCTTTACGGTTTTGTTTTGTCCTTTGAGCCTAAAAATCGCTGTTACGCCGCCATTGAAGTTTTTCACCTTAAGCTTTCCGTTTCCAATCGTGCATTGGGTTGTTGATTGGATTCCGTCGAGAATGCAGGAGAAAGGGATTTTAAGCGGAAGTTTCGCCAATACCCGCAAGTCCCGTCGTCCAGCTTTTTCCAAGCTTAGAATTTTCTCCGCAAGTCTTGCCATTTTCACGCCTATGACTAGAAATGGTCCAAGATGTCCATGAAGGTTTTCTGCCTTCTTAACCTTCAATATTAGGGCTTCTCTCTCTTCAAACACTTTTTACTCCCTTGACCTTTGCCTTTTCAAGGACTCCAATCACTGGTATAGCAATGATTAGGCTTAACACCCCGCCTATTAAATGCCATACACCCCAGAAGGTTAGCGCCCACTCCAAAGACCTGCCCATAAAAACCGCTCCAATAACCACGCCTGCAAAATATGCGGATATCAGCGTTGCAGTGGATGCTACGGTCATGTTGTATGGTTTAAAGCGGATTTCATGTCTGCAAAGGGTCATTAAAACGTCAAAGAGGATGGCTGACGCCAGGAAACCTATCATCTGGGTTGAGGCTGGCCTCATGGCCAACACGATTAGGGCGCCGATTAAACCCACCGCCGACGGCACCAAAGCCTTGCCCGAGGCCCATGTAGCCAATAGTAGGGTGAAATAGACGGCGAAGTCGCAGAATATGGGCAACTGGAAAAGCGTGAAACCTAATGGTCCCACCGTTAGGTTTAGAACTGCCCAGAGGGCTGAGAAGATGGCTATTGTGGCGATGTCTACTGGTTTAAGTTTCATTAGGAGGTCCTCGTATTACTTTTTTCTATAAAAGTAATACAGCTACATAAAAACTTTATGGCTTAAAACGCTTAAATCTAAGCAGTGATTCCGGATGGCGAAGACGGAGAAAATAGTACGTGTAAGCGTGACGTTTCCACCAGACCTTCTAGAAGAGTTTGATGAGGTTATCCGGAAAATGGGTTATGAAAACCGTTCGAAGGCTGTCCAGGATGCTGTTAGGCTTTTTGTTTCCGAGCGCAAGTGGCTTCAGGAGGAGAGGGGTCCCCAAGCAGGGGTTTTGATGCTTCTGTACGATCACGAGGTTAGGGGTTTAGAGGACGTTTTAACGGATGTTCAGCATAAGTATGCGCATATAATTTCTTCGACGATGCACATCCACTTAACTGAAAGGGATTGTCTTGAAGCTGTTGCCGTTAGGGGAGACGCCGCGGAAATAAGAAAGTTAAGCGATGAAATAGCGTCGAAAAGAGGTGTCAAGCTTCTCAAGGCAATGATTGTTTCTCTTGAGCATTAGCCGGGTTAACGGCTTGTTAGCTCAAACATTCTCTCCAACGCTTTCCTAGCTCTGCCTGCAACTGGCTCTGGAACCGTGACCACATGCTTTTCCTCTTTTAGGGCTAGATAAATCCTCTCAAGGGTGTTTAGCTTCATGTTTGGGCAAACAGCACCTTCATAGGCTAGAATGAAACGCTTGCCCGGGTTTTCCTTCCTCAGGCGGTGCAATAGTCCCTCCTCGGTTGCCACGATAAGGGTTTTTGCTTGACTTTCTCCAGCGTACCTGCACATTTGGGAGGTGCTGCCTATAAAGTCGGCTATTTTCCGCATTTCAGCGCTACATTCCGGATGAACCATGACCACGGCGTCTGGATGCTGAACCTTAAGCGCTTGAACCTCTTCTGGGTGAAAAAGCAGGTGGGTTGGACAAAAACCATGTTCAGGGATTGGAATAATGGTTTTCCCCGTTTTCTCTTGAACATACTCCGCCAAGTTGCGGTCAGGCCCAAAAAGCACCGTTTCAGCATCCAAGGCGCCTATAACTTCCGCAGCGTTGGCGGATGTGCAGCACACGTCGCAGTAGGCTTTGGCTGAAGCCAAAGTGTTAACGTACAAAACCACTGGAACAAGGGGGTAGAGCACCTTCCACCTCTTAATCTCGTCGACGGTCAACATTTGAGCCATGGGGCAGCGAGCCCCCTTAGAGGGCAGCAAAACCTTTTTGTCTGGGTTGAGGATGGCGGCGGATTCAGCCATAAAATCGACAGCCGCGAAAACAATTATTTCCGCGTCACGTTCCATCATGGCCTTTCTGCTAAGCTCTATGCTGTCGCCAACATAGTCCGCTATGTCCTGAACCTCAGGCCTCTGATAGTTGTGGGCGAGTATAATTGCCTTTTTCTCCCTTTTGAGTTTAAGGATTTTCTCGACAAGATCCATTAAGTTTCGCCTTTAAAAGTCTCCAGAAGTGCAACGTTAAATATATCCTTTCCGAGGATTCTCGTCTAGCATACGATAGTAAAGGGTTAAAGGAGCCTTGCGCTGTTAATTTTTGCGATGAAAGAGCTCAGCTTCTTTGCCACAACCGTTATGGGGATAGAGGACATAGCCGCAAGGGAGGTTGAAGAAATTTTAGACTTTAAAGCCGAACGGGACGTGGGCCGCATACTTTTCAAAGGCCGAGTATCCGACATTTACCTGCTAAACCTTAAAGCAAGAACCATAAACAAAATTTTCATCCAACTATGCCACTCAAGATTTGAAAATCTAAACAACATTTACACGATCGCGAAAAACCTGGACTACACGTGGATAATTGATCCACAACAATCCTTTGCCGTTAGAACTGAACGTATAGGCGTACATAACTTCACAAGCATGGATGTTTCACGGGTTGTGGGTCAAGCCATAATCGACTCGTATGCCTCTGCCACGGGGGAAAGGCTGAGGGTTAACCTTGACGCACCCGACGTTGAAGTGTACTGCATCGTGAGAAACAACGAGTTTTTAATGGGAATAAACACTACCGGAGCGTCTCTTCACAAGCGCCACTACCGAGTCTACAACCATCCAGCGGCGTTAAAGCCCACAATAGCCTCAGCAATGCTGAAACTGGGCAGGTGGCCTTCAGCCAAATCCCTCTTAGACCCTATGTGCGGCGGCGCCACAATTCCCATAGAAGCCGCCTTAGAGGCGAAAGGCATACCGCCAGGCAAATTGCGGGAAGACTTCACCTTTTTCAAGCTTAAAATCTGCAGCAGAGAGGAGTTTGAGAGGTTAAAGGCTGAAACCCAAGCAAGGGAGCTGAAAAACCAGTTCACGATATATGCCATGGAAAAGTTCACCGGGCATATATTGGGCGGGATTGAAAACGCCAAAAAAGCCGGAGTTTACGAAACAATAAACTTCAAGGTTGGAGACGCCACCAAAGTCGAAGATTATCCAGACATAAATTTTGACTTAATCGTTGTAAACCCTCCATATGGGCTTAGGGCAAACCCAAAAGAAGGGGTGCGTAAACTCTACGAAAAGTTCCTACAAGCGCTGAAAAAGAAGTTCGCAGGCTCAACCCTCGTTTTGATAACGGCGGCTTCAAAAAGGTTCATGGAAGCATCGGAAAACGTTGGAGTGACAATTATGGACGAGCGTAGAGTTTGGCACGGCGAACTCCTAACAAGCATATTCACATGCCAAATCTGAAATGCTAAATTGGAAATGGTGCGGCGGGCCGGATTTGAACCGGCGAACCCCTACGGGAGAGGATGGCTCATAGGGGTTCAGCTACTAACACCGATCTTGAGTCCTCCGCCTTTGACCTGGCTTGGCTACCGCCGCCCAATATCATGCTTCAAAAAGCTTTCTTATTAACTATTCCCCGAAAGCTTGTATGGAAACTTCACACAATTTAAATAGCCTACGCAAATATTTGTACATCCAGTTTGGAGGGGAAAGCTTCGTACGCCCCTGGACACTGCGCTATGGGTTACACCCTTGCAAAGCTGACTGCACATGTAACAAAAACAGACATTAACATTCCATTAGTATTTGCCCTCTCGGTTATTATGGACGTCGATCTGCTATTCTACCATTCAATGTTCCTTTTCATTGAGCACCGCGGGCCAACCCACTCTATTCTCGTGGCTACTGCCCTTTTCATTCCCATCTTCATCGTGTACCGTAAGGCAGCCCTACCTTATTTTGTATCGTTGGTTTCCCATCCCCTTTTGGGCGACTTCATTGTTGGCGGAAGGGTTCAACTTCTATGGCCTTTAACTTCAGCGCCTTATGGTGCGGGGATTGTGGAGTTGGATGTCTTAAGCTCCTTGAGCATAGCTCTAGAGTGGCTGTTTTTTCTCATAGCGGCTGCTGCGATGTTTAAAACGCGAGACCTGCACAACTTCTTGCAGCCACACCCGTCAAACGTGATCCTCGTTATACCCATATTTTCAATTCTATTTCCAACGATTTTCGGCTTGCCCCAACCCATCCCCGCAACGTTGCTACTCCTTCACCTCATATGCCTTTTCCTCTTCGGGGCGGCGCTTCTGGCAGACATTATAGAAAAGTGTAGGCTGAAATTGAATAGGTTAAAATTGCACAAAAAAGTTTATTAGCTAGCTGTGTAGTTTACGTGTTTAGCTTCAAGTATATTGGAGACTTTTTAACTGGATGATCCAGTTTCGGAGGGAAATTGGAGGACTTGAAAACTTCATTAAAGTTTGCGAGGTTATTTAGAGATGGCTAAAGTTGAATTTACGAGGGAAGACGCTAACATATTGTTGAATGCGTTTTTCAGGGAGAAAGGCCTTGTCCGTCAACATTTAGACTCCTACAACGAGTTTATAGACCATGGTTTGCAGGAGATAATTGACGAGGTTGGAGAGATCCCAATAGAAGTTCCTGAATGCCCATATAAAGTGAAGCTTGGACAGGTTTGGATAATAGACCCGCAGACGAGGATAAGCGGCCCCTACGTGACGGAGGTTGACGGGACAAAGCATGAAATTTACCCCATTGAAGCTAGGCTACGCAACCTAACTTATGCCGCTCCAGTAGCCCTTGAAATGACCCCAGTGATAGACGGCCGGGAACAGGACACAGAGCTAGTTTTCATTGGAGACATTCCGGTAATGTTGAAGTCTAAGCTGTGCTTCTTGTCGCAGCTTTCTCGCGATGAGTTAATAGCTTGTGGTGAAGATCCAGATGATCCCGGCGGCTACTTCATTATCAACGGTTCTGAACGTGTGATTGTGGCCATGGAGGATTTGGCTCCAAACCGTATCATTGTGGATGTGGACGAGAAGGGTGCCGCGCCAATTTACCAGGCTAAGCTCTTCTCTACAACGGTGGGTTTCAGGGCGAGAATAGAGTTGAAAATGAAGCCTGATGGCGCCTTATATGTTACAATGCCGGGTGTGCCGACGGATGTACCCTTCGTGATTGTCATGAGGGCCTTGGGGCTGGAGTCGGATAAGGAGATTGCGGAGGCCGTTTCGCTTGACGAAGAAATACAAGCTGAGCTGGAACCCTCCTTCGAAAAGGCGGCGGGAGTTGACACTGTTAAAGATGCCATACTATACATTGGAAACCGCGTAGCCCACGGGCAAGTTGAGGAATACCGCATACAAAAAGCTGAAGCGGTTATCGACAAAAACTTCCTGCCTCACATTGGGCGGACAAGCCAAAGCCGAAGGGACAAGGCTATATTCCTCGGAGAGATGGCCTGCAGGGTTATAGAACTCAAGCTTGGAAGGAGAAATCCAGACGACAAAGACCACTTCAAGAATAAACGTTTGAGGCTTGCAGGTCCCCTCTTGGCGGACTTGTTCCGTGTAGCTTTCAGAAACCTTGTCCGGGATATAAAATACCAGCTTGAACGCATAGGCGTTAAAGGCCCCGTGATAAACATTTCAGCAGCCGTCCGCTCTGGAATAATCACTGAAAGGCTTCAGCATGCTTTGGCAACGGGCAACTGGGGTAGGGGAAGGGTTGGTGTAACACAGCTTCTGGACAGGACGAACCACCTGTCAACGCTCAGCCACCTGCGGAGGCTTCAGTCCCCGTTAAGCAGAAGCCAGCCAAACTTCGAGGCTAGAGACCTCCATCCAACCCATTGGGGACGCTTATGTCCTAACGAAACCCCTGAAGGGTCAAACTGTGGGCTTGTTAAAAACTTAGCCTTATCGGCATGCATATCCGTGGGGGTTAACCCGGAAAAAATTAAGCAAGTTCTGTTCAGCATGGGCGTCACACCGGTCTATGAGGCAAATGAAACCTTGAAGCGTTATGGAGCAAAGGTTTTCGTCGACGGGAACATTATTGGCTACTGCACCTCGCCTGAAAGGCTTGTCCAAGAGTTTAGGCAGAGAAGGCGGAGGGGGGAGATATCCAGCGAAGTTAACATTGCATACTTTTCTAAAGCTTACAGCGAAAGGGAGGAGGTTTACGTCAACTGCGATGAGGGAAGGGTTAGACGGCCCCTAATAGTTGTTGAGAGCGGTGTTCCCAAGCTTAAACGGGAGCATGTGGAGAAGGTGGCCAAGGGCGAATGGGGCTGGGAGGATCTTGTCAAGAACGGCATAATCGAATATTTAGACGCTGAGGAGGAGGAAAACGCCTACATCGCCATAAGCTTGGAAGAGCTAACCCCCGAGCACACCCACATGGAAATCGCAACATACACGATTCTTGGAATATGCGCCTCAACAATACCATATGCAGAGCACAACCAGTCACCGAGGAACTCCTACCAGGCGGCGATGGCCAAGCAGGCTTTAGGCGTTTACGCCACAAACTTCCCGTTCCGCGTGGACTCAAGAGCCCACATCCTCCATTACCCGCAGACACCCCTCGTTGAAACAGCCCTCATGGAAATTATGGGCTACAAGCTTCGTCCATCCGGACAAAACTGCATAGGGGCTGTCCTATCATACGAAGGCTACAACATGGAAGACGCCCTAATATTCAATAAGGCGTCCATAGAAAGAGGTTTAGGCCGCTCCACCTTCTACCGCATATACGAGGCTGAATGC